>CAZBBO010000013.1:0-75854 GCA_964490345.1 uncultured Ferruginibacter sp.
AGTTTAAATTAAAAAATCTATTTTAAACTTGTAGGAAAAAGTCAGCCACCTACCCACCCAAAATTTTATTATCCAGTGCTAAACAAAAATGGTAGGAATTTGATAGGTTTACAGGATATTGCGTTATGCACTATTCTGAAATTATGCAGCTTCCTTAGAGTTTATAAGCTTAGCGAGTAAAGTTGTTTTGTAAAACAAATCCACTTTTAATTTACAAAATCGGCACGGGTATAAATACCCGGTTTGGCATGGTCACCACGCGTAAAACGGAGGTCTATGAAATGAATATCTTTTAATTCAGTTAGGTTGTAAGTGAGTTCTTTAATATATGTTTCAGCGCCTGTAGAGCCCATTCGTTGAGTTAGATAAGCACTGTTTTCTACTTTTATTGCCAACGTGTCATGAGATAATCCCGATGGAATTAATTTAATGTCAGGATAATTACTATTGAATAGCTCAATTACTGCATTAAAATTTAAAGAATCTGTTGGTATGGGTCTGACCTTTTGCATTTCAATTTTGCCATCAATATCTTTTGCTTCCCAAAAATATGCTGCATCTGTAATTGAAAGAGTCGAGTCCGGCTGTACAGGGTTTGCATCTGTTAATGGCAATTCTCTTTTATCCTCATTGTTGTTACATGCAAATACACTCGTTAAAATGAGGAAAAAGCTAATTCTTTTTATAGTATTTATCATGCGTAATATTTTAAATTATTGAAATTTTTCAATTGCAGTTGTTATTGTCTCTCTTGAAACAAGGCCTCGTTCTTCCCACACTAATTTCCCGTTATTATATAATTTAAGCACCGGGATTTCGTCTGCAGATAGTTTTACAGCCAGCTTTACATTTTCATCAATGTTAATTCGTACGATCTTTAATTTACTGGCATATGTTTCTCCTAAGGATTTTAAAATAGGCTCAAGTTTTTTACATGGCATACACCAAGGAGCGTAAAAATCTACTAATACATAACCGGAGCCTACCATTTTTAAATACTCATCATGTGCAATAGCATCTGTTTTGGCATTTTGCTCAACAACAGGTAATTCTGCTTTACGCCATGCCATCATTCCTCCTTTTAATTCTTTGATGTTTGCAAATCCTTCTTTACGCATTATTTTAATAGCTGAAGCACTTCTGCTTCCTCCAAGGCAATACACATAATATGTTTTGGTTCTGTCTAAGCCGCTTAAACGATTTTCAAATTGCTCATCTTCATAATCAATATTATGTGCGTTGAATAAATACCCTTCTGAATATTCTGTTGGTGTTCTCACGTCTAATACTACAGCATCCTTATCTGCCAGTACAGCTTGTTGAAAATCAGGAGCAGATAAAAGATAGTCCTTATTCTGTGCTATACATGCTTGAATGCTATAGCTTACTAAGAAAATCATCAGTGCTTTTGTAAAAAAGTTCATTCTTTTTGTTTTAAAATTTAAGAGCAATATGCTTTATACATCCACAGCAATTTCTCCTGTTCGGCAATGTAGTCACTCATCAGGGCATTGGTGCCTTCATCTCCTGTTTCTGCAGAAGAATTTAATATAGCACGTTGAAGTTTTAATACTTCTTCTAATCCGTTGATTACAGACTCTGCAGATTTCCTTGCATCTGATATATTTTTTACGGCTTTAATTTTTGAATGAGAAATAAAGTCAGAGAAGGTATGATAAGGTTGCTCGCCAAGGGTTAAAATCCGCTCCCCAATCTCATCAATCTTAACCAATAAGTTGGTATATAGTTCTTCAAATTTTGCATGTAATTCGAAGAATTTTTCACCTTTAATATTCCAGTGAAGACCTCGAGTATTTTGATAGAACATCATATAGTCGGCAAGGAGTTCATTGAGCATTGTTGCCAACTTTTTCTTATTATTTCCTTTGGGTGTTGATAAAGATTTCATCATTCAAAATTTTGGTATAAAAATTAGGAGTAGAAAAGTGATTTATTCTGTTTTTAAAATAATTATTATTCTATGGTGTTATTATACTTTGTGAAAATGGCTATGGCTTTTTCATTTTGTAATAGCTGTAAGGAATCTCCCACCATCGAAAAATGATTTATGCTATCCATATTTTTCAAAAAAGTATCTTCTGCCCATAAATCTTGACAAAACATCTTGGTTGCAAATCCTTGTGAGAATTGGATGGTATTTTCTTTGATTAAATACTTTGCTCCAATACGGTTACATCCCATAGTTCCGCTAAATGAACTATCTGCCTTGTTAAATTGAATAACAGGGATTTCTCCATTTATGGAATCGGCAACCGGTTTATCAGATAACCATACCAAACGCCATTTAAAATCATCGGGTAATGATATGGTTTTGTTTTCCTGCGCAATTAAATGGTTCTTTATTGAATCTGCAGCAATAGTTTCAGTATTATTTGATGAATTATTGCCACATGATGCAAGAAGGAAGATGCTTATTGCTAAGATTGAAATTTTCATTTTGTAATTATTTCTTTTTTGTATGCAAGGTAAATTTTAAATATAAGAAACCTGTTAATCCTATAATAAAAGAAGCTAGCAATATGGAAATTTTGGCACCATTTATCACTTCGGGGTCTTTAAATGCTAGAAGGCAGATGAAAATAGACATGGTAAAGCCTATTCCACCTAACATGCCGATTCCTAATAAGTTTTTAAAATTCAATCCGCCTGAAAAAGAAGCTAATCCGACATAGGTTACCAGGTAAGAAAAAAGAATGATCCCAAGTGGTTTGCCAATTATCAAACCAAGGGCAATTCCCAAACTATAAGATTCTGTAATTGTTGTGTGCCAGTCTTGAGTTATTGGGATAGCTGTATTAGCCAAAGCAAATAAGGGTAAGATGAAATAAGATACAGGAAAATGTAGTGCTTTCTCTGTTTTAAAAGATAAAGTTTGTTTATTGCCATTTCCAAATGGTAGTGTGAACGCCAATAAAACACCAGTTATGGTTGCGTGTACGCCTGAGTGTAACATGAAATACCACATGGCTATCCCACCAATTAAATAAGGGAGAAATAAATTTACACGTAATTTATTCAAAAGGAGGAGTAGAAAAAATATACCTAAAGATGCTGCCAGGTAAATCCAGGATAATGTTCCGGTGTAAAAAAAGGCAATAACCAGAATAGCACCCAAGTCGTCAGTAATAGCGAGTGCGGCAAGAAATACTTTTAGTGCGGGAGGAACTTTATTTCCTAACAAGGATAGGACTCCTAAGGAAAAAGCAATATCCGTAGCCATAGGAATACCGGCCCCGGCACTATGTGGTGTTCCCCAATTAAATAATGTGTAAATACCTGCAGGAACTAAGATGCCACCTAAGGCAGCAAAAACCGGTAGGAGTGCGTGTTTAGGTTGAGATAATTCACCTATGTAAATTTCTCGTTTTAATTCAAGCCCAATAAGGAGGAAGAAGATAGCCATTAGGCCATCATTTATCCAATGAGTGATAGAATTTCCTGCTACCGGCAGCATCCACATATTAAGATAAGAGTGAGCGCGAAAAGAATTAGCCAACATTAAAGAAAAAATAGTACAAAATACGAGGATTAAACCTGCTGATTGCTCGCTTTCAAAAAAACGCTTGAAAACTCTGGTTAATTTCATTTTTATACTATGGTGAAAAAGGTAGTATCTTCCTTTTGGAAAGATAAACAAAGGTAAGGCAGATGGTTTAATGGATGGATTGTTATCTTACGGTAATTTATTTGTAAATATCCGGTGATATACGTTACATTATTTTGTAAATTTGACATAGTGGGAGGTGTGAAGGTGCGATAATAACGGTTACGCATAAATGATTATTAAATTTATAAATTATGAACCGTGTGCTGTGGTTGATTAATCCATTTACATTTAGTATGCAAGATGCTTATTTTGCTGCGTCTTTTGCAAAAGAAGGAGGTTATGCTCTTAATGCTGTAATGCTTAAGGAATGGCAGCAACCGGAAATTCCACTGTTCTCCACAGATCCTCTTTTCCCTTCTATTCCTTATATGTTAGCACCTCAAATGGAATCATCTGATTTTTCAAAAAAAATTGATGAAGTGGTCGGAAATATCCATCAGGTATTTCAATCAACAAATATTGAAGTGCTGGTAAGCAGTGGAGTTATTGATGCAGATGAAGGGGTTGTTACCGAAAGCCGATTTGCCGATATGATATTGGTTCAGTCGGGATTAACTTTTAGTTCATTTGATGAAGCTACTCCATCTTCCTATGTTCTTGAACTACTCCCACGCGTGCAATGTCCAGTACTGATTGCTTCAAAAACAATAACAGCGCCGAAGGAGATTATTTTCACCTATAATGGCGGATATTCCTCTTTATATGCTATTAGGCAGTTTACTTATTTATTTAGTTACCTAAAACACTTACCCGTAACCGTTATTTATGTAGAAGAATCAAAGAACGGGCTTCCTCATGAACAGTCTTTAAAAGTATTTCTGCATAGCCATTATTCTTCTGTTACCATTAAAGTGTTGGGTGGATTAGCGGATGCGGTTATCGTGAGTGAATTAATGCATAATGATGAAGCTATTGTTACTTTTGGTGCGTTTGGAAGAAATAAAATTTCGCGTTTTTTTAGACATAGCACTGCCGAAGGCTTTTTAAAAATGATTAATATTCCGGTTTTTGTTACACACCCCTAAAATATTTTTATGATAAAAATTGTTGCGGTATTTGATGGATTGAAATTTTCTGAAGCTACGCTGGCACATAGCATCCGGCTGGCTAAAGAAAAGAAGGCACATTTGGTAGGGTTGTTTTTGGAAGATTTCACCTACCAAAGTTTTAGTAAGTATCAGGCAATTGTTAAGGACCAGTTGACAAATGAAGAAATTGAAAAGCTCGAAAAAAAAGATGATGAAATAAGGGCTGCATCTCGCCAACTGTTTGTTCAGGCATGTATTGATGCCGGAATAGATTTTAGTAAGCATAAAGAAGATAATGTTGCTTTCCCTTCCTTGGTGCAAGAAAGTATTTACGCAGATTTGGTTATTATTGATCAAAAGGAAACCTTTATGCGTTTGGATGAAAGAATCCCCACCCAGTTTGTTACCGATTTTTTAGCTGCTACCGAATGCCCGGTCTTATTAGTAAATAACGCAGATCCCTTTTCTAGCGTGGCCATGCTTTTTGATGGTTCTCCCAATTCGGTTTTTGCAATCAAGCAATTTAGTTATGTTATGGGCCAGCACCCAGGCCTCGAAAAAGAGGTGATTACGGTTAAAAAACCTGAAAATAGTTTACATCTTCCAGATGGAAATTTAATGAAAGAGTTTATGACCAGGCATTTTCCTACTGCTGAATTTAGGGTGGTTAAAGGATTGGTGGCAGACGTGGAAATTCCACAATATTTGAAATCTAAACCGGGTAATGTGTTAGTGGTGTTGGGGGCTTATAAAAGAGGAGCGGTGTCTAGGTGGTTTAAAGAAAGTATGGCTGATGTGTTGATGAAGAGTTTGTCAAATCCTTTGTTTATTGCTCATGCCAAATAATGTTTTACTTTTCCTTTTATTAGTATGGATTCTGTAACGCATATTGCTATCGGCGCATGCATGGGTGAGGCTTTTGTAGGTAAAACGCTTGGTAAAAAGGCCTTGTTGTGGGGTGCATTTGCACAAACGGTTCCTGATTTGGATGGAATAGCATCCTTTTGGCTCCCTACATCAAAGGTTTTGTTAGCCCATAGAGGGTTCACTCATTCTATTCTTTTTGCTTTCCTTTTTTCTATTGTACTTTCTTTTGTTGCTAAATCATGGCATCGTAAAGCACCTATATCATTGAAAAAGTGGATGCTATTTTTTCTCTCTGCATTGGCAGTGCATATTTTTATTGATGCTTTTAATAATTATGGCACAGGTTGGTTTGAGCCTTTCTCGCATGCACGAATTGCTTTCGATACTTTGTATGTAGTGGATCCCTTTTTTTCTGTTTTTCTTTTAATATCCGCTTTGGCACTGTTTATTCTACCCCGTCAAGCGAATAGTAGAAAAAAATGGTTAATGATAGGCTCGGTAATTGCCTCTCTTTATCTTGGCTATAGTGTGGTAAATAAAATATTGGTTGAAAATCAAGTGAAGAAAGATTTGGATAATCAACGTATGCCTTCCAATAATTTGTTTACTACTCCTGCTCCTTTACAAACATGGCTTTGGTTTTTAGCCACACCCGGTGATTCCGGATTTTATGTTGGGTATCATTCGGTCTTTGAAGGAAGTAAACCTATTCAATGGACTTATTTTCCTCAGCAAAAAGAATTTTTGGAAAAATGGCAAGACAATCCAGAAATTAAAGACTTGATTCGCTTTTCAAAAGGATTATATACTGCGGAATATTATGGCGATACATTGGTGCTTAATGATCTTCGATTTGGACAGGAAGTGGGCTGGATGGACCCTTCCGGCCACTTTGTGTTTCATTATTTTTTAAATAAACAGGAGGGTAATGAAATGGTAGTACAACGTGGACGATTTGCGCGATGGGATGAAAATAGTTTTAAGTCGCTAATTAAACGTATTATTGATAAGTAGCAGAGAGGTTATCTAATTTTTATTTATGAATGCCCGTAATCAATTGAAATCGTTTTTAGTAGAATCGGGAGGAATGGCTCGTTTCACCGGCAATTTCTTTACACAGGTGTTTAAACCAAGGTATGAAACCGCTGAATTATTGCGACAGTGTTTTCGTGTAGGTTATCACTCCCTTCCACTCATCGGTATTACCGGCTTTATAATGGGCTTGGTTCTTACCATGCAATTGCGACCTTCAATGATTGAATATGGGGTTGAATCACAAATTCCGGCAATTTTGAGTATAGCTCTTGTACGGGAAGTTTCACCGGTTATTACTGCGCTCATTTTTGCAGGAAAGATTGGAAGCAGTATGGGTGCAGAATTGGGAAGCATGCGTGTTACTGAGCAGATTGACGCAATGGAGGTGAGTGGAACAAATCCCTTTAAATTTTTAGTAGTAACCAGGGTTTTGGCAGCTACATTAATGTTGCCTATCCTGGTATTACTCAATGATGTTATTTCTTTGTATGGTGCCTATGTTGGTGTAAATATTACCGGACATACAAGTGTGCAGTTGTTTATTATGCAAGTGTTGGATAATGTTTCATTCAGCGACTTAATACCAGCAGTTGTTAAAACTTTTTTCTTTGGATTTGCAGTGGGAATTGTTGGGTGCTATAAAGGATATTTTTCAAAAAAGGGAACAGAAGGTGTTGGTGTGTCAGCTAATTCAGCAGTAGTGGTTGCATCACTGCTGGTATTTATTATTGATTTAATTGCTGTTCAGATAACCGATTTACTTGGCTTTAATTGAATAGAATGGAACCTGCTTTGCAACATAAAGAAGTGGTGCTTGATGTAGCCAATTTGTGTAAATCTTTTGGTAATAATCATGTGTTGCGCGATTTTTCATTAAGGGTCTTTGCAGGCGAAAATGTTGTAGTAGTGGGTAAATCAGGCTCAGGTAAATCAGTATTAATTAAGTGTATTATTGGATTAATGATGGCTGATAGCGGAACTGTAATCCTTCTTGGAAAAGATGTATCGCTTATTTCTGTAAATGAATTGGATAAGATTAGGGCTCGAGTAGGTTTTTTATTTCAAAGCAACGCATTGTATGATTCTATGACGGTTCGTGAAAATCTGTTGTTTCCCCTACGGCGGCATTGGTTGAAAAGAGAAAGTACTGATGAAGAATCCCTGGTGCGTGAAGCACTGGCTAATGTTGGCTTAGAGCATACATTGAATATGATGCCCGCTGAATTATCAGGAGGCATGCGCAAACGTATTGCTTTGGCCAGAACTTTAATTCTTAAACCACAGCTTATTTTATATGATGAACCCACAACCGGATTAGACCCGATTACTTCAAGAGAAATAATTGCACTGATGAATACAATTTCTAAAAAATATAATGCGGCCTCAGTCATTATTTCTCATGATATGAATTGTATTAAGATGGCCGCCGATAGAGTGGTTATGCTTATTGACGGACGCTGTTATGCAGAAGGCAATTACGAATCATTGAAAAAGCATGGTGATGCTAAAGTGGCTGCTTTCTTTGAAGGTGAATAGAGTTAAATAAATATAACAGAGTAAATTTGAGTATGGCAAATAAAAGTACAAATAACCTTAAACTCGGCATTTTCGTTATTGCCGGCTTACTGGTATTGGTTGCCTTTCTTTATTTCATAGGAAAGAAGCGAAATATGTTTGGCTCTACTTTTGTCCTTAGGGTGCAATTCCATAATGTACAAGGGTTGATGCCCGGTAATAATGTTCGTTATGCAGGAATCCAAGCGGGTACAGTAGGTGATATTTTTGTTCAGGGTGATACCATCATTGAGGTTGAAATGAATATCGTTTCTTCATTAAAAAATGTGATTAAGTCAAACGCGGTGGTTTCGATTGGTACAGATGGGATTGTAGGAAATAAAGTGCTGAATATTATTCCGGCAAAAATTTCCGGCTCTGCTGCTTCACCCGGTACTTTTCTTATAGGACAGGAATCTTTTAACACCGAAGATTTGATGAATATGTTGGGAGGTGCAAATGATGATTTATCTTTTATTATGAAGGATTTACGCATGACCATTCAACGGTTTAATAATAGTAAGGGATTTTGGGAATTAATAAATTCAGAAACCATCGCTTCTGATTTGAAAGAGAGCATGAATAACCTGAAACAGGCTTCCGCGAAGATTAATAATATGTCAGGCTCCTTAAATGAAGTAGTAACTGATTTAAAAAATGGTAAGGGCTCTGCCGGACGTATTTTGCGAGATACCCAGTTAATTTTTCAATTGGAACAAACCGCCCAACAGCTAAATGATGTGGGTGGTGAGGCTAAAAATGTAGTAGAAAAATTAGATGGTATGGTAAATGATATTGATAATAAAATAAATAATGGAAATGGCCCGATTTCTGCTGCTCTTAATGATAAGGAAATGACAAATTCCATTAAGCAAAGCCTTGATAATATTGAAAAAGGTACACGTGCTTTTGAAGCCAATATGGAAGCCTTAAAACATAATTTCCTATTCAGGGGCTATTTTAAAAAATTAGAAAAGCGAGAGAAGAAACAATAAATAGGGAAACTTTTTCGCTTTTTTATTTTCAAAATTCTTAATTCGTTTGCTATGCTCGATGAAGCTCAAAAATTGTTTAAACAATTACGTGATTATGCAGACACCCAATTCGCATTATTCAAGCTTGAAACGGCAAAGAGGGTTTCTGCTGTTGTTTCTTCCTTAATGGCAATTATCTTGGTTGCACTATTGGGTTTTGTTGCTGTTCTGCTGCTAAGCCTGGCTGCAGCATATTGGTTGGGCTCTATTTTAGGCTCGGTTCCTTTGGGATTAACTATTGTGGGTGCGTTCTATATCTTATTATGTATAATAGTTTGGCTCAGCCGTGAAAAGATACTACGCATTCCCGTTATGAATGAAATGATAAAACAATTATTTCCAAATAAAGAAGGAAATAATCAGCCGGAGCAAGAAAAATAATATATCCAATAGGTATTTGACGGCCATCATTTTTTAAAAATAGTATTCTATGCTGGCTACGATTTTTCATTTGTTTTTAAAAAAAGGATATTCACATGACTAATAAAATTATCAAAGCCCTTCTATTTTAATACTTTTGCACAAAATTATTTTTTTATGGCAGTCATTATCGAACCATTTCGTATAAAATCAGTTGAGCCTTTATTTGTAAAAACACCCGAAGAGCGTAAACAAATTTTAAAAGAAGCTCATTATAATCCTTTTTTAATTCCTGCACGTGATGTTTTGATTGATTTACTTACAGACAGTGGAACCAGCGCTATGAGTGCAGCACAATGGGCAGGTGTTATGTCGGGAGATGAATCTTATGCAGGGAGTGAAAGTTTCTTTCATTTCGAGGCTGCAGTAAAAGAAATAGTGGGTATGCCTTTTATCATTCCTACGCATCAGGGAAGAGCTGCCGAAAAAATTCTTTTTTCCATAATCGGTGGCAAAGGAAAATATATTTTGAGTAATACACTGTTTGATACAACCCGAGCTAATATTGAATATACCGGAGCAGAAGGGATTGATTTATTATGTGATGAAGGGATGGATCCTGCATTAATAGCTCCATTTAAGGGAAATATGGATATTAAGAAATTAGAAGATTTTATTTCGAAAACAGGAGCTCAAAATATCCCGTTATGTATTGTTACTGTAACTAATAATTCCGGAGGCGGACAACCTGTTAGTATGGATAATATTAAAAAGGTAAAGGATGTGTGCCATCGCCATGGAATCTTATTTTATTTAGATGCTTGTCGCTTTGCTGAGAATTGCTATTTTATTCAAAAGCGAGAGCCCGGATATGCAAATAAATCAGTTTTGAAAATTGCACAGGAAATGTTCTCTTATGCTGATGGTTGTACAATGAGTGCAAAAAAAGATGCTTTTGCAAATATTGGTGGTTTCTTGGCTATGCATAACCCTGAACTGGCTCAACAATGCAGAAACTTATTAGTAATCACAGAAGGTTTTCCTACTTATGGTGGACTTGCAGGGCGTGATCTGGAAGCAATTGCCATCGGGCTTAAAGAAGTGGTTGATGAAAATTATTTACAGTATCGTATAAGAAGTATAGAGTATCTGGCTGAAAAATTAACTGCGGCCGGTGTTCCGGTAATGCAGCCCGCAGGTGGACATGCGGTTTATTTGGATGCGAAGGCAATGCTCCCTCATATACCGGTTAACCAGTACCCGGGCCAGGCATTAGTTGCTGAATTATATCTGCAAGGTGGCGTGCGTGGTGTTGAAATTGGTTCTCTGATGTTTGGAAAGTATGATTCCGACATGAATTTAATACCCGCTATGATGGAATTAGTTAGATTAGCTATCCCACGCCGGGTATATACTCAAAGTCATATTGATTATGTTGCTGAAATTATTATTGAAGTGTATAATAAACGAGATAAAATAAAAGGATTGCAAATTACTTATGAGAGTTTGGCTTTGCGTCATTTTACAGCTCATTTAAAACCGGTTGAAGAATAAGCTTATTTATTTTTCCTTCTTTCCTTTCGCTCTAATGCCTGTTCATACTGTTTTTTCTCGTCATTAGATTGTGGAGAAATTTCTGCTATTGGAATAGAGCGGTCATTATTGTTAGATGCTACAAAAGTAAAATATGCATCAGCTATCAATTTGCGTTTCGCGCTGGTAATATCTATCAAAGCTACTTTTACATAAATCTCTAATGATGAGTGAAAGGCACGTGTAGGCTGAGCTTCAATAACCAAAATATCACCCACTTTGGCAGGAGCAAAAAAATTAACTTCAGAAATCCCTGCGGTAACACATATCATTCCGGTATGTGTTTGAGCAGTTACAGCAGCTGCAATATCCATCCATTGCACCAAATTACCTCCTTTCAAATATCCCACAGGATTGGTGTCGTTTGGGCAAACAACCTCTGTTTTAATTGTTAGCGATTCAGCAGGTATTTTAATTTTCATGTAAAGTTTTTTATGAAGGTAATTTATTCAGGTAAAAAAGGATATTTTTGTCCCTTATTATGAAACCATTTTCCGACAAACATAAAGCTATATTGTTTATTGTATTGGCGGTGTCCTTTTTTAGTTATACCGTTGTGTTATATGTATCTCCTCCGGTAGATAAACCTTTAGAACATGCTTCCAGTGTGCTGGATGGGAAGGCTCTTTGGCAGAAATATAATTGCAATGCATGTCATCAATTGTATGGATTGGGCGGTTATTTAGGTCCCGATCTTACTAATGTATATGAAAAAGGACCTGACTATATTAAAGGATTTTTAGTTACAGGAACTAATGTTATGCCTGATTTTCATTTGAATAATGAAGAAATTGAACACTTAATTAGTTATTTTAAATACTTGAATACAACAGGGTCTGCTGATCCCAGAAGTTTTAAAATTTATTACGATGGCCGCATTGAACAATAAGAATACTGCCTTTCCAAAATTGTTTATTGTGTCAGCTTTGTTGCTGTTGTGCTGTGGCCTTGTCTTTGGGCTTATAGGCGGACTCCAATATATCATTCCCGGTTTTTGGCGTAATACTTTATCATTTGAAAAAGTGCGTCCGCTGCACGTGAGCTCAATGGTATTTTGGATTATTATTGCATTAGTAGGTGTTGTGCTTAGTTTTCTTCAACAACATGGCACCCGCCGCCGATATTCACCCTTGTTGTTAAGAGCGCAATTAATCTTACTTTGTTTGGCTGTATTGCTCATTTTTATTTCCTATTTCCGAGGTTTGTTTGGTGGTAGAGAGTACTGGGAGTTTCCACCCTATATTTCCATTTTCATTATCGCTTCATGGATCCTATTTTTAATTAATGTTATCTCATCAATAATAACCATTAAGAAACAACCGGTTTATATTTGGATGTGGCTCACCGGAATTTGTTTTTTTCTTTTCACTTTTTTAGAATCCTACCTGTGGTTGATACCTTATTTTAATCGCCATTTGGTAAATGATATGACAGTACAGTGGAAGTCCTATGGCTCAATGGTAGGAAGTTGGAATATGATTATGTATGGTAGTTCCATCTTCTTAATGGATAAAATAAGCGGCTCAAAAACATATAGTCATTCGCGTATAGCATTTCTGTTGTACTTTTTGGGCTTGTTTAATTTGATGTTTAACTGGGGGCATCACTTATATACCGTACCCACTCACCCCTATGTTCATTATATTGCTTATGTGGTGAGTATGACTGAACTGCTTATTTTGGGCAGGATGATTCTTACCTGGAGGCAATCATTAACTGCAGCACAAAAGTTTAGGCATAATATAGCATATCGCTTTCTATTGTTTGGAGATGTTTGGATTTTACTTACACTGATTCTTGCATTGGCCATGTCTATCCCGGCCATTAATGTTTATACACACGGCACATATATTACCGTAGGACATACTATGGGAGCTACAATTGGTATTAATACTTTTTTGATATTGGGTATGGCATATAACCTGCTTACTGATGAATGTAGGGAGCCAAATAGAAAGCTAATAATCGCCGGTTTGAATTTAGCTAATATCGCCTTGTTTGTTTTTTGGATTTCACTTATCGTGGCAGGGGTGCTAAAAGCCACATGGCAGATGAATCCTGAAAGATTGGTTTATGCAGCTATGCTGAATTCCGTTAAACCTTGGTTGATTTCGTTTGTAGTGGCAGGATTTGTATTAACAACAGGTTTGTTAATGATAGTTCTTCCGCTGTTAAAAAGTTATTTGTCGTGTTATTTTACCTCCCATCTTTTTTCATTACGTTCTCTTAACGCTAAAAAACAAAAGCGCGAGCTGAGTTTAGAATAATACCATGTTTTCAAAAACTACAGAATATGCGCTTAGGGCAACCTTATACATTGCTGCTAATAGCTCACCGGAACGGAAGCTGAGCATTAATGAAATTTCAGCAGCTATTGATTCTCCCAGATCATTTACTGCTAAAATTCTACAAAGACTTTCTGCTAATGAACGTTTAATTTCTTCTTCAAAAGGCCCGGGAGGCGGCTTTTATATGACGGAAAAGGCAGGGAAACAACCGGCTAAAATAATTTTAGAAACGATGGATGAAGATGCTTTGCTTAATAAATGTGTATTAGGATTATCCCGCTGCTCAGATGAAAAACCCTGCCCGATGCATAAGGATTTTAAAGTAATAAAAGCAGATATTTACACCCTCTTTACAAAAACATCTATTGCCAGCCTAGCAGCAGATACACATAAGAATTCCTTTTTGAAAGGAGAACGAAGGTAGAGGGAAATCTAAAACTTAATCTCGAGGCTTTATTTTAGGTTGCCATGGAATTTTTTCAGATTCTAAAGGCTCCCTCATCATAATAACAATAAATAATAGTCCGGTTAGCATTATCAACGATACACCTAACAAGGATTCGTTCATATAAGGCAGAGGAAAATATCCCATATAGGTTACACCTTGCAATAGCAAAATAAGCTCGTTTAAAATAACACCTATAGTAAAAATAATTACACCCCACCACGCTTTCTTTTTAGGGATTACAATGCGATAAGCAAACATATATCCCAAAATAAACAGTGTAAATACGCCTAATAATACCAAGTGCAGGTATCCTATAATAATTGGCCTGAAAGAATAGGAAAGTGTACTAAGGCTGGGTATCACAGAACCTAATTGTAGCAAAAGTTTTATAGTTAATGCAAATCCTGCAAAAGTTAACATCCACCTCGCCAGAGGAGAAAGCTTGGATCTTAATAATGATAATTTCGATTTAATAATTACTAACATCACTCCCCATCCATATACTTGCAATACAGCACTAATTACTACAATAATGTAAACCCATGTTGGCATGGGTAGCCACAATACCGATAAGAAATAAGCAGGGATACAAGACAATGCGAAAGCCCAAAAAACTCTTTTTAGCTTGTATTCATCCACACCTTCTTCATATAATTTGTTACTAAACAATCCCATAGCAGCAAAGAAGAACCAGCCGTTATATTGAAAATGAAGGAAGTAATAAATAGAGGCTAAATAAGCTCGTTGATTGGCGGTATTGGTAGCCATTAACCAGGCTAAAGCAAATGCACCAACCGATGAGATGATGTTGAAAATAAGCGCAAGCTTAAGATACTTGTGTGTAAGAACAGGTTTTATTTTCTTTAAATCGCGCCAATAAATTACCGTAAAATAATAAATAACAAAAATAGAAAGAATGGAAAATGAAATAGAAAATAAACCATAGCCCTGGATGGAAAAACTAATTAACATCCCATAAGCACAAATGAGATTAGCAATTAATACAGGTGTGTATTTTTTTACTGTTTCATAATTAGTACGGCGATGTATATAACTAACAAACAAGGTAAGCATTACCTGAGATATCCATCCGTAAAAAGCAAAATGAGAGTGCGCGTGTAGCAGATGCTTTTGATTTACCAAAGGAAGCGAATATAAAATTTTATATCTCATGGTAATGCCGAAAATAGCTACAATAACAAGATTGATAAGGGCAATTCGAAGCCATTTATATAGTGGGAATGTCATATTGAAAAAGTGGATCGTTAGTTAAATAGTTTTTTCCTTTTTCTTTTTTAGGTAAATAAATTTTGCCCTTATGTATTTTTAAAACACCGACATCTGCTAATTGTTTCACTGATCTAATAACCGTTTCTACCCTAAAACCTAACAAATTGGCTATTTGCTGTCTGGTTAGTAAAATTTTATGGCAATCCTTGCAACAAAACTCTTCATTAATTCTTAAAAAATTAAGTAGTTTCAAAATGGCTTTTCTAGGATTGTTTTGAGCAACTTCTTTAAGTAAAAATATTTTAAATCGTAATCTTGAACTTATGGTGCCTAATAGTATTTCATAATACTTGGGATGCGCAGATAATAACCTTAAGAAATCTTTGGTGTTTACTCTAATTACGGTGCTCTCTGTTTCTGCAATTAAGGTAACCGGAACAGGTTTGTTATCAAATATACCCGCCTCAGCGCATGATTGACCGGGTAAAACAAAGTATTGTAAAAGCTCTTGTTCTGAATGAATGGAATTAATGGCCTTAAGTTTACCTTCTACTAATTGATGATAGAAGAGTGTGGGCTGACCCTCACGTACAATGACTTCATTAGTGGTGTGCCTCTTTTGTAATCCTCCGTATTGCTGCAGCAATTCTATCGGTATCATAGTTCGAAAATATTCTTAATGCCCCTTTTTTTATTTGACTTTTTACGGCCAACAATATGATTAAAATCAGCTATAAAAATGATTACGATTTTAAGGCTCTGTAACCCTTTCCTAATGCGTATTTTCAAAGAAAAATGGACGATTTTAGCTATAAAAATACGTAAAATTTAAAAATATGACTGTGCGCATAAAGATGGAATGAAATTTAAGCTAATCTTTGCGCTATAATCAATCTTTAATTAAATCGAAAATAATTATGAAAAAGTTGCTCTCTTTTTTGGTAATTGCTGCTACGCTTTATGCTTGCGGAGGTCCTAGTGAAGCGGATAAACAAAGTGAATCCTCAACCGCTGCTTCTAAGGAATTAACTCCTGAAGGTAATCCAACCTACGACCCAAAAAGAGGAGAAGGGAAATTTACTGATGTAGCAATTAGCGACAAATTAGATGCTGCAATGGCCAAATCAGGTGAGAAAGTTTACACCGTAAAGTGTGCCGGATGCCATAAACTGACAGATGAAAATTTGGTTGGTCCGGGATGGAAAGGTGTTACACTGCGTCATACACCGGAGTGGATTATGAATTTTTCTACTAATACTGATGAGATGCTGGATAAGGATCCTAAAGCTCAGGCTCAATTGGAAATTTGTTTAGTACGCATGCCAAATCAAAATCTTACTGATGATGATGCTCGAAATGTATATGAGTTTATGCGTGAAAATGACGGCGTCAAGTAAGTGAAAAGAATATTGACTTATCAATCTTAAAATAAAACCAACACTAATTATGAAAAGGGTAAATTTTGCATTAACATCACTTGCTGCAGCTTCGCTGTTGGTTGGTATGTATAGTTGTAAACCGAAGAGTGCTGCAATTGCATCTGGTGCAGATGGTGCATCAAAGGCTTATGTGGCGCCCGGTAAATATGACGAATTCTACAATTTTGTTTCAGGTGGCTTTAGTGGACAAATGTCTGTTTATGGCTTACCAAGCGGTCGTTTACTTCGTGTAATTCCTGTTTTTTCAGTTGACCCTGAAAAAGGATGGGGCTATAGTGAAGAAACAAAACCTATGTTGAATACCTCTCATGGATTTGTTCCTTGGGATGACCTGCACCACGTTCAGGTTTCTCAAACCAACGGTGAACTTGATGGCCGCTGGGCCTTTGGTAATGCAAACAATACACCTAGAGTAGCTCGTATTGATTTGAATACATTTCGTACTGCCGAGATATTAGAATTACCTAATAGTGCTGGTAACCACTCATCTCCTTTTATTACAGAAAACACAGAGTATGTAGTTGCAGGCACACGCTTTAGCGTTCCTATGGATGATGCAGATGGAGATGTACCTATTGATTCTTATAAGCAAAATTTTAAAGGAACGGTTAGTTTTATTAGTGTTAATAAGGATAATGGTAATATGGATATCGCTTTCCAATTACTTTGCCCCGGTGTGAATTTTGATTTGAGCCACGCCGGTAAAGGAAAATCACATGGCTGGTTTTTCTTCAGTTGCTATAATACCGAACAAGCGAATACCTTACTTGAAGTAAATGCCTCTAAAAATGATAAGGATTTTATAATGGCGGTTAACTGGAAACTTGCTGAACAATTAGTAAAAGAAGGTAAAGGAAAACAACAGGCTGTGCGTTATGCAAGTAATCGTTATGATGATAAAAACCATGCTGCTACTTCTACAATTAAAACTTCCGTTACTGTAATAGACACCAAAGATCATCCGGGATTGGTTTATATGATGCCTTGTCCTAAATCTCCACATGGCTGTGATGTGGATCCTACTGGTGAATTTATTGTAGGAAGTGGTAAACTGGCCGCTCTGATTCCGGTGTTTAGTTTTGATAAAATGATGAAAGCAATTGAAGCAAAAGATTTTGAAGGAGACTATGCAGGTATTCCTGTGTTAAAATATGCTTCTGTGTTGCATGGTGAAGTACAAAAACCCGGCTTAGGACCTTTGCATACTGAATTTGATGGTAAAGGAAATGCTTATACTTCTATGTTTGTATCCAGTGAAGTAGTGAAATGGAATATCCAGGATCTGAAAGTGTTAGATAGAGTACCTACTTATTATTCTGTAGGACACCTGATGATTCCGGGCGGTGATAGCCGTAAACCTTATGGTAAGTATTTGGTAGCTTATAATAAGATTACTAAAGACCGATACCTGCCTACCGGGCCGGAGCTTTCACAAAGTGCCCAATTGTATGATATTAGCGGAGATAAAATGCAGTTGATTTTGGATTTCCCAACTATTGGCGAACCCCACTATGCACAAGCTGCACCAGCCGACTTAATAAAAGGAAATTCAGTAAAATTCTTTAAAATTGATGAGAATAACCATCCTTATGTTTCAAAAGGAGAAGCTACTACAAAGGTTTGGCGTGAAGGAAATAAAGTACATGTGAATATGACAATGATACGATCTCATTTAACTCCCGATAATATTGAAGGAATTAAAGTGGGTGATGAGGTGCTCTTCCATATTACAAATATTGAACAGGATTGGGATATCCCACATGGTTTTGCTATCAAGGGAGCAAATAATGCAGAGTTGCTTATAATGCCCGGTGAAACCACTACTTTAAAATGGAATCCTGATCGTGTAGGAATATTTCCTATGTATTGTACAGACTTCTGTAGCGCACTTCATCAAGAAATGCAAGGTTATATCAGGGTTTCTCCGGCCTCAAGTAATGTTCCAATAAAATATTATACAGGACAGGAACCCGGTGCTGCCAGTGCATCTAAATAGTGATGCAACATTAGGTTGAAAAAGAGTGTGAATAGCGTGTGTGGAATAGAAGCGTAAACTTTTTAATTTCAAATAGCAAGCCACTGCGCTTCTGATGGCACCATTAAAAACGTGTCAGTAGAATGTGCAGTGGCCTTGTGTTTTTAAAATATTTTTATGAAAAGGGAAAAACTAGGCGAATTATACAAATGGCTACTTATTATTTGCGGAGCTGCTTTAGTGGTGGTATTGTTTACTCCTATATGGCGAATTGATTTGGTGGCACCACAATATCCTGAAGGATTGGCGATGTTCATTTATGCTAATAAGTTAGGAGGGAATGTTGAAATTATTAATGGGTTAAATCATTATATTGGTATGAAGACATTGCATACCGAAGATTTTATCGAGTTTACTGTTCTTCCATATATTATCTCCACTTATGCTGTGCTGTTCATTATTGCAGGGATAATTAGAAGTCGAAAATTCATGCGCATATTGCTTGTGTTATTTATTTTGTTTGGGGTTGTTGCAATGGTAGATTTTTGGAAGTGGGAGTATGATTACGGGCATAACCTGGATCCTTCAGCACCTATTATAGTACCCGGTATGGCTTATCAACCCCCATTGATTGGCTTTAAGCAACTTCTTAATTTCGGAGCTTGGTCATTCCCGGATGTGGGTGGATGGATTTTTATTGGGGTTGGAGTGTTGCTTCTTTTACTGGTAATTGTTGATTGGCGTAATAATAAAAAGAAACCTATGGCTACTTCTGCTGCAATTGGATTGATGGCGCTGGCACTCTTCTCACTTTCCGGATGTAAGCCTGGGCCCGAACCCATTAAGTTTGGAAAAGATGCTTGCGAATATTGTAAAATGACAATAAGTGATAAACGGTTTGGTGCAGAATTAGTAACAAAAAAACACAAGGTCTATAAATTTGATGATACCCATTGTTTGTTTGGCTTTCAGGCTGATGGTACTGTACCACAGGAGGATGTGGCAGAAATCTATTTAACTGATTTTGATGAACCACATGCCTTGTTGAATGTTAAAGAACTTGTATTATTAAAGGCAGATTTTATAAGAGGCCCAATGGGAGGTAATATTGCAGCATTTAAAAATAATGAGCGCGCGGCGCATGTAGATGAAAATAAAAAAGGTGAGGTGTTGCTATGGCAAGAACATTCGGCAGAGTAATTATTTTGTTTTTTCTCTTTTCCGCTTTTGCAAAAAATACTTTTGCTATCACAATTGTTGTTGATGTAAAAGGTGCTGTTCCCACAATAACAAGAGCTTTTGAAATGGCAAACAATGGCGATACAGTTATTGTAAAGGAAGGTGTTTACAAAGAAGGGAACCTGACTATTAAAAAAAGTATCACTTTTCTTGCTAAAGGAAAAGTAACTTTAGATGGCCAGCACAAGTATGAGGTGCTCTCAATAAAAGCAAGTAATGTTTGGATAGAAGGATTTACACTAATTAATTCTGGTGTTTCCAGTATTGTTGATATGGGTGGAATAAAAGTGTATGAGGTAAAGAATGTTACTATTAAAAACAATGTGCTGATAGATTGCTTTTTTGGAATTTATATTCAACACGGAAAGAATTGTGTTATAAAAGGAAATACTGTTACTGCTCATACTAAGATCGAACAGGATAATGGAAATGGTATTCACGGTTGGAAAAGTGATAGCCTGCTGATTTTAAAAAATACAGTTAGTGGACATCGAGATGGCTATTATCTGGAATTTGTAACCAATACCACTATCTTAAATAATATTTCGGAAAATAATCTTCGCTATGGATTGCACTTCATGTTTAGCCATGGCAATTTCTATATTAATAATTCATTTATTAACAACGGAGCTGGTGTGGCTGTAATGTATTCCAGGGCTGTTAAAATGTACAATAATTATTTCTCCAAAAATTGGGGAGATGCAGCCTATGGTTTACTTTTAAAAGAACTGAATGATTCATATATAGAAGGAAATGTGTTTGATAATAATACCGTTGGAATTTTTGCTGATGGCGCCACACGAGTGGAGGTTAGAAAAAATATATTCATGCAAAATGGCTGGGCAGTAAAAATGCAAGCCAATTGTATGGATATGCACGTAGAGAATAATAATTTTATAGGTAATTCATTTGATATTGGTACAAATGGAAGTCTGGTTCTAAACACCCTTAAAAAAAATTACTGGGATAAATATGAGGGTTATGACCTGAACAAGGATAATATTGGAGATATCCCTTTTAGGCCGGTGAGCCTTTTTTCAATGATAATTGAACAAAGCCCGCCGGCAATGATTCTTTTCAGAAGTTTTATGTCATCACTTTTAGATAAAACAGAAAAAATATTACCTTCTATTACACCTGAAGGATTAAAGGATGAAATGCCACTAATGAAACCGAATAAATTATGATTGTTGTTGAAGATTTAGTAAAACGGTTTGGACGTCAAACAGTATTGAATAATGTTTCACTTAGTTGTAGTGTGGGCGATTGTATTGCCTTGATTGGACCAAACGGATGCGGGAAAACCACATTGATAAAATCTCTACTTGGAATGGTGGTGCCGGACAGTGGGTTAATTTCTTTTGAAAATGAACCTATAAAAAGACATTGGAAATATAGAGAAAAAATTGGGTACATGCCACAAATCGGGCGTTATCCTGATAATATGACTATCGGACAAGTGTTGGATATGATGATTGATATTCGAAAATCATCATCAAAGAAATTGGATGAAGAACTAGTGGAGGCTTTTGGATTGAATACCCTTCGACATAAACGCATGCGCACATTATCTGGTGGAACACGCCAAAAAGTTAGCGCATGTTTGGCCTTTTTATTTAATCCGCCGGTTTTAATTTTAGACGAACCTACAGCAGGCTTAGATCCCCTCTCTGCAGAAATTTTAAAGGGAAAAATTCAAAAGGAAAAAGCCGGAGGAAAATTGATTTTAATTACTTCACATATTTTAAGTGACTTAGATGAACTGATTACATCTATTATTTATATGCAGGAGGGGAAGGTAGTGTTTCATAAAGATATTGAAACATTATATATTGAAACAGGTTGTGATCGGTTAGGAAAAGCCATCGCAGCAATTATGCGAAACAGCTAGTTATGAAAAAGATTATTAAATATGTTATTATAGACATTTTGCGTAGCAGAATTGTAATTGGATTTACCTTGTTCTTGTTATTACTGTCTACTAGTGTGTTTCTTCTTGAAGATAATTCGGCAAAAGGAATTTTGAGTTTGCTCAATGTGGTATTAATTGTTGTGCCATTGGTAGGTATTTTGTTTTCCTCTATCTATGTTTATAATAGTGCGGAATTTTTAGAATTACTGGTTAGTCAGCCTCTGCGGCGTAGGTCAATTTGGCTAAGCATCTTTTTAGGACTGTCTGTATCTCTCACCTTGTCATTTTTGGTAGGGGCAGGGTTGCCTATTTTATTTTTTGAGCCTTCAGCCACAGGCCTTTTGATGGTAATCTCGGGGGCGCTACTGATTAATATTTTTGTTGCCCTTGCCTTGCTTATTACCAGCCTTGTACGGGATAAAGCCAAAGGAATTGGTGTAGTGATGTTACTGTGGCTATATTTTTCACTTTTATTTGATGGAATAATTCTCTTTTTAGTTTTCCAGTTTTCAGAATATCCACTGGAAAAAGCTTTGATTGGTGTTATTGCGCTTAATCCTATTGACCTTAGCAGAATTTTAATTTTGCTAAAAATGGATGTGTCAGCATTAATGGGCTATACAGGTGCAATATTTAAAGATTTCTTTGGAACACCATTTGGAATTATTTTTTCTACTATTTCTCTTTTTATCTGGATAGTAATCCCTGTTTGGTTTTCCGTAAAACGTTTTAACAAAAAGGATTTATAATTTATTGGAAAACTCCTTTTAGTGAGTTGGCTAAAAACAATAGAGGCTACCTTTTACGGCAGCCTCTTTGTTATGGGTTGAAAAAGTAGTAAGGTGCTCTCTGTCTTACTTCGGTAATAATACGCCATCAATTACATGAACAATACCATTTGCTGCAGGTACTGATGCTATAATTTGCGCATCGTTAATATATTGTTTGCCATCTTTAATATGGACAACTGCTCTTTTTCCATTCACCTGACCCAAGTCTAATCCTTCTACCAATTGCTCAGGTTTAAATACACCAAGAGAGACATGATATTCTAAAATATCTGATAAATCAGCTTTTTTCTCAGGCTTTAATAATCCTTCTACCGTGCCCTTAGGTAATTTATCAAAGGCTTCATTAGTAGGTGCAAAAACAGTAAATGGTCCCGCATTGCTTAATGCATCAACCAATTCAGCAGCTTTTACCGCCGTTACTAAGGTGCTGTGGTCTTTACTTGCCATCGCAATTTGAACCACATTCCGTGCAGATGCGTCATCTTGTACACCCGATTGACCAACAGTAGCCTCAGTGGTAGTTGCAGCCGTTTCTGCAGGTTTTGCATCCTCATTGCTTTGGCACGACAAAATAGTGATTGAGCACAGTGCGCTGAACGCTAAAAAATATTTTCTCATACAGTGTTTTTTTATGCAGGAAAGGTAGAACGCCTATTTTTATTGAACTATGACTTGTGTCATAAAAGTGTTTGATTGCTGTCATTAAGAAGAATTCCTATCTGAAATAAGTTTGCCGAAATCAAGGGAAAAAGTATTGGAAAGTAATTTTTGTTTTCATTGTGGTGATGTATGTCCGTCAGAATCTATAATGGAAGATGGACATCCATTCTGTTGCCAGGGATGCAGGCAAGTATATTTATTATTGAACGAAAATAATCTTTGTACCTATTACGATTTTAGTAAATCGCCCGGAATAAAAGCAAAAGGACGATTTGTTTCAGAAAACTTTGCTTTCCTTGATGATGAGCAAATTATAAACGACCTGGTTAGCTTTAGGAACGAAGAAAGAATACATGTGATGTTTGATTTGCCCCAGGTGCATTGTTCATCCTGTGTGTATTTATTAGAAAATCTGCATCGTATAAACCCCGGAATTCTTCAATCTAATTTGAATTTCCAACGCCAAGAAATCTTTATTTCTTTTTCACCTAACATTATTTCATTACGAGGCGTTGTTGAATTACTAACTTTTATTGGTTATGAGCCTGCTATTAGTTTAAAAGTGAAAACTAAAAAGAAGGTGAAGCAAGTGCGTAGAAAGGAAATTTTTAGAATTGCAGTGGCTGGATTTTGCTTTTCAAATATTATGATGTTAAGCTTCCCTGAATATCTTTCTTCGGGTAATATTTTAGAAGAAGGATTTAAAGAGGCTTTTTCATGGTTGATTTTTGGTTTGTCACTTCCAGTTTTATTCTTTGGTGCTGGTGGTATTTTTAAAACAGCCTTTAAGGGACTACAGCATAAAGATATAAATATTGATGTGCCTATTGCCCTGGCTATTGTTATTACTTTTGGTCGTAGTTATTATGAAATTATAAGTGGAACAGGAGCGGGTTATTTAGATTCTGGAACGGGCATTATTTTTTATATGCTTGTTGGGCGGTGGTTTCAAAATAAGACAAATGAAGCGTTGTCTTTTGATCGTGACTATCGCTCCTATTTCCCATTAGGCGTTACCGTTAGTACCCAAGAGAAGGAAGAAAATATTCCTGTTGCCCGGTTAAAACTGGGCGATAAGGTAGTGTTAAGAATGGGGGAGATGCTGCCTGCAGATGCAGTACTTAAATCATCGGTGGCAGAATTTGACTACAGTTTTGTAACCGGTGAAAATAAGCCTGTTATATTGTATAGCGGGGCATTAGTATATGCCGGATGCAGGCAATTAGGAGGTCGTATTGAATTGGAGGTAGTTAAAGAACCATCTCAAAGTTATATTACTGAATTATGGAACAATGATGTGTTTTCAGAAGGGAAAAAACAACGTGCCTCATTTGTTCATCCATGGAGTCGCTACTTTACTGTAGTGCTGTTGTTTATTGCCACTGTAACAGCAATATATTGGTATAATATAGATGTGTCAAAGTTATTTCCTGCAGTTACTGCAGTGCTTATTGTGGCGTGCCCATGCTCGTTATTACTATCTGCCACTTTCACATTTGGAAATATGCTCCGACACTTTGGCCGTGCTAAACTCTTTTTGAAAAATGCAGGTGTTATTGAACAAATGGCTGCTGTAAATGCTGTTGTTTTAGATAAGACAGGCACCGTTACCGAAGTTGAACATAATATGGTTCAATATAGTGGAGTTGAACTATACCCATTTGAAAAACGATATGTAAAGCAATTGGTAGGACAATCAGCCCACGTGCTTAGCAGAAGTATTTTTGATAGCCTTGATGAAACTATTGAAAAGGATGGCAACCTTTTTGAATTTAAGGAATTGCCTGGTCGTGGAATTGAAGCGGTAATAGATGATCAAAAAATTAAAATTGGCGCATATAGATTTGTGTTTGATGATGCTGCGCTATCAGATGAGAATGATAAGATCGGATCAAGGGTGTATGTGAAAATGGGAAATTCTACAAAAGGATTTTATGAAATTAAGAATAAATACCGTAAAGGATTTAAACGGATGGTATGGAGTTTAATTAGGAAAGGTTATGAAGTGCATCTATTGTCAGGTGATAATGATGCAGAAAAAAGGACACTCAATAAATATTTTGATGACAACCTAAAGATGGTTTTTGATGTAACTCCATTGGGGAAACTTGAGTATATAAGGGAACTACAAAAAAGAGGATGCAAGGTGCTGATGGTGGGGGATGGTTTAAATGATGCCGGAGCATTAAAGCAAGCAGATGTAAGCATCGCAGTTAGTGATCAATCATCGCGTTTTACACCCGCTAGTGATGGAATTTTAGATAGTTCAGCAGTTAGAAAGCTATCCTCATTTTTGCATTATTCACGCGGAGCAAAAAAATTAATTGCTGTAGGTTTTGTTTTATCCATCCTCTATAATGTAATAGGATTAACATTTGCCGTTACAGCTAATTTATCGCCATTAGTGGCAGCAATTCTTATGCCTGCCAGCAGTTTGAGCCTGATTGGCCTTGCTGCCGGCTTAACCTATTGGTATGCAAAGACGAAGTCAAAGATTAGGTGATTCTTGTCATAAAGAGTTTTGATGATAGTCATTTTTAAGTCACTGAAACACAGATACTTTTGGCGATATTATTAAACATGAGTGTAATATTTATCCTAATTGCCGTCAGTCTTTTGCTGGCAGGAGGTTTCCTGTTTGCTTTTTTTTGGAATGTAAAGAGTGGTCAGTATGATGATGACTATACCCCATCCATTAGGATGCTTTTTGATAATGAAATAAAAGATA
The DNA here is from genome assembly GCA_964490345.1 of uncultured Ferruginibacter sp. GTDB lineage: Bacteria > Bacteroidota > Bacteroidia > Chitinophagales > Chitinophagaceae > Ferruginibacter. Next base: position 25,810 of record CAZBBO010000013.1, read on the forward strand.
AAAACAACAATAACAACAATAACAAAACAAAAAATAATTAATCATAGAGAATATGCAACCGGATAAGTTTTATTATGATAATAGAATTGTAAAGAATTTTGCTTTTGCCACAATTTTTTGGGGAGTTATTGGCATGTTGGTTGGATTATGGGCTTCCTTACAATTGATATTTCCCACATTAAATATTCAGCAGTTTGGATCGTTTGGAAGAATCAGGCCATTGCATACCAATGCAGTTATTTTTGCATTTGTAGGCAATGGAATTTTTATGGGCGTGTATTATTCTTTGCAGCGCCTATGTAAAGCGCGGATGTATAGTGATGTATTGAGTAAAATTCACTTTTGGGGATGGCAATTAATTATTGTGGCAGCAGTGGTTACCTTGCCGTTAGGAATTACCGCATCAAAGGAATATGCAGAATTAGAGTGGCCAATTGATGTGGCGATTACCTTTATATGGGTTGTTTTTGGTTGGAATATGTTTGCTACAATTATTAAGCGACGTGAACGTCATCTGTATGTAGCCATTTGGTTTTATATCGGCACTTTTGTTACTGTTGCTGTTTTACATATTGTAAATTCTTTTGCCATTCCTGTCAATTTTTTAAAGAGCTATTCATGGTATGCAGGGGTGCAGGATGCTTTAGTTCAGTGGTGGTACGGACATAATGCTGTGGCATTCTTCCTAACTACTCCCTATCTCGGTCTTATGTATTATTTTCTTCCTAAGGCAGCAAACAGGCCTGTTTATTCATATCGGTTAAGTATCATCCATTTCTGGTCACTCATCTTTTTATATATCTGGGCAGGCCCTCATCATCTGTTATATACCGCATTGCCTAACTGGGCGCAATCATTAGGAGTTGTTTTTTCCATCATGTTATTGTTTCCAAGTTGGGGCGGTATGATAAATGGATTACTTACCCTCCGTGGTGCGTGGGATCGTGTACGCGATGATGTTATATTAAAGTTTATGGTGGTAGCCGTTACAGCCTATGGTATGGCCACCTTCGAAGGGCCTATGCTTTCATTAAAATCAGTGAGTGCAATTGCGCATTATACTGATTGGATTGTTGCGCACGTGCATGTGGGTGGATTAGGCTGGAATGGAATGTTAACGTTTGGTATCCTGTATTGGTTAATCCCCCGGTTATTTAATACACCACTGTATTCTAAAAAAATGGCGGCCTCTCACTTTTGGATGGCAACCCTGGGTATTGTGTTTTATGCCGTTCCGCTATATTGGGCAGGCTTTACGCAGAGTAGTATGTGGAAACAGTTTACTGCAGGCGGGCAACTTAAATATAGTTTCCTTGAAACGGTTACTTATCTCAAACCGTTTTATATAATGCGTTCTTTAGGCGGAACATTATACCTAATTGGAGCCATCTTAATGATGTATAACCTGTATAAAACAGTTCGTGCAGGTAAATTGGTGGCTAATGAAGCGGCTGAAGGGATGCCTCTACAATCTTTAACTGAAGCTAATTTCAGAGAGACATGGCATCGTAAGATTGAACGCAAGCCTGTAAAACTGCTAATTTTCAGTCTAATTGTAATCTTAATAGGAGGAATCGTAGAATTTGTTCCTACATTTTTAGTAAAATCAAATGTGCCTACTATAAGTAGCGTAAAGCCTTATACGCCTCTTGAATTACAGGGTAGAGATTTGTATGTGCGTGAAGGTTGTTACACTTGTCACTCACAAATGATCAGACCTTTTAGAAGTGAAACTGAGAGATATGGCGAGTACTCAAAGGCTGGTGAATTTGTGTATGATCATCCGTTTCAATGGGGCAGTAAACGTACCGGTCCCGATCTGGCACGGGAAGGTGCAGGTAACCTTAAAAAATCTAACGGTTGGCATTTTCGCCACTTCCGTGATCCTGGGTCAATGAGTGAAGGATCTATCATGCCTTCTTATGATTTTATGTTGCATAAGGATTTGGATACAAATACAACAGCATCTAAAATAAAAGCAATGCAGAAATTAGGTGTGCCTTATCGGGATGGATTTGAAAGAGACGCAAACAAATTATTAATGGAACAAGCTACACGTATAGCAAACAATTTGCAAGAGGATAGTATTAGAGTATCTCCACGAAAAGAAGTTATTGCCTTGATTGCCTATATGCAACGCTTAGGAACTGATATTCAAAAAAATGATTAATAGGAAATAGTATGTTCAAGTTTATTAAACAATATACAGAAACCCTTACAGGTGCTGAGTTTTATCCGGTCTTTTCATTGCTTGTATTTTTCTTATTTTTTGTGGCATTATTGATTTATGTCTTTTCTATGCGTAAACAAGATATAAACACCATGGCCAATATTCCATTAAATGATGAAACTGAAAATCTGAATCTTCCAAATAAAGTATAAATGAAACAGGTGAATAAAATTAAAAAGAGTTTTTTATTGGGATGTTCTATCCTTTCTCCAATTTTACTTGCAGCACAAACGGAAACGCAACCCGCTGCTCAAGGCCAACCAATTAATTTGGCAGTGTTTATTTTAATTACTATTGCTGTATTGCTTGCCTTTGTTATCTGGGGATTGGGATATGTGTTGGATGAATTAGGTAGTCAAGTTTTGAAGAAATCAAAACACTTAAAAACAGTATTGTTAATTGTTCTGGTTAGTATAGGTTCCATAACCTATGCTCAGGAAGATGCCCAAAATATAATAGCGGCTCCAGCATCCATTGCAGGTATTTCTCCTTTTGCATTTTGGATGGTTATAATAGTTATCGGTATTGAAATAATAGCTATTTTATTTCTACTATATATGATTAATCAGTTTCGTAAAGAGCTGATTCCTCATGAAGAAGATAGTGGCTGGTCCATGTATTGGAAGAAGCTCGATAAGAAACTTTTTACTAAGGCTGTACCGGTAGAACGGGAAGCAGATGTTTTAATGGAACATGAGTATGATGGGATCAGAGAGTTAGATAATTCATTACCACCTTGGTGGAAGTATGGGTTTTATATAACCATTGGCGCTTCTGTTGTTTACTTGCTCTATTTTCATGTTCTGGGTATTGGAAAAGATCCTATTCAAGAATATCAGTATGAGATGGATAAAGCAGCTGCACAGTTACTAAAATTTCAAGAAAATGATCCGGGGAAGATTGATGAAAAGAATTTAAGTATGGTAGATGGCGCCGGAATTACAAATGGTGCCAAAATATATAATACGGCATGCTGGCCTTGTCATGGAAAAGAATTAGAGGGTGGGGCAGGGCCTAATTTAACCGATGATTATTGGCTACATAAGGGAGGGTTAACGGATATCTATTTGTCAATTAAACATGGTTATCCTGATAAGGGTATGCAGGCATGGGAGAAGAATTATTCGCCTAAAGAGATCCTTCAGATGGCAAGTTATATTAAATCGAAGCAAGGTACTAGCCCTCCGGGAGCAAAGGAACCGCAAGGTGATTTGTATGTAGATGATTCAGGCACTAACGAATCGAATCCACCTGATGTAGTGAACGATTCTTCAGCTGTTATTAAAAATAAGTAGGCTAAATGACAGAAGTGAATAAACATATTGATCAAGATAGTTTTCGTGATTCTGTAGCTACTATTACCAAGGAGGGGGATAGAAAATTTATCTATCCCAAAAAGCCCAAGGGCATGTATTACAATCTGCGTACATGGTTTAGTATTGGCTATTTAATTATCTTCTTTGCTTTGCCATTTATTAAAATGGATGGTGAGCCTTTGTTTTTATTTAATGTGATAGAAAGAAAATTTATTTTATTCGGTATGATATTTTGGCCACAGGATTTTTTCATTTTTGGCCTGGGTATGGTTACGTTTATTGTTTTTATTGTATTGTTTACTGCTGTATTTGGCAGGGTGTTTTGTGGATGGGCATGCCCTCAAACAATTTTTCTTGAAATGATTTTTAGAAAAATTGAATATTGGATAGATGGGGATCAAACCAAGCAAATGATTTTAGCAAAAATGCCGTGGAATGCAGAGAAAATTAGAAAGCGATTGGTTAAGTTTATTGTGTTTTATACCATCTCATTTATTATAGCCAATTTTTTTCTTTCTTATATAGTAGGTATTGATACCCTGTTGGATTACGTTGTACATCCGGCTAATAATATAGGCACATTAGCAGCTTTGTTACTCTTTACTACCATTTTCTTCTTTGTGTATTGGTGGTTTAGAGAACAAGTGTGTATTGTGGTCTGTCCTTATGGACGACTACAAGGCGTCTTGCTAGATAAAAATTCAATTGTCGTAGCTTATGATTACAAGCGTGGAGAACCTAGAGGGAAGCCCGGAAAAAAGAGAACATCTGAAACAATTGGTGATGGTTGTTCAACATGCATAAAGAAATATGATGGCACAGGAAAATGAACAAATAGCAGTTGTTGATTTGGGTGATTGCATTGATTGCTTTGCTTGTGTACGCGTGTGCCCTACCGGTATTGATATTCGCAATGGTACTCAATTGGAATGTGTGAATTGCACTGCTTGTATGGATGCTTGTGATGCCATAATGGATAGCATTGGTAAGCCCAGAGGATTAATCCGGTTGGCATCTGAAAACTCAATAAGGGATGGGAAGAAACTCGTGATGACGAGGCGTATAAAAGTCTATATGTTGCTGCTGCTATTGTTAATTGGCTTTTTGGGTTTCCTATTGGCCTCTAGAAGTGATGTAGATGCACGGCTAATGCGCACTGCAGGCATGACCTATAATTCATTACCGGATGGGAGAATAAGTAATTTGTATAACTTAAAACTGATAAATAAAACACGCAAAGATATTCCGGTGGAGGTTAGAATTGAAGAATCAAATGCGGTGTTACAAATGATTAGCCTGAATAAGGTGATAAAAAAAGAAGATCATACTACACTTCAATTTTTTATTATCCTTAACCGCGATCAAGTTAAGAGTTGGAAAACAGAGATTGAATTGGGACTGTATCAAAATGGAGAAAAATTTAAGACACTAACGGCTAAGTTTATTGGCCCTGAAGTGTATGAATAAAAATCTTTTTATGAATTGGGGATATAAATTAATGACAGTTTTTGTTTTATTCGTTTTAGGTATCCTGGCGATGGTTTATAAGGCATCACAATTTAGCAGTGAATTGGTTACAACAGGATATTATGAGAAGGAACTGGTGTATCAAAATCAAATTGATGCTTTGAATCGCTCGGCCGCACTAAAAGAGGCAGTAACGGTATCTTATAATGGCAAGTATTTGGTAGTGAAGTTTCCGGATATGTTCAGAGGAATGGAGATAGTGGCAGACGTAGAATTGTATTGTCCTTCAGATAAAAAACAAGATCGTCATTTTAGTCAAAAAACTCATTTTGCCGGACTTGAATTGATGGCCACTGAACTACAACCTGCAAAATATTACGTAAACGTAAATTGGTATCAGAATGATGACCACTACTTTGATAAAATTGAATTAATATGGCCTTGATGGCATGGTTAATAAGCGGTTTTATGTTGGGGCTAATGGGTAGCCTTCATTGTGTGGGCATGTGTGGACCACTGGCCTTGTCATTGCCGCTTTCTGCAAAATCGAAACGTTCGCGGCTGTGGGGTAGCTTTTTATATAATGCAGGAAGGGTGATTATGTATATGCTGTTGGGAGCTGTTTTAGGTGCTATTGGGTATTCATTTGTATTGGTTGGTTATCAAAAATGGTTGTCCATAGGGTTAGGATTTTTATTGCTTGCTTCATTTGCTGCTATGAAATTCTTGTCTGGGAAGTTTCGTTTAGGCTTAACCGAAAGTTTCTTTAAATGGGTTAGGCAAAAAATTAGTTCTCTTTTTAGTTATCAACAATGGTGGGCACTGTTTGCTATTGGATTGTTAAATGGATTATTACCCTGTGGTTTGGTTTATTTGGCTATTGCGATGTCCCTTGCCGGAAGCACCCCATTACATAGTGCCTTATTAATGGGCACTTTCGGATTGGGAACCTTACCGTTAATGTGGATGGTGTCTTTTTTCGGAAGTTTTATCCTTGTAAAACAACGGTTGATGTTAAAGAAGGTGCTACCGGTATTAACCTTATTGATGGGATGTCTATTGATTTTGCGTGGGCTTGAACTAGGGATTCCATATATCAGTCCAAGTTTTTCGGGACAATCACATCATGAACATAATATTATTTGTCATGAATAATGGGTTATTAAAAAATTAATGGAAAAATATTTCTAAATTCATGAGACAACTATCAAATGATAAAAAAAGAGAGCAGACATTCTGGGATCACTTTGCCTTGGAGTGTATGTCATGGTTGCGTGAATTAGATTTCTTTTTAATGGAGGTTTCGTTAATGAAAACCAGGCTATCTCATTTGGTAGATGCGGCTACCGAGCGTTCCATAATAAATAAGGCAGAAGAATTTGTTATAAGATTAATGGATTATGAAGAGCGTATCCGACAAATTTATAATGAAATAAAATCGCATGAGTCTAAGGGTGGAAACGGACCAGTGATAAAGCAAACGGATGCCAATAAGTATAAAATAATGGAAGATCATGCCCATTTACGTTCGGCAATGGCTGAGATGTCTTCTATCTTCCTTGAGTTGAGAATTCAATTTAACCAGTGGATGGAAGATGAAATGCGTGAAATTTAATTCAACATATTTTTCAATTTCTGTTCATTCAGCAAGGTGATTTTGCTCCCTTCTACTTTAATCAGGTTTTCACTTTTAAAATCACTTAAGGTTCTAATAAGAGATTCGGTTGCTGTACCGGCTATATTAGCAAGATCCTCTCTTGATAAATGAATGGAGAAAGGCGGCTTTTCTTCAGCTTTAGTATATTTGTCACGTAAAATAATTAGTGCATTAGCTACTCGTTTACGAAGAGAATTATAAGCTACATTAAGCAACTGAGTTTCTTTTTCTGCAATGTTTTTTGTCATCAATCTAATAAAATGATGAGTGGCTTCTGTATTTGAGTTGATTAAATCTCTAAAATCATCTACCGGAATTTCTACAATCACTGAGTCGTCAAGAGTTTCGGCTGTTTCCCGATAGGTGCTGTTTTCCAAAAGAGCAGTATAGCCGAAAAAATCACCACTTGTAAACAATCCGATAGTTAATCCTTTGCCATCGTCACTGGTGATAAAAGTTTTTACCTTCCCTTCCTTTACAAAGAATAGTTTTTGAGGATGATTACCGGTGTGATAAATATTTTGTTTTTTCTTATACAAATTTTCTACCCGGTTGGCTAAGAAATTTTGTAGAGCATGCTCCCCTTTAAAATCTCTCAAAAAATGTTTAATACCATTTTCATCGGAAGTATATGCATTACGTAATGAAGCAACTTTCTTTAATCTACTTTCAATAGCACTTAATAATTCAATGTCTGTAAAAGGCTTGGTGATATAATCATCAGCACCCATCTCCATCCCCTTGCGCAAATCAGCGCGTTCACTTTTTGCAGTAAGAAATATGAATGGGATGCCTGCCAATTCATGATTTTTATTAACAAGATGGAGCACGCCATATCCATCTAATACCGGCATCATTACATCGCAAATAATTAAATCAGGCCTGTTTGCCAGTGCAGCTTCAACACCCAGCTTACCATTTTCAGCAGTTGTTACTTTGTAATCGGCCAAAATAAGAATCTCTGCCGTGTTTTCCCTAATTTCATCATTGTCTTCAATAAGTAAAATATGTTGCTTCATACTCAAATATAAGTAACCGGAATTATAATATTAAATATGGTGCCTTCTCCAAGATTACTGTTGAATGTGATTTTCCCATTCATTAATTCAAGGTACTTCCCAACAATATGTAATCCTAAACCCGTACCTTGAATGTTTACTGCATTTCTTGCCCTGAAAAACCGTTTGAAAAGGCGCTTTTGATCCTGTGTTGCAATTCCAATTCCATAGTCGCGAATAACTACTCTTAATTCTCTTTCTTGTACGGTTGTGTTAAGTTCAATTTTTCCTCCCGGATGAGAAAACTTTATTGCGTTGGATAAGAGGTTAATAATAATGTTGCGAAATAAATTTGGGTCTATATAAACCATTGTTTGCCCTACATGTTTATATGTGATTTGCTGATTTTGAGTACTCAGCATTTGCATTTCGGTGCATATACCCGAAACCATTTCCTGTACATCAAATGTGGTAGCCTGAGGTTCAATCCTGCCATCGTCAATACGCCCAATAGATAAGAATTCGTTTAAAATACTGGTAAGGTTGTTTACCGAAGATTTAATTCGGGCAATATGTTTATCTCTTTGTGGCTGCTCACCTTCAGTGGTGTATTTTGCTAAAAGAGATGCGGATGACAATATAGTGCTGAGTGGTGTTCTGAACTCATGAGAAGCCATTGAAACAAATCGCGTTTTTAAGTCACTCAATTCCTTTTCCTTATCCAACTCACTGGATAGCTCATCGCGCGATGTTTTTAATTGCTGCATTATTTCTTTTAATTGTTCAGTTCTTAACTCTACCTTCTTCTCTAGTTCCTCATTAAGCTCTTCCATCTTTTTATTTATTCTTGCAAGCTGCTCCTTTTGTTGCAGCGCATTATTTTCTATTTCCTTTCTTTGGGTAATATCAATTACATAAGCAATAATAAATTTTTCATTCTCAAATGTGTAATGACTTAAACTTACTTCTACAGGAATTTCAGTTTTGTCCTTTTTTAATCCATGAAGCTCACGCCCCATCCCCATAGCTCTTGGCGATAATTCATTATTATATTTCTCTCTATACGAATCATGGTGGTTAGAAAATCGGTGAGGTATGAGTACTTCAACTTTCTTTCCTATGAGTTCTGAAGGATTGTTATATCCGAACTCTTTTATTAAGAATCTGTTAACCATTGTTATGATACCCTCTTGATTGGCTACTAATATGCCCATGGATGCATATTGGAAAAGGGCTTCAAATTTTTGGTCATCAGGTTGTGGCATAACCAACAAAGTTAAGGAGATAGATTAAAAGATTGGTTTAGCACGGAGGTTTTAAAAAGCTTAAATTAATCAGGATGAAGGTATAATTCATAGGAATTTTAATAGTGACTTGAAGGAAATATTATAATAAAGCTAAGCCCTTCAACTTTGTTGAAAGGCCTTGTGACCGCGTTAGGATTATTTCATGATTCGTTGATGGGGTCTTACAAGGCCTTTAGCGCTTTTCGCTGTCGGTCTTTTTGTTTGTTTGCTTTTGAGTGCACGCACTCACCGCCTCCAAACTAAAAAGCCCTTCAACTTTGTTGAAAGGCCTTGTGACCGCGTTAGGATTCAAACCTAAAACCTTCTGATCCGTAGTCAGATGCTCTATTCAGTTGAGCTACGCAGCCAAAATTTGGGATTGCAAAAATAGTTCGTTACAGCCTAATAGCCAAATAATTTTAATCCTCAGAACCGTTGTTAGTTACTTAATTCATAATTTCTGTAGGTTTCTTATGTAAAGGGTTATTTTTGCCCACTTAACTTCTTTATTATGAGAAAATGCCTGGTGGTTTTTGTGCTCGGTCTTTTACTTTCTTTTTCGGCAATAGCACAATCAAACTTGATAGTTAATGAAATTTCACAAGGAACAAATAACACCAAAGAATATGTTGAATTTGTTGTAATAGGAACCAGAACTTGTACGGATAGTACTGCTGATTTACGAAATTGGATTTTTGATGATCATAATGGATGGTATGGAGGAAGTGGAACAGGTATAGCTGCAGGACATTATCGGTTTAAAAATATTCCGGAATGGTCGAAGATTCCTTATGGGTCAATTATCTTAATTTATAACAATGCAGATCGTAACCTTAAAATTCCTGTAGGAAGTGATGACCCAACAGACGTAAATCATGATTATGTATATGTGCTTCCCATTACCAGTGATTTACTTGAACAGAATATTAATGAGCCTATTTCCCCATCAACTTTTACTTATACCTATCCTGTTGCTGGTTATAATAATCCTGTAGATTGGACATCTATTGGCTTAGCAAATGGTGGAGATGCTGTGATTATCGTTAACCCTGCTAATTTATCTGTGGCAAATCATTCGGTTTTATTTGGATTTACTCCTGCCACAGGAGCCCAGGTGCCAAATGTTGCTAAGGGTGCTGTTGGTGCAGGTGCCTGCCTTTATTTGTCTGATGGTAATTATAATACTGAGGCATCATGGTTAATAGGTGTTGCAGGCACTGCCGATGAAACGCCGGGTGCGGGCAATTCTCCCGCTAATATAGCATGGATAAACACTTTGCGAACCCAAACTTCGTCTTTCAATGTTACAGCTTCTGTTGTTAATCCTACTTGTCCCGGAACTATGGGCGCAATAACCGTTACTTCTCCTACCGGTACAAATTATATTTATGCTTTAAATGGAGGGACTTTTCAAACGGCAAATGTTTTTTCAAATTTAACACCGGGAACATATCTCATTTCGGTAAAGGATGATGGAGGTTGTGAATCTACCTTGCAAGTTTATGTAGCAAATGCACAAGGCGTGCCTGATATTATTTTTACCGTTCTACAACCATCTTGTGCACAGCCATTCGGAGGAATTACTATTACTTCACCTCCCGTAAGTCTTGGATTTACTTTTAGTATAAATGGTGTAGATTTTCAAGCAGACCCTGTATTTAATAATCTCGCACCGGGTGCATATACAATAACAATTGCAAATACACTTGGATGTACAAGATCTACCGGTACCACAATTAATACACCGCCCGATCAGCCCGCGCTGCCCGCAGTTACTTCTCCGGTTAATTATTGTCTGAATCAAACTGCCATACCTCTTGCAGCATCAGGAAATAATTTGCTGTGGTATAATAGCGTGTCGGGTGGTACAGGGCAGTCAACACCGCCTACGCCCTTAACAAATTCTGCCGGAACTACTTCTTATTATGTGTCTCAAACAATAAATGGATGCGAAAGCAATCGTGCCGAAATAGTTGTAGAAGTAACAGAATTTGTTCTTGATAACATTGATGGTGTAGATGTAATTTGCCTGGGTGAAGGAAATCCAACTGCAACATTTACCAATGCGTTTAGTGGCGGCACATGGAGTAGTAGTGATGTGGATGTAGCAACTATAGATGCCGCCGGTGTTGTTACTGCAGTTGGTGTAGGAACCACAACAATAACTTACACGGCTTCTAATGGCGGATGTTCAGCTTCTATAAGTAAGGAAATAACTGTAACCGGTTTCAGTCTTTCACTTAACGGTCCGGCTACTCCTGTAAATGTCGGCACTCCGGTAACCTTAACAGCTACGGCAGCAGATCCATTTACTGTAACGGCTTGGACACCGATAGAGATGTTTCCCAATCAAACACTCACTGTGCAAACATTTACGGCCCTATCTACAGATACAATCAAGGTTTTGGGAATTAGCCAAAGCGGTTGCCTTGACTCCGCAGTTTTTATTTTAGCAGTAAACTCCGGAAATGAAGATATTTATATCCCCAATTCATTTACACCAAACGATGATGGATTGAATGATGTATTTATGCCCTACGGAAATTCAATTACCATGGTGGAAACAAATATTTTTAATCAATGGGGTGAAAAAATATTCTCAGGTAAGGGGCTTTCAGGTGGATGGGATGGCCTACACAAAGGTAAACTTCAACCATCGGGCGTATATGTATATGTTTTAAAGATTACGCTTCAATCTGGAAAGGTAGAAACAAAAAAGGGAGCTGTTAATTTAATACGCTAATTAAAGACCATTTAAAAATTGGTCATGAATAAAATCTGTAACAGCTTGCAGGTTTTGTTCATTTTCATATACTTTAAGTTGTCTGTCTGCCCCAGTGCCTTCTTCCAAAACTTTGTGCACATGTGAAATCGCACTCCTGCTGCCTAAATGTGGAATCACATCATCTATAAAATCAAGTAATTCATAAATAAGCACCCTTGTATTTACTTCCTGCTCTTTACCAAAATCAATTAAACTCCCTTCAATGCCGTATCTGCTTGCTCTAAATTTATTTTCGTTTAACAGTGCCCGTGAGTACATCATAAAATTCAGGTTTTGTGTACGCAACTTATAAATCTTAGCACATATAGCCTGAAACAAGCCGGCCAGCATAATAGTTTCGTGTACAGTTAATGGAATGTCGCAAATTCTAAATTCAACTGTATTAAAAAATGGATGTACACGCAAATCCCACCATATTTTCTTCGCATTATCAATGCAATTTGTTTTTACCAGCAGCTTAATGTAGTTGTCGTAATCCTCTATACTATTGTATGCGTCGGGAATACCTGTGCGTGGAAACTTTTCAAATACCTTTGTTCTAAAAGATTTGTATCCTGTTTTTCTTCCTTCCCAAAATGGAGAATTAGTACTGAGCGCAAAGATGTGGGGTAAAAAATAACGAACAGAATTGGCAATATGTATGGCCATTTCCCGCGTTTCCATACCTACGTGAACGTGCAATCCGAAGATAAGATTGCTCCTGGCTGCCTCTTGTAATTCATTTACAATTTCGCTGTATCGGGCATGGTCGGTAATAAGTTGGCTTTCCCAGTGGCTAAAAGGATGTGTTCCGCTTGCACCAACCCATAAGCCAAGTTCATCAGCAATACCTGCAATGGTTTTTCTAAGTGTTCCTACATCCATGAATGCTTCGTTCACATCTGCACAAATATCGGTTCCTACCTCAACTACGGCTTGATGCATTTCGGCTTTTACCTTGTCTTTAATTACCTTCTGCCCCTCTTGTACTATCTTTTGCTGATGGCTCCTCAATTCTTTAGTTATAGGGTCAATAACCATATACTCTTCTTCCACACCAATGGTGAAGTGTTTATATTTTATAGGCATAAGAAAATATTATTTATCCCGATTGCTTATTTTGATTTTAATAAAGTGCTTTTTTTGAGGCACTCCGTTTAATATATTCTCCCCAGGTGAGATTATCAACCCCGGGTTTATGTTCCATAGCCCGCTCAATAGCATAGTTAGCAGCTGTTTCTACCACCCATTCAAAATTTTCTTCTCCTACACTGTTTTTGTCAGCATCAGGCGCAGGGTTACAAAAGTCAATTGCATAGGGGATTCCGTTTCGTACCGCTAATTCTACTGTATTAAAATCATATCCAAGATAATGATTGATACGTAGCACTATTTCTTCCATCATTTTTAATCTTTCCTCTGATGGTTTAAAATCTGCTACATAACGGAGGTGATGAGGATTTCTTGGCTCATAAGGCATGATGCGCACATACTTACCACCGATACAATAGCAGCGATAGTATTCTTCAAAGATAATCTCCTCCTGTAGCATCATCACCAATTCACCCGTTTCACCATGCTTGATGAAAAAGTCGTCCATGTCTTTAATCTTATAAACACTCTTCCAGCCTCCACCTGCAAATGGCTTCATATAGGCCGGGAATCCAACGTAATTAAATATGCCATCCCAATCTAAAGGATAGGTGAGATTAGAAAATGAGTTCTCACTTGTATCCGGTGGCATTTCACGAGAAGGGAGAATTACTGTTTTAGGAACCGGTACATTTATTTTTGTAGCAAGGCAGTTATTAAAAAACTTCTCATCTGCACTAAACCAAAATGGATTGTTTAATACAGCGGTATCACAAAGTGCTGCATTTTTTAAAAATGCACGGTAAAACGGAACATCTTGAGAGATACGATCAAAGATAACGGCGTAACCATTTCCTTCACCCTGCATAACTTTATCTATAGAAACCGGCTCTGCCAATATTCCGACTGGCTTCTTATTATTAATTCTTTCTACAAGAGCCTGAGGGAAAGTCCTTTCCTGGCCAAATAAAATTCCAATCTTTTTCATGTTCAATAATTTATATAAGGATTCTGTTGTTGTAATCAAATATATTTTTAACAGGTTAATTAAACAAATTATGATTTTACCGGCAAATTGAAGAATATATTTCTTTAAGTATTAATTTTACGAAGATGCCGGAATTACAAAATCCTACAATTTCTGTTTATTCACTTGAACTGGAGTCACATTTTTTGGGTCGTATGGTAAGGTTTGATTGCTATGTGCCCGCTAAGCTTTCTGAAAATGTTTCTTTGTTATTGATTAATGACGGGCAAGACCTGGTTACCATGGACTTTGAAAAGATATTGAACGAAGCCTATTCCCGTTTTCCACTTTCTCCGCTGATGTGTATTGGGATATACTGCGGTGCCGACCGTAAGAATGAATATGGAACAGCCAGGTATATGGATTATAAGGGAAGAGGAGCAAAAGCCTTCTTGCATAACCGTTTTGTTTTAGAAGAACTTTTACCATTTATAAGAAGTCATTTTGCCATGCCCTCTTTTAAGCAAAAGGCTTATGCCGGATTTTCATTAGGTGGGCTGTATGCAATGGATATTGTGTGGAATTATCCTGCAGAATTTACAGTTTGTGGAATTTTTAGTGGCTCTATGTGGTGGCGAAGTGTATCTCAGGATGAACCTAATTTTAATGAAAATGAGCATCGTATAATGCAAAAGCAGGTGCGTGAAGGGAAGTATTTCCCGTGGCAAAGGTATTTTTTTGAAGTAGGGGTTTTAGACGAAACGGCAGATAGAAACCATAATGGTATTATAGATTCTATTGATGATACTCAGGCAGTAATTAATGAACTTAAACTAAGTGGATGCCCTGATAAGAATGTTTCCTATCTTGAATTAGCTGATGGCAGACATGATGTACCCACCTGGGCAAAAGCATTTCCAACTTTTTTGGTATGGGCCTTTTCAAAAAATACAGAACAATAAAAAAGCTCCGGTAAAAAACCGGAGCTTTTATTTATCAGGTGAAGGGTTAGTTAAAAGTATATCTGATTCCAATTTGTCCCTGGAATCGGGAACCGAATGATTCAGACCATGGAGTACGCGGAGTATAGTTGTATCCTTTCCCGGCATTAGGGCCCGATGTACGGTTAACCGCGGTTAACAGCGTATAGGCCTGGTTTGAAACATAATACTGACGTCCCCATTTTTTGTTTAGCAGATTAGTAAAGTTAAAAATATCAATGGTTAATTGTAGGTCGTGCTTTTTCCCATTAATAGTAGTGTAAAAGTCTTGAGCAAAGCGCATATCAATAACATGCTGCCAAGGTGTAACCGAACCATTTCTTTCAGTATAATTTCCTTTCCTGCTGCTCAAATATTTATCATTGTTAATGAAGTTGAAAAAAGCTGCTTGTTGCTCTGCCGCAGTAGCAATAACAGCGCCTGAGCCACTCAGCCTGTCTATGAATTTAATTTGTGATGCATCAGCAGGAACATACATTAAATCATTTCCAAATCTGCCATCACTATTCAAGTCTCCATCAACCAAATAAGTAAATGGTTGTCCGGAACTCCCTACATAAATAAACGAAATGGTAGATTTAAAATATTTAGCATAGCTGATGTTGTATGATGCAACACCCATAAAACGATGTTTCAATTCGTGTGCTGATGTAGCTAATGGCGGATTGTTTGGGTTGCCAACAACTTGTACATATTCCCAATTAGATAGTGCGGTAGAACTCAATCCGCTGTTTATGTCAGCAGCACTATTAAAGTTATAGGATATTTGTCCAAAGAAATTATCCCAGGTTTTATTAAGCGTAAATCCGGCATTAAACGAATAGCCACGATTTGTGTTACTGATTAAAATAGCATTATTTAAATTAGCAAACCGGCGGCGTGCAGCACTGGAAGAAGCATAAGCTATCCTGGTGTCGAATCCATTGTTATATGTAGGATCAACAACTCCTACAGGATCGGTAAGATTAATATCTTGATATAAGATATTATTGAGTGTTCTGCTTAAGATTGTTTCAATGGTTAAATTAATATCTCCGGGTAATTTTTTATCAGCAGCCAAATTGAATCTTACTACTTGTGGAAGTTTGAAATCTTTACTTATTAAATTTAAATCAAAGTTGGGTGATGTAGAGGAGCCAATTTGTGAAGGCTCTACGGTGGGGTCTAAACCGTTTCCGTTATTTACTGTAAATGGAGCCTGTGTAGGCGTGTTGTCTGTTTGTGAGGTTGATTTAGTTAGCATCCCATTGTTTGAATACTGATTGGAAATCCAAACAAATGGAATACGTCCGGTAAATACACCAATACCACCTCTGATTACAGTACTACGATCACCATCTACATCATAATTAAATCCTATCCTTGGAGAGAATAATAGTTTTTTGTCAGGAACAGTAGTTGTGCTGTATTTACCTGCAAATACTGAATCTACATAAGGGTTATATTCAGGCTTATCATTAAATACCGGCATGTCTCCGCGTAAGCCAATGGTTAAACGAAATTTTGGATTAAATTGAATTTCATCCTGAACATAAAATCCAAACTGCGCCGCCTTAAATTCTGCTGCCGGCTTGTCACCTAAGGAGGCTTTATCTCCTGTATAAGTAACATCAAACTGGCGTGGTGCGTTCACATTGAAATCATTCAATGATGCAAAACGCCATCTGCCATTGTAATTATTAATGAATACGTTCATGAACTTAAATAATTCATTATGCGTACCAATAGTAAAGAGATGTTTGCCTTTTGAAATTTTCAGATTATCGGTTATCTCCAGAATATCCTGATTTAGAACATTGGCAACTGAACTTCTTTCAGAACCCATGGTAACCGTACCACCGTTCATTGAAATTTCTATTGATGGGAAAACCTGTCCGTACACAGAACGGAAGTCGCGAATTCGATGATTACCAATAATCAGATTATTAGTTACTTTATTACTAAACCGGCTGCGTAATTCTACAACGGTAATGTTTTGTTTGTTGTTAAAACGGTAGGCGTTATTCCCAAAACGGAAAGAAGAACTGCTTCGGCTAATATTGTCATCAAAAGCATTAATATAGTTATGGCGCCAAGTAAGCCTGTGCTTGTCTGTTACATTCCAGTCAATTCTTCCAAATATCTTATCGCTTTGTGTTTGCACATCTACAACACCAAAACTTCCCGCATCATATCCCCAACGGTTTTTTACTGTATCATAAAGTGCCTGTGCATCTTCAAGGGAGAGTAAAGATCTTTCTTCTCCTGCATTAAACAAGGTGGGAGAAGTTCTGCGCGCCATTTCTCCATTCAGGAAATAGAATATTTTATTTTTAATAATTGGTCCGCCTATACGTGCACCAAATTGTTTATCTGAAAACTGAGTTGTTTTCTGTCTGGTTAAAGGGTCTTTTCCTACCGTATTTTCATTACGGAAAAAGTAATAAATAGTGCCTTGGATTTCATTTGTTCCTGAACGGGTAACTGCATTTATTCCACCACCTGTGAAATTGCCATAAGTGATATCATAAGGTGCAAGTACAACCTGAACTTCTTGTATAGCATCAAGTGAAATAGGTGTTGTGCCTGCCTGACCACCCGGAGTGCCGGAAGAGGCTAATCCAAATACATCATTATTTACTGCACCATCAATAGTGATATTATTGAAGCGGTTATTCATTCCTGCAAATGAATTGCTTCCAGTTGCTTGAGGTGTTAAGCGAGCAAAATCCATTAGGCTTCTGCTTAATGTAGGCATGGCATTTATTTGTTCACGACTTATATTGGTAGAAGCGCCTGTCTTTCTACGCGTGTTATGCGTTGTTCCTGTAACCACAACATCCGATAACTGAACGGCGGTAGATTCCAAACTGGCATCAACCCTTGTATTCTCTCCCAAAGGCAGATTAATTCCGCTTTGAGAAAAATTATTATATCCTACAAAAGAGATGGAAATAGTGTACGGCCCGCCGGGTATTAGGTTCACTAAATCATAACGACCATCTTTGTGGGTAACAGTCCGGTACGTTGTTCCGGTAGAAGTATGGGTAACTTCAACTGAGCTTCCGCTTAATACTTCTCCTTTGGAGTTTTTAACATAACCAGTTAAACTACTGGTAGTAACTTGGCTTAAGCCGAAAAACGGTAAGGCAAGTAAAATTAAGATAGGTAAAAGTTTTCTCATATTTGAGTCAGTTTTGCTTGTACAAAGAAAAACAATAATCAATGATAAAATTGCATCTTTTATTAACAGAATGTTAGGAAACACACTATTTTTTTTGAGGGGATGCGTTCAATTAGCATGGATAGGGATTCATTAGTAACTTTGCAGATAAATATTTTTTATGTTGGATAGCATTGAATCAGCCATTGAGGAAGTAAAAAATGGCAAATTGATTATTGTGGTGGATGATGAGGACAGGGAAAATGAAGGGGATTTTATTACTGCTGCTGCAAATGCTACTCCGGAGGTGATTAATTTCATGAGCACCTATGGTCGTGGCCTTATTTGTGCGCCTTTAACAGAGGAGAGGTGCGATGAATTGAGGCTTCATCCTATGGTATCTGATAATACATCGCTGCACGAAACTGCATTTACTGTGAGTATTGATTTGTTGGGTGATGGCTGTACTACAGGGATTTCTGCGCATGATCGCTCAAAGACTGTGAAGGCATTGGTGAACCCCAAAAAACAGCCGGGTGATTTTGGCCGTCCGGGCCATATCTTCCCATTAAAAGCCAAAAGAGGCGGCGTATTAAGAAGATCCGGACATACAGAGGCTGCAGTTGATATTGCCCGGCTTGCCGGATTTGATCCCGTTGGTGTGTTGGTTGAAATTATGAATGAAGATGGCTCGATGGCAAGAGTTCCTGAATTACAAAAGATTGCAAAGAAGTTCGGTTTGAAAATTATTTCTATCAAAGATTTAATTGCCTATCGCTTAAAAACAGAATCATTGGTGGAAGAAGAAGTGAGGGTGCAGATGCCTACACGTTATGGTGTTTTTGAACTTATTGCTTTTAAACAATTAAATACCGGTGATATTCACATGGCATTGAAAAAGGGCGAATGGACTGAAGATGATGCTGTATTGGTTAGGGTGCATAGCAGTTGCCTTACCGGTGATATTTTGGGTTCACTGAGATGTGATTGCGGTGAACAACTTCATGCGGCTATGCAAATGATTGAAGAAGCAGGTCGCGGACTGGTATTATATATGAATCAGGAAGGGCGTGGTATCGGACTCTTAAATAAGCTTAAGGCCTATAAATTACAGGAGGAAGGAATGGATACAGTAGAGGCAAATCTTCATTTAGGCTTTGGTGTAGATGAAAGAGATTATGGTGTAGGGGCACAAATTTTACGGAAACTGGGCATTGGAAAAATAAAATTAATAAGCAATAACCCACGTAAGCGCGCCGGATTATCAGGGTATGGCCTGGAAATTACGGAGCGAGTTCCTATTGAAATGGTGCCTAATCTGTACAATAAGAAATACCTGGTTACCAAAAGGGATAAGATGGGGCATCAAATTTTAAATGGATTAAAATAACACTCACGCATAAACGAAGTTTGATTACTTTTCAGTGCGCAATGTGTTGCGATATTTTTGTTCTCTTTCCTCAATCCTTTTTCTGCTCATAAATATTTCCCATAAGCGGTTATAATTCTTTCTGTAAGAAAGTTGAATCCCCGAGCGGTTACGTTGTCCTGCGGTAAGGTCAATACTTGTTCTGTTAAACCCTACTACCCGCAGGGTGCCATCTTTATTTAGCAACCATTCAATAGTAATATCAGGAGTTAATAATCCCCGGCGTGATAATTGAAGGGTTGCAGGATTGTTGTATTCTAAATTTCCACCTATCAAAATAAAAAGTCTTTTGCTTAACAAAAGTTTCAATCCTGCCCGCACATTTGCCTGAAGCTGGCTGGCAGCTGTTTGAAGGTTTAGTGTAGGATTTATATCTATATAACTGGTAATAATACCATGGGTGGCTTTTTCTAATTCTTTGTTGAAAATATTGGTAAGCCAGCCACTCATTATTCCGCCAATGGTATTGGTGGCAATGGATAAGGTGTTTTCTGCTGAAAGGAAGGATTGGCCACTACTAATAAACGAATTGAATAAAAGTAAACTGGCTACCTGCTTATTCATCTCCGCTTTATCGTTTTGGAAATCTGCAAGTTTTTTTACAGCGATATAATCATTTTTGATTTCACTTTTTTCGGGAAGTTTGAATTCAAATTCAATTACCGGTTGTTGCAATATCCCGGTGAGGTGGGAGATGATGGTTACATCTTCCTTTTGACGATATCCTCCTGCACTGGCTAATATACTTACATCTACATTTTTGGCAACGTACTCTGCTTCAATGTCTATAATCGCTTGATAGGGGTCCCCGTTCCAGGTAATGGAGCCGCGGTTTAGCGTAAATGGTTTGTGTAAAAATGTTTGAAAATTAAAGGTATATTCTCCTTTTACTAATTCATATCTCCCCCTTATACTTAATGGCTCTTTTGTGCCCACCCTGATGTTTAATAAACCATTGCCCTGTCCGGAAATAATATCACCGGTAGCTTCATCTAATATAACATCAACCTGGCAACTTGGATTGGCATTTACATTCATAATGACAAGCATATTGGCTGTATTGTTTTTCTTGCGCTCATCGGGCAAGGTGCCATATTGTACAAAGTCTATATAATCTATGCTGCTGCTTTCCTTGCTGTCTTCGGTTGGAAGAAATAATCTGCTTGAATCTGTACTGCTTGGTTGTCCGTCTATTGTCATTACCATACCAGCAAGTGGCCCATTTAGGCTTACTTTGGCATAACCCATTAAATTGCCGTAAAATTGTTCGTTATTTTTTCGGGAGGTGTTTAGTAGAAGGAGTTTTTGAGTTTCCAGGTTTACCTGATGGAAGTTAAAATTATCAAAGAATTGATGTGTCATCCTCCCACTTACTACGCCTTGATTGCCCAGCGTATCATAAATATCCATCCTGCCTAAATCAATTTCATCAGGCCTAAAATATACCGTTTCATCTTTAAGGGTGTATTTACATTGTGTGTAATCTACCATCAACTCAGCACTATCAATAGTGGCTTCTCCCACTAAGTATAATTGACCCGGAGTGCCGTTTATCTGTAAATTAGCCGTTGCAGTGCCTTTAATAGAAGTGAATATGGTATTCAAATACGGTTCAAGTACTTCTAAGTTAATCTTTTGCCCGTCAAGGCTAATCACTAATTTTCTTAATGAGTCTTTGTAATTATAATTACCTTCCAAATCAAAGTCAAATGTGGTATCACGTGCATTTGCCCTATAGTTGATATTGCCTGATAATAAATCGGCATTGGCTTCCAGGTTTACATCACCTATTCTTTTCTTATTTAAGTAAAAATTTTCTGCTTCTCCAATAAAGGCTAAAGAGGTTTTTCCAAATGGATTAAATAGTGTAGCCGTACCAGTTAGTTTGCCTGCTAATTTTGGTTTTTGTATTACTAATGGAGCTATGTCTTCAATAGTTACGTTTTTTAAATTAGCTATTAAGTGCGCTTGGTCTGTTTCGTCTGATAATTCGCTGAGTATGGATATTTCTTCATTCGCATGTTTGAATTTAATTTCATGGGCATTAATAAAGTTTTTACGAATGGTTAACTCTCCGTTGTTTTCCAATAACCATTCTTTTTCATTTAGAATAATTGATGAAGGAAATAAATTAATCTGTACACCATCAGGCATTGTTTCTATTCCTGCATTAAGCTGGGCGTTATTAATATTCTTACTTGCGCTGGTAGTTAACTGTACCCATGAATAATTGTTATTCGTTTTTAGTTTTAAGTTAGTCTTTGGAAATTGAAGGCTATCTGATAATACAATGCGCTCCACATCTATATTGGCTCTTAGCGTATCCATATCCCCATCTCCATCTATATTTATATTTTGAAATGTTCTCTTGCCAAATGAAAACTCCGGAATAAATGCATTTAAGTCTAGCATGGAATGAATAAGATTGATTTTCCCATCTACATTGGCATGATTTAACCCTTTTATTTGTGGATGAATAAGCGGTAAATAACTTTCTACATCACGTGTGTGAATATTAAAAGTAAAATCCTGATTATTTACAAGAAAATCAGGTTTTTCTATATATGCAGGGAAATAGCGACTAAAGAAAAACCTGAAAGCATTAGGAAGATCCATGATGGTGTAATTCCCTTTAAGCTGAGCATCTATTTCATTAGAATGTAGTGTTAATGTTTTTTTATCTCCTTCTAAATATGAAGAAAGAGATAACGAATCGAAGGAGAGCCGGATGGAATCGGAAACCAAATTGGCGTCATAAACCCGTGCAGAACCCATAAAGTGGTCAATGTTATTACCGGTAAAATTCATATTGAATTTTCCACCCATTCGCAAATCCTTCTTTACTATTCCTAACTGCTGCAAGTCTATAAAATCAATATCTGCATCTGCATTTAAATTCATTTCCTTATCAATTAGGCTGACGGTGCCATCCAATGTGCGAATTTTTATTTTAGGGTCATCAATGGTAAAATGCCCTCTAAAAAAGCGCTTCTCAAAATCTCCTGTTATATCCAGGTTTGAAAAGGTTTTATTATTCCATTCTACCGAAGAAATATGGCCATCATAATTTACTTTTAATTTGTCTAGTGTAAGTGCTTTCCCACTTATATTGCCATCTAAGGATATTTTTCCAAAAGTGTTATTGTTGAGAAATTGTCCGATATTAAATTGTTGAGTTTGCAATTTCCCACTATATAATACATCATCCTTTGCTGAAAGGTTGATATTGAACTGATTGGCTCCAATCGCTCCTATGTCTGAACGAAAATTTCCTGTGGTAGTGAAGTTATACAATGCGCCTGAAGCCTGACCTATAAAATACAATTTTCCTAAAGCTGAAACCCTCGGCGTTTTCAAATCTTTTACTGCAGGGAAAAAATTAATCAGGTCGAAATAATGAGTGGCTAATGTTTTTGCATCCAACTTCATTATTGTAGAATCTATATCTGGCAGGCCTTTCATTGCAAAATCACCTTCTAGGTACGACATGCCTGATTTTATTTTCATATCTCTGGCAATAAAATCTTCAACGGTTCCTGTTGCGTTCCCTTCAAAATAAAACAACCTATTCCACTTTTTTAGTTTGGGTGCAAAAAATGCAATATCGTTACTATGTAGTATGGAGTTTTTAAAATGTCCGGTAAGTACTACATCTGAAATGAAATTGGCCATATCCTTATTAAAAGAATCATATTTCATGGAATAATAATTCCCTAATTCACTTCGATTTGTTTTTAAAGTGAGGTTATTAAATTCCATTAATACCGGAGTAAAACGCATATCTGCATTTACTTCTTTTACAATAAGGCCACATTTTTCTTGCGCTGATACTTGTATGTGTCCGGAAAAAGTATCTCTGATTGCTGAAAGATTTTTTATTGAGCCATTAATATCATAAAATAAAATATGTTGCCCATCAAATCTATCATCATAAGGTTCTCGCACAGTTTCTTTGTCATTTTGAAAAATACCATCCATTATTTTTAAAGTGCTTACCCGAACTTGCCAACCAGAATTATTCCACCTCAAAGCAGAGGCAATAGGAATTCTCTTTAATATAGCCGAAAGATTAGGTTGGGGTAACCTGTTACCGGGGTAATCAGATTGAGCAAAAATGGGGCTGGTTAGGTTGATGTCTTTTACAAGGATTTGTTTTTTTACATAATCAATTTTATCCATGTTTACGAAAATATCCTTTGCGGAAATTCTTTGGTTCTGACCAATCCAGGCATCTTTTTTATTAAAAACTACATGAGTGAGCCGAAGGGAATTAATGTTAAGTTCGATTTTGTTTTTTTCTTTGTTGTTATTTGTTGGGGTATCAAAATAATCCAAAATGAACTGGTAATTCCAAATAGAATCCGTTCTATGAAAATTAAATTCGGCTTTGTCTAATTGTAAATAGCTTATGGTGGCTTTGTCTTTTAAAAAAAACCAATTGGTGATAGCCATTTTTGCTTTCCCAGCATATAAGAGGGTGTCTTTATGACGATCGGCTACCATAAGGCCGTTAAACTCCATTCGGTTAAACAAGCGGATATTTATTCGATTGATTGTAACTTGTGCGCCAATCTTTGCCGAAAGTTGCCGGGCTGCATTTTTTGCTAACCAGGTTTGCACAGGTGATAAATTGATTAATACTACAACAGTAATAATCAATAATAATAGAACGAGTAACGTCCGTTTTAATATTTTAAAAAAACGTTTCAGGTGAAATTTTGTTTGTAAAAATAGACAATAGGTTTAAACGTGCATTTTTCAATCTTAATTTTACCATATCTTTTCTATTGTTTATCCAAAATTCGGATAAAAGGCAGAGGGCTTTATTAACTTCATAAAATAAAAATTATCATCTTGAAAAAAGCATTCTTTTTGGTGTTATTGCTGCCTGTTATTGCATTTGGCCAGTCGGTAAAGTCGCCCTCAGTATTTTTGGGATACCCCTTAGGCGAGCATTTTACCCCTCATTTTGCTGTAATAAATTATTTCGACTACATAGCCAAAGAGAGGCCAAATCATGTAAAACTATTTCACTATGGCGAAACCTTTGAGGGCCGTGATTTGATTTATACCGTTATTTCGGATGAGTCAAATATGAAACAATTGGAAAAAATTAGAATAAATAATCTGCGATTAACCGGTCTGGTTAGTGATCAACCGGGTAATGTGGATATGCCGGCTGTGGTTTGGCTTAGCTTTAATGTGCATGGCAACGAAGCAAGCTCAACAGAAGTTGCTATGCAAATGTTATATGAGCTGGCATCAGGTGAAAATATTACGGCAGCGGAATGGTTAAAAAATACTGTCGTTATTATTGACCCCTCACTTAATCCTGATGGGCGAGATCGCTATGTGAATTGGTTTAATGGTATGGTGGGTAAAAACCCAAATCCGATGATGTTTTCACGTGAACATATGGAACCCTGGCCCGGAGGGCGGCCTAATCATTATTATTTTGATTTGAATCGTGATTGGGCATGGCAAAGCCAGTTGGAAACCCAAAATAGAATGGAAGCTTATCATCAATGGATGCCCTCAATACATGTAGATTTTCATGAACAATATTATGATAGCCCTTATTATTTCCCTCCTGCTGCAGAGCCTATGCATGAAGTAATCACCCCGTTTCAACGCAGTTTTCAAAGTGTAGTGGGCAAAAATAATGCAAGGCATTTTGATAAAATGGGATGGCTGTACTTTACCGGTGAATTTTTTGATCTGTTTTATCCTGCTTATGGAGATACCTATCCTTTGTACAATGGAGCTATTGGTATGACCTATGAACAGGCCGGGCACTCAATGGGTGGTGTATCCATCGCTTTTGATGGTGATACCCTTACACTGACACAGCGAATTCAACATCATCTTACTGCCGGATTGAGTACCATAGAGACGGCTTCTGCACATCAAATGGATTTGAATCGGGAGTTCCAAGCCTTTTTTCAACAAACCATTAAAAACGGCAGTGGTATATATAAAACGTATATCCTTGATGGTAGTAATCAAGGTAAACTAAAAGCTTTGAAAACACTCTTAGATCGAAATAAAATTCAATACGGTATTGCTGGTAAAAAAAGTGCCATTCAAGGATATCACTATTTCAACGGGAAAACGGAAAGTTATCAAACTCGTCCCAATGACTTGGTTGTTTCAACACTCCAACCTAAAGGAGTGCTAGTGCGTACGTTGTTTGAACCGAAATCGAAATTGAGTGATAGTTTAACCTATGATATTACCGCCTGGGCATTGCCGTATGTGTTTGGTATAGATGCGTATGCTACGCCTGAAGTGATTGCATTTTCAGAAGCTGTTTCCACACCGGCAAAAAATATTCCTGATAATGCATATGGGTATCTCACATCTTATAACTCTATTGAATCAGGAAAATTTTTGGCAGCTATGTTAAAATCAGGAATAAAAGTGCGTGTATCTGCCAGCCCTTTTTCATATCAGGGAAATAAATATGAAGCTGGAACACTGATTGTTTTACAAAGTGGAAATAAGGATAAGATAGCTTCATTGCTTAATTTGGCAAAACAATTTGAAGTAGCGTTAGTGCCGGTAAGTACAGGTATGATGGATGCCGGTGTAGATTTTGGCTCTGATAAAATTAGCCAGGTAAATAACCTTCGCGTTGGAATGCTTGCAAATGATCGCCTTAACGAACATTCAGTAGGTGCCATTTGGCATTTCTTTGATAGGCAACTAAATTATCCTATTTCACTTTTTTCAAGCAACAATCCAAACAAACTTCCACTTAAAGATTTAGATGTGATTATCTTGGCTGATGGCTGGTATGAGGCGATTGATTCTAAAGAAGAAAATAACGAACTAAAAGATTGGTTGAAAAATGGAGGAAGATTGATAGCTATTGGAAATGCAGCTATTCAAATGGCCTCGGGTGAATGGGGTGTTACTAAAAAGAAAAGTACCTCAGAGGAATTAGATAAAACAAGTTATAATCTGGTAAAACGGTATGGAGATAGGGTAAGACAAAGTATATCCAATTTTGTACCCGGAGCTATTTATAAAGTAAATATTGATAATACGCATCCGTTGGGATATGGTTATCCGGATGTTTATTATACACTTAAAACCGAATCGGTAATTTTTGATTTCCTGTCATCAGGATGGAATGTGGGAGTGGTAAAGAAAGAGGCATTGGTGGCTGGGTTCGTTGGTAAAAATGTATTGCCTAATTTGAACGATGGAACTGTAATTGCTTCACAAAGTTTCGGGAGGGGAGGCATAACTTATTTCTTAGAAGATCCGCTTTTTAGAAGCTTTTGGGAAAATGGAAAATTATTTTTAATCAATGCTGTTTTTTTAAATAAGAATTAAATTAAAATAGATGTTGAAAAGATGCCTTTTTCTTGGCTTATTTGGATGGGCAATGGGTAATGGTAGTGTTCAAGCCCAGGATGCTGCAGAAATATTTCATGAGCTTAAGAAACTTGAAGTGTATGGTAGTGTTTTATATATTGCTGCACATCCTGATGATGAAAACACCCGCTTATTATCATACCTCGCAAATGAAAAACAATATCGCACAGCTTATTTAAGCCTTACCCGTGGAGATGGCGGACAAAATTTAATTGGTGATGAACAGGGAATAGACCTTGGGCTTATTCGTACCCAGGAATTGTTAGACGCCCGGAGGATTGATGGAGCCAAACAATTCTTTACTCGTGCCTATGACTTTGGATATAGCAAAAGTCCTGATGAAGCTTTTAACTTTTGGGGCCATAATGAAATACTGGCCGATGTGGTTTGGGTGATTAGAAAATTTAAACCCGATGTTATCATTACCCGGTTCCCCACTACCGGCGAGGGCGGGCATGGACATCATACAGCCTCTGCTATTTTAGCTTCTGAGGCATTTGATGCTGCCGCAGATGAAAAAATGTTTCCTGAGCAATTTGCCTTTGGCGTTAAACCCTGGCAAGCTAAACGGTTGTTATGGAATACTTTCAATTTTGGTGCTACCAATACCCAAAGCGAAGATCAATTTAAAATTGATGTAGGCATGTATAATAGTATGTTAGGAATGGGATATGGAGAAATGGCAGCAAAGAGTAGGAGTATGCATCGAAGTCAGGGGTTTGGCGTGGCACCACAGCGTGGGCAATTGATGGAGTATTTTAAAACCTTAAAAGGAGTGCCTCCTGTTAATAATTTGATGGACGGAATAAGCACTGATCTTTCCCGTTTAAAAGTTGTAGAAGCAGGTAATCGAACCCGGCTCTTTGATATGCAGCGCTCTCCACAGTTAAGTTTTAATATTCAACATCCTTCAAAATCCATAAGTAGTTTGCTGCAATTAAAAACCGTTTATACCCATTTCTTATCCGCTGTAGATAGTTTTTGGAAAGATGAAAAAATGCATGCTGTGGATCAATTAATAAAAAAAGCATCAGGCATATATATGGAAGTGAACGCTTCTAATCAGTTTAATGTTGCAGGAGATAGCATGCAGTTGGTTTTTTCATTTAATAATCGTTTAGGCTTGCCTGTTAGTAATATTAAGATGCAGGTTTTGAATATTGAGGCAGATTGGGCCGATGCGCCTCTAAATGAACAGATGGTAGTAAGAAAGTGGGTACCTGTTTCAAGTAAAACTCACTTTTCTACACCCTTTTTTTTACAAATGGAAAAAGGGAATGGAAGGTATAATATTGAACATATTCCCATTCGCAATTTGCCTGAAATCAGGGAGTTTGAAGCCAAGGTAAGTTTTGATATTTATGGAAGTTCCGTAAACTTTTCATTACCTGTTAGCTATAAATTTACGGATCCGGTAAAAGGAGAAGTGCACCAACCAGTTTTTATTGTGCAAAGGGCAGAGGTTTCATTTGATAAAGATGTTTTACTCATTAAGCCACAAGATGAGTTTAAGGAAGTAAAGATTAAGGTGAAGTTTAATGCACCGGTAAATGAAAGGGTGCGTGTTTATGCAGGTGAAAAAAATAAATTGCAATTAATTGCTGATACTGTAGTGGATGTTAACAAGGGAGATGAGATGCTCTTTCCTTTACAGGTGAAGTACTTGAAAGATAAGATACGCTTGTATTATGCTGAAGTGGAATTGGTAAATCGTAATGAGAAATTTCAGTTGGCAACCCGGCTTATCAGCTATGATCATATTCCTAATCAACTTTATCATTATAAGGACAGTCTTAAAGTAATTTCGCCAGAACTAACGATTGTGGGTAAACGCATTGGATATATTGCAGGTGCCGGCGATAAGGTACCCGAGGCTTTGGCACAAATGGGATACCGGGTTGATATGCTTTCCAGAGAACAGTTGTTGGGTAGCTCGTTAAATGAGTATGATGCTATTGTGGCTGGTGTAAGAGCTTATAATGTACACCCATGGCTCGCCTCGGCGTATAAGTCGCTTATGTTGTATGTAGAACAGGGCGGTGTATTGATGGTACAATATAATACCCAAAATAATATTGGCGGGATAAAGTTTGATTTTGCTCCTTATCCATTTACTATCTCCCGTTCACGAATAACTAATGAGTATGCTCCGGTATCCATGCTTCAGCCTGAGCATAGGATATGGAATTATCCCAATAAAATTAATTCACATGATTTTGATGGTTGGATTCAGGAGAGGAGCATATATAGTGCTGAAGATATTGATAAAGCTTATACGCGATTGATTGCTATGAAAGACCCATGGCCTGGCGATAAAGTGCAGGATGGTAGCCTCATTGTGGCTAATTACGGAAGGGGAAGATTTGTCTATACCGGCTTGGTGCTTTTTAGAGAACTTCCTGCCGGCGTGCCCGGAGCTTACAGGATATTAGCTAATTTGTTAGCTCATTAATAAACTAACGCCTACGTATGCACGTAATTGATTGGATCATTTTATTGGCTGTATTACTTGGTATTATTGTATTTGGTGTGTATAAGAGTCGTGCCAGTAAAAATTTAGAAGGTTATTTCCTTAGCAATCGAAATTTACCTTGGTTTTTAGTGTTGATGAGTATCATGGGTACACAGGCAAGTGCAGTCACCTATTTATCCGGCCCCGGACAATCCTATTCAGACGGTATGCGTTTTGTTCAGTATTATTTCGGACTTCCTCTGGCCATGATTGTTATTAGTTATGTTTTTGTGCCTGTTTATAACAAACTCAAAGTAATCACAGCTTACGAATTTCTTGAAAAGCGCTTTGATTTAAAAACCCGTACACTTACCTCCTTGCTCTTTCTTATATCGCGTGGTTTAAGTACCGGCGTGAGTATTTATGCCCCATCTATTATCCTTAGTTCAATCATGGGTTGGAATATTTACCTAACCAATTTAATAATGGGGGGATTGCTTATTATTTATACTATGAGCGGTGGAGCCAGGGCGGTGGCCTATACCCAAAGCTTACAAATGGTTATTGTTTTTGTATCCTTGTTTTTAGTGGGTTATATCATTGTGCATTTACTTCCGAACGGCATTTCTTTTAGCCGTGCAGTAGAGGAAGCAAAGGAGGCTGGGAAGATGAATGTATTCACCACAGGTTTTGAGTCGGGTTCGTTTAACTGGAAGGATAAATATAATTTGTGGAGTGGAATAATTGGTGGCTTCTTTTTAGCGCTAAGTTATTTTGGAACAGATCATAGTCAGGTAGGGAGGTATCTCACCGCTAAAAGCGTAAAAGAAAGCCGGAAGGGATTATTGATGAATGGATTGGTTAAGATTCCTATGCAGTTTTTTATTTTATTGCTTGGCGTGCTCATTTTTGTTTTTTATCAGCATTATAAGGCACCTGTTTTTTTTGATGATTCACGTGCTGCATTAGCTGAATCAACAACGGTTGGCCCACAAATGAAACAAGTGAGAGCTGCATATCAGTCTGCTTCAATAGAAGGGAATACCGTGCAAATGGATTTGTTGCGGAATGAATACCGTGCCTTATTAAAAAGGGCTTTACCTGGTGATGATGGGAATGATAATAACTATATCTTTTTGCGGTTTGTAAAGGATCATCTTCCTGTAGGTTTGGTTGGGCTTTTGTTTGCTGTTATCTTCCTTGCAGCTTGGGGTAGCATTTCAGCAGCATTAAATGCACTGGCTGCCTGTACCATGGTTGATTTTCATAAAAGGTATTTCGTAAAAAACGAAGATGAATCTAAAGAATACAAAGCATCAAAATGGTACACCTTTGGGTGGGGTATCTTTTGTATCCTGGTGGCCATGTTTGCCAATAATATCGGGAATAGCCTAATTGAAGCAGTGAATATACTCGGCTCTATTTTTTATGGAGTTATCTTGGGTATCTTTTTGGTAGCCTTTGGGGTGAAATGGATTTCAGGTAGAGCTGTATTTTGGGCAGGATGTATCGCACAACTATTAGTTATACTTATTTATTGGGCAGATGTTATTTCCTTTCTTTGGTTAAATGTTATTGGAACTGTTTTAGTTTTATCTGTTGCCTCTATTTTCCAATTATTTTATTCAAAATCAAATGAGAGGATATAGGATGAATGAATATAAAGAAATACGATTATTGGATGCTGCATCAATGGTAAAAAAATAGCTATCAGCAAAAACGGATAGCTATTTCGTTAAAATATCTTTAACCGGTTACTTTTTATTTTGCTCAATAAATTCCTTAAACATTTTCACATAATCATCACTCTTTGCTTTTAATGCTACATCAAGTCCTTTTGTTGCAGTAGCTATTGCATTTTCCTTTTCACCTAATGCTTTTTCTATTTTTGCCTTATATAAATAAATCCAAAATGATTCAGGATTTTCTTCGAGCGCTTTAGATGTCATTTCTAAAGCCATTTTATTGTCTTTAGCATATTCGTAATAATATTGAGCAGCGGCCCAATATGGTTTATTGTCACCGTTAAGCGCCTCTTCAATTTGCTTGCCTAAAGCTTCTTTTACCTGGGTGGTAATGGGAACTATAATGCGCGTTAAATCCCAGCTTAATACCAGGTTACAACTCTCAGGAAGTACATTGTCAAATTGTATGGTAAAGCTTTCTACTTTGTCTTTTCCTGTAGCAACAGGAACACTAAAACGAGCTACATCATTTTCCTGATTATAACCGGTTACACCGGAATTTTTAAAATCTTTATTAATGATGATTTGCCATTTTGAAGCACCGGGAATTGTATATAAAGCATAGGTGCCCGGTTCAATTTTTGAATCACCCATTTTTACTGCATCCGAAAAAGTAATACGGGTTGCAGCATTAGCACCTGTTCTCCAAAGTTTATCATAAGGTACTAAATCACCAAAGATTGGCCTATTCTTCATTGATGGCCTGGAATAAACCACCTCTAATTCACCCATGCCAAAAGCCTGCTTAATGGTTTGCTGTGGTGAGGGTGCGGGTAATTTTACCTGAGCAATTGCGGGAGTTAAAAATAGAGATAGAAAAGAATAAAAGATCAGCTTCTTCATGTTGTAATGGTTTTATTTTTCGTTAATAAAATTAATTTTTATGGTTTGATACATCATTGTTGGAATAATACTATGCTGCTGAAATTCAGAAAAACTTTTTAAACCGAATAGGCCGGCAGCATTGCCTTTATTTATTGCAATTTCAAGGTAACCTGCAGAGTTAAAGATCGCTGCTTTATCACCAAGGTTAACATCTGCATAGGAGTTGCTTATCTTATCTATAAATTCATTCCTTCTAAAGATAATCTGAAAATCTCTTCCTCCCCTTTGTTTTTCAAATTCCGCTTCAGTTATATCCACTATAACATTTTCAAATTTATCAATAAAAATGATAGGGCGTTCAATCCAATTATTGCCAATTACAGGTTTAAATAAATTATAGGCTATAAAATCAGTTTTAATTTGGCCTATTTCTTCAATATTTAAACCATTTTCTAGTTGCTGAATTGCTTTTGCGAAGGCAGTGGTAACCGATAATACTTTATTATTTTCCGGTTTTAACGGACTTAATTTTACAGCAATCTCCGGAGGCCTTTTAAGGATCATTTCTACCAATCCATTATCAGCACAAAAAATATATTGTCCATTATCTTTTGCAATCATCATGGTTGTTGATTGTAAATCGAAAAGATTGGCAATAACTATGTGATACGTATTTTGAGGATAATTCCAAAATGCGTTTCTACACATATAAGCGGCTTGCAACATATTGAAAGGCTCAAGTTCGTGGGTAATATCTGCCAGTACCGGATTTTTTAATATGGTAAGCAATTTCCCTTTTATGGCTCCCGGTAAATAGTCGGTGTGGCCAATGTCAGAAGTAAGGGTAATAATTGCCATTATTTGTTAGTAGTAATTTTATTTAATGAGTTGCCCGTTTTTAAAAAAGAATTTATGTGTTAACTTATCCGCTAATGAAGGAAAAATCTTATTAATCCAAACAGCTTGTTTGCCTTTGGATGTTAATATTAAAGAACGTTTCTTTTTCTTAATAGCATGTAAAATATTGTCTGCACATTCTTCGCTGCTCATTAATTGCTCTTCGTGCATTGCACTTTCTCCTCCGGCTTCACCGGTTTTATCAAGTGCTGCATAACGGATATTGCTTCTGGTATAGCCCGGACATACCCACATCACGTTAACACCCGTATGAAACAATTCTACTCTTAATGCTTCCAACCATCCGTTGAGTGCGAATTTTGATGCAGAATAACCGCTTCTCCCCGGCAATCCTCTAAACCCAGCAATACTTGACACGCCAACAATGGTTCCTTTTCGTTCTATAATGGACTCAAGTGCAAACTTCGTGCAGTAAACAGCACCAAAGAAGTTAACCTCCATAGTTTTTTTTATCACCGTAGTTTCTACTTCTCTAAATAGTGCCTTCATAGAAATACCTGCATTATTTATGAGGATATCAATACCTCCAAATTGTTTTATTGTAGAGCGGATAAATAAGTCACAATCGCCAAACTTACTCACATCAGCTACAACACAGTGCAAAGGGAATCCCGGATATCGAAGCTGAAGGTCATATAACTTATCCTGATTACGTCCACAAGTAGCTACTTGTGCTCCTAAGTGTAAAAGTTTTTCTACCAAGGCTTTGCCTATTCCATCACTTCCTCCCGTGATGGCCACAACCTTGTCTTTAAAAATGTCTGCCATGTTTACGAATTATGGCAAAAATAGGCTGTAAAACTACTGTTTTCAACATTTTTTTGTTTATACATTTTAAAAGGGAATGAATCTTTTTTAAAAAAATTTGCTGCTCAATCAATTTGCCTTATTTTTGCACTCCTTAAAAGAAACCCGATCTTTTTCGGATACTTTTAATTGGCTGATTCCGTAGCTCAGTTGGTAGAGCAATACACTTTTAATGTATGGGCCCTGGGTTCGAGTCCCAGCGGGATCACATAATGAAAGCGATGCATATTCTGTGTCGCTTTTTTTATTAAAAAAGGTTGAACATTTTCCTTTTTAATAATTGTTCTACACTACTTGTTGAGGAACCATCAAGGTACATCCTCTTAAATCAGAATGATCGGCTCTTCCTATCACTTCAAAAGTTCCTCCGTTGTGTACCTTTATAATATCATCTGTGGCAATAAATGAACAACTAAATACATTGGCTAAATCAATGATATTGGCTATTCCTGTAGCCATTTTATTAGGTTGGCTGATGTTAAATGGATCATCTTCCTGTCTTGCAAGCACCATCATCCACTGTGGACAGGTAAATATTCCTTTTTCTTTTGAATAGGCCTGAGATAATAATTCGGTCATTCCGTATTCACTATGAATGGTATTTAATTGCCATTGAGCGGTTAATATTTGATGAACTTCTTCACGTAACAATTCTTTCTTCCTTCCTTTCATCCCGCCTGTTTCTAAAATAATTGTATTCTTTAATGGCATCGGGTATTCCAGGGCAAAATCAATGAGTGCATATGTAACACCAATGAGCAAGGTGGGAATTTTTTCAATTATATTTCTTTGAATTACTTCAGCCAGCTTGGCATGTTCATATAAATAAAAACCATTTTGCTGATGTTGAGATTGTTGCATCAGCCCGTTAACCATATATACGAGTGAGGATTTGCCTCGTTCAAGATAGGAAGGGAGTAATCCCAGGATACAATATTGTTTGGCCGGGCCATAAAATTGTTCAAAGGTCTTTGTAAAACTTAGGTCATAAATTTTTGTATCCTTAACTAAGTGCCGGGAAACTGAACTTTCAGTGGTTCCGCTACTCTCGAAAATTATCTCCGGTTCAAATGTTGAAGAAATAATATCGTGGCTTTTATATAAGTGGATAGGCAAAAAAGGAATATCATTAATGGTCTTTACGGAGTCTTCATTTTTATGAAGCGAATGGCAATAGCGTCTGTAAACCGCATTGTATGTATATTGAAAATGAAACACATCCATACAAATGTTTTCAAATTCATCAGCATTGGAAATTTTCCAAATGCTGGAAATTATATCATATCCGGAATAGACCATTTTATAAAAGTGTGAAATTAGCGGATTGTGTTAAAACATGCAGTTAAAATAAAAGCCGAAAAGAATTCATTGCTTAACTTTGGCTAAATGATTTTTATGCGTAAGGTTTTTTTACTTTTTTTGTTGGCCGGCGTGGTAGGATGCAAAAAAGATAGTTTTACAACTGAACCACAAATTTCATTTGTAAAGTTTGACCGCAACTCCGGAAGTAACTTAGATGTTTCTTCAAACCCACCTCATATTATTTTGGAAGTAACCGATAAGGAAGGGGATTTAGGCCTTATCCCGGGAAGTGATACCGCCAAAATATATATGAAGAATTTGCTTACCAATCGGGTTGATTCCAGCCTAACATTTCCTGATTTAGGCACATCAGCAAAGAAAAATTTCAAAGGTGAGGTTAGTATAAGCTTGTTTGATATCATGGGTGGCCGAGATTTGCCTGTATCACAACGGCCATATACAGACACCTTGTTTTTTGAGATATATATAAAGGATTTTGCAAAAAATAAAAGTAATGTTTTAGTTACAAACCAACCGTTTATTTATCATACCCTTCCTTAATGAAGTGGCTACGTTTCATCCTGTCTCATTCTATATTTATCAGCATTTGCGCTGCAGCATTATGCTACCAAACGTCTTCGTTATTGGGTATTCATTTGCCCATAATATTGTATTTAATGGTATTTTCTTTTACCCTTGCCGGATATAATATGTATTGGTTGCTTACTCGCTATTCATTGTCATCTGCAGGTTCTGTTAAGTTTTTTAGCCGCAATGTTTCCAATATTTTATTGATTCTTGTTTCTTGTATAATAGCATTGTATGGATTGATTACACTTTTTTATTTATGGCCTGTTCTACTAGTCGGCATGTTTCTCACAGGCTTATATAGTATGCCTTTATGGCCTTTTGAATGGGCTAAAAAGCATCGAAGGTTTGGGTTTTTAAAAACATCTCTTTTAGCCTTTACATGGAGTTTTATTACTATTGCTTTACCGGTATATCACCAGGCTTTTATTTTTGAGGATGTGTTATGGCTGTTCTTTGCCCGCTTCTTTTTTATGATGATGTTGTGTTCCATTTTTGATTCTCGTGATTCCAAAATTGATTTATTAAATAGCCTACATAGCCTTGCTACAGATGTGTCCAAATCAGCGCTTCGTGTTATAATGGTTGTATTTTTTATATTATTCATCTTTGCCGGAATTCAATTGAGGTTGTTGATTCACAAACCGGGGCAGGTAACGGCTTTTATTTTTACCGGTATCATTGCATTATGGGTTTATTGGTTATCTCTAAAGCCCCGGGGCTATATTTTTTATTATTTTGTAGTGGATGGATTGATGCTTTTGTCGGCTATTTTTACTTTTGTAGCCGGATATCTATAATTTTGCCTCACAAACTATTATCATGGCGAAAGCAATACGTTCAAAAAAATTACTTGGCGAAAAAGAATATAATTTTTTAAGAGAATATATCAACAACCCATCACCTACAGGTTTTGAAAGTGATGGGCAAAAGATTTGGATGAGTTATATGAAGCCTTATGTAGATGATTTTCTTACAGACCCCTATGGCTCGGTAGCTGGTATAATTAATCCCGGAACAGGCTTTAAGGTTGTAATAGAAGCACATGCAGATGAAATTAGTTGGTTTGTGAATTATATTTCACCTGAAGGGTTATTATATCTGAAGCGGAATGGTGGTGTTGATCATCAAATTGCACCAAGCAAAAGAGTAATTATACATGGAAAGAAGGGAGCGGTAAAGGCAGTGTTTGGCTGGCCGGCAATTCATACCCGGCTTAGTAATAATGATAACAAGGAACCACAGCCTAAGGTGGATAATCTTTTCTTGGATTGCGGCGCAAGAAACAGAAAAGAAGTTGAAACATTAGGTGTGCATGTAGGAGCTGTTGTAACTTATGAAGAAGGTTTTGATGAATTGGCAAATGGGTTTTTAATTGGACGAGCATTTGATAATCGTATTGGTGGTTTTATGATTGCACAGATTGCTCGCTTAATAAAGGAAAACAAAAAAAAGCTTCCATTTACATTGTATGTAGTGAATGCAGTGCAAGAGGAGATTGGGTTACGTGGTGCTGAAATGATGGCACGCAGAATTAAACCTGATGTAGCTATTATTACAGATGTAACACATGATAGTACTACGCCAATGATTAATAAAATTATTGAAGGGGAATGTCATTGCGGAAAGGGACCTTCACTATGCTATGGCCCTGCAGTACATAATAAGCTGCTGGATTATGTGCAGCAAGTAGCAGCAAAAAATAAAATCCCTGTACAAATGCGCACCGTAAGCCGCAGTACAGGTACAGATACTGATTCCTTTGCGTATGCAAATGATGGATGTCCTTCCGTATTAATTTCTATTCCCTTGCGCTATATGCATACAACAGTGGAAATGATTCATAAAGATGATATAGAGCAGACTATCAAATTAATGTATGAAAGTTTATTGTTTCTTACGCCTAAAACAAACCTGAGTTATTTTAAATAATACTTTTCAGTATGTTACACTACAGTAAGGCAAATGCTCCGGGAAAATTTATTCGTTTATTCGGAACTATATTGCTTGCTGCACTAACCTTTGCCTTAATCTTAACGCTGTTCTTTTTTATTATGCGGCTCTTTTTTGAGGCGCTGAGACTCTTACCATGGCTGGATTATTTGTATGTAGCGTTTTTAATTTGTGTACCAGCGGCTATTTTTGTTACGGCTTTTGTGCTATTCTTTAAAAGAACACTACATCACCCCTCTCTTGCTATTCGGTATTTATCGCTGTCTTTATTTGCGGTTATGATATTGATTTGGGCTGTAATTTTTGTATTAGATATAATATCATTCTTCCGGTTTCAGTTTACTAATATTGGCGAGTACTATTCATTCAATATATTATTTCTTTTTATTAATATTTTGGTAATTTTCTTTACCGGAATAATGCAGGCACTAACCACTCCGCCCGAAAAGGATTGGATGGAGCGGCGTAATTCAAACTAACTCTTTACCCGTACTTGCTCTAAAGCCTGATCTAAAACTTGCATCATGGTTTTAATATAATGAAATTTGATGCCTTTAATAAAGGATGGATTTATCTCTAATACATCTTTTTCATTTTGAGATGATAATATAATTTCTTTAATTCCCGAGCGTTTAGCTGCTAAAACTTTTTCCTTAATTCCTCCCACCGGCAATACTTGACCTCGTAGAGTAATTTCACCTGACATAGCTAGATATGGCTTTACTTTTCTACCGGTAAAAATACTTGCTAATGAAGTTATCATGGTTACTCCGGCGCTTGGACCGTCCTTTGGAACAGCTCCCTCAGGAACATGAATGTGTGCGGCATATTTGGAGAAGTCATTTGGGTTGATATTTAATTTTCTGGCATTGGCAGTCAACCATGTTAAAGCTGTTGTTGCACTTTCCTTCATCACATTACCTAAATTACCGGTCAATTTTAATTCGCCCTTGCCTTCTGTTTTTTGCGCTTCAATAAAAAGAATGTCACCACCAACTGAAGTCCAAGCTAAACCTACTGCAACCCCGGGCATATTAGCCATTTTATAAGACTCATTAGTATATCGAGGTTTACTTAATATTTTTTCAATGTCAGCAGCTGTAAGTTGTGCTTTTACTTTTCCCTTTATTACTAATTCCTTTGCTTGATAACGCATAATAGATGCCAATTGCCTATCAAGTTCACGCACTCCGCTTTCACGAGTATAATCCGAGATTATTTTCTCAATTACTGCATTATTTATTTTGAATGAATTCTTTTTTAACCCATGCATTTCCATTTGCTTGGGGATTAAATGAAGGCGAGCAATTTCAATTTTTTCCTCAATCGCATAACCACTTAAATCAATGATCTCTAATCTGTCTCTTAAGGCAGGCTGAATAGAACTAATAGAATTAGCAGTAGCAATAAATAATACTTTACTTAAATCGTATTCAAGTTCAAGGTAATTATCGTAAAAGGTATTGTTCTGTTCCGGATCAAGTACTTCTAAAAGGGCCGAAGAAGGATCGCCTCTATGATCGCTACCTACCTTATCAATCTCATCAAGAATCATCACCGGATTTCCGGATTTTGTTTTTCTGATAGATTGAATTATTCTGCCAGGCATTGCTCCGATATATGTTTTTCGATGGCCTCTTATTTCACCTTCATCATGAAGGCCACCAAGACTTACTCTTACATATTTTCTTTTTATTGCAGAGGCAATACTTTTTCCTAAACTGGTTTTCCCAATTCCCGGAGGTCCAACAAAGCATAAAATTGGACTTTTCATGTCACCTTTTAATTTCAGTACGGCTAAGTATTCTAAAATCCTTTCTTTAACTTTTTCCATTCCAAAATGATCATGGTCTAAAATCTTCTGTGCCTTTTTTAAGTCATAGTGGTCTTGAGTATATTCTTCCCAAGGAAGGTCCAACATCAAATCGAGATGATTAAATACTACTGAATAATCCGGTGTGGAAGGATGCATCCGTTCTAAACGCTCAATGCCCTTGTTAAACATTTCTGCAGCAGCATTAGGCCATTTTTTTCCTTCAGCCCGTTTTTGCATTTCTTTTACCTCGGCCACATTATCACCACCAAGTTCATCTTTAATGGCTTTCATTTGTTGTTGAAGAAAATATTCACGCTGCTGTTTGTCCAGTTCTGCTCTTGTTTTACTGGTTACTTTATCTTTTAGTTCAGCGTATTGCAATTCAGTTTGCATTAGCCCGAGTAGCAATTCGGCTCTTGCTTTTAAATTGCTGTTTTCTAGTAATTGCTGTTTGTGCTTTAGATCGCTGCTTAGGTTGCTGCTTACAAAGTGGATTAGGAAGGTTGGGTTTTCAATGTTTTTAAGAATAATGGCGGCTTCA
The DNA here is from genome assembly GCA_964490345.1 of uncultured Ferruginibacter sp. Lineage (GTDB taxonomy): Bacteria > Bacteroidota > Bacteroidia > Chitinophagales > Chitinophagaceae > Ferruginibacter. Next base: position 65,489 of record CAZBBO010000013.1, read on the forward strand.
CTGGGTAGGTTTGGTGATAAGCCCACAATTTGCCCTGCTAAATCCTTTATACTTCCAATTAAAGCTTTAAAGTCCTGATCATCTTCCGGCTTTTCATCATTTAAAAAAGTAACCCTCGCTTTAAAATAAGGATCATCTGAAGTAATCTCATCAAGTTTAAAGCGTTTTTTCCCTTGGATAATAATAGTTGTACCGCCATCAGGCATTTTAATAAGTTTCACCATTTTTGCTACGGTGCCAATATTTTCTAAATCCGAAACAGTAGGTTCCTCAATCGAACTGTCTTTTTGTGCCACTACACCAATCAATTTGTCAGCCTTGTATGCATCCATTACTGCTTTTATGCTCTTATCCCTACCTACGGTTATAGGAATTACCACACCTGGAAAGAGAACAGTATTGCGTAATGGAAGAATGGACAATGTAGTTGGGAAATCTTTACTGTCCTCACTTCCATCATCTCCCTCGTTTAATGGGATAATTGGCATAAATTCTAATTCCTCCTCCTGGCCTTCCAATAAATACCTTTTATTCATATATGTAAAATAGTTGTCAGTTTGTCAAAATTAATTATAGTTATCAGCCTTTTAATGCGTGATTGTATATTATTCAACTATAATGCCATAGTAAACCAACAAGGTGCTTATCTTGCAAACTGATGAAAATTTGCTATTCTGAAAAGGAGGAAAAATTATTTAGGCTTATTTCCCAGGTTGGGAAGGAAGCCGGAATTGCTTGTTATGTAGTGGGTGGTTTTGTGCGCGATAAGATAATGGGAAGGCCTACCAACGATATTGATATTGTATGTATTGGAGATGCTGAAATGGTAGCAAAGAAACTTGTGCCACCCGCTACCGGAATAAATATCTTTAAAAATTTCGGAGTTGCCCAGCTTTTGATTGATGGGTTTGACATTGAATTGGTAGGGGCAAGAAAAGAGAGTTATTCACGTAATAGCAGAAAGCCGGTGGTTGAACCGGGTACATTAGAAGATGATCAAAATCGGCGAGATTTTACAATTAATGCAATGGCCATAAGTTTGAATGAAGGAGATTTTGGCCAAGTGCTGGATCCTTTTAATGGGCTTAAGCATATTCAGGAAGAGAAAATTATCACTCCACTTAATCCGGAAATCACTTTTAGTGACGATCCGTTGCGAATGATGCGTGCTATTCGCTTTGCAACTCAATTGAACTTTACTATTGTTCCTGAAACTTTTGAAGCAATAAAGAATAAAGCAGAAAGAATAAGTATTGTAAGTAAAGAACGAATTACAGATGAATTGAATAAAATCCTGTTGAGTAAGAAACCCTCCATCGGATTTCATTTGCTTTTTATTTCAGGCTTACTTGATATTATTTTTCCTCAAATGGCACAACTTTCCGGAGCTGAATATATTGATGGAAAAGGACATAAAGATAACTTCTATCATACCTTACAAGTTATAGATAATATCTCTGAACATACTGATGATTTATGGCTGAGATGGGCAGCCGTATTGCATGATATTGGAAAACCTACTACGAAAAGATATGAAGAAGGACATGGTTGGACGTTTCATGGGCATGAGGTAGTTGGTGCTAGAATGGTACCGGGTATTTTTTCGCGGCTTAAACTTCCCCAGCATGATAAAATGAAGTTTGTGAAGAAAATGGTAGAACTACACCTGCGGCCTATTAGCTTGACAAACGAAAATATAACGGATTCGGCTATACGTAGATTATTGTTTGATGCCGGAGATGATTTTGAAAGCCTGATGATGCTCTGTGAGGCAGATATTACCTCACGTAATAAACAGAAAAGGACACGCTTTTTAGAGAATTTTGATATGGTGCGCCGGCGATGTGCTGAGGTGGAAGCAAAAGACCATATTCGTAACTGGCAGCCACCGGTTAGCGGTGAAGTAATTATGGAAACCTTTGGGCTTGAGCCTGGTATAATGGTAGGGGTTATCAAAAAAGCTATTAGAGAGGCTATCCTGGATGGGATTATCCCTAATACAAAAGAGGCTGCTTTTGAATTAATGGCAAAAAAGGCTAATGAGTTGGGGCTAAAACAAATGAAGTGAAATGACAGTATGTTAACATGGAGCCCTTATTAAATTTTCTTACATTTGATTATGGCAATTTTGAAATTCAGGGTTTATTGGGAAGATGAAGATAGTGTGTACCGCGATATTGTTATTCGGCATACCCAAAATTTTTTTGATTTCTTCTTGGTTATATTAAAGAGTTTTGATTTTGATAACAAGCATAAGGCTACCTTTTATCGTAGTAATGATCATTGGCAAGAAGGTCGCGAGATAAGTCTTGAACTTTATGATAAGCCATACCGTGTGGCCCCTTTAATTATGTCGGAGGTGACCATAGGAAGTGAAATAAAAGATCCTAATCAAAAATTCATTTTTGATTATGATTTTAATAAAAATTGGCGCTTCTTGATTGAATTAATCCAAGTTGAAAAGGAAGAAAATAAAAAGATCAATTATCCCTCCTGTATCCGTTCATCCGGAATTGCCCCATCACAATATGGCCTCAAGGGTTTGGTTGATGCTCGGCTCACTGAAATGGAAGAAAAATACGACCTTAAAAACGATGCATTGAACGATGGTTTCGGTGAAGAGGGTGATGAAGATGATGATGGGAAGGATAGTTATGAAGAGGAATCCCAATCCTCAGGAGATGAATTTTAATACTACCGCTTTTATGTTCAATTCATGAATGAGCAAAATACCTGTATTATTATTGGTGGGCCTACTGCTGTAGGTAAAACAGATGTGGCTATTGAAGTTGCAAAATATTTTGGTACTGAAATTATTTCTGCTGATAGCAGGCAGTGCTACCAAGAACTAAATATCGGTGTGGCACGGCCTTCACCCCATCAACTTAAACTTATTCCACATCATTGGGTTGCGAACTACTCAATAAATGATGATGTAAATGCAGCTGTTTTTGAAAGAGATGCATTGCAATTAATAACCTCACTATTTAAAAGGAACCGGATTGTTGTCATGGTTGGAGGAACAGGCTTGTATATAAGGGCATTTACAGATGGATTAAATCAAATTCCACCTGCGGATGCAGTCATTAGAAAAAAATGGGATGCGGTTTTTAATGATGAAGGAATAGGAGGGCTTCAACGCAATATTAAAAAATATGACCCCCTTTTTTTTCAACAAGGAGAAATTCAAAATCCACGCAGAGTACAACGCGCCTTGGAAGTATTTGAACAAACAGGGAAATCTATTTTATCTTTTCATCTTAACCCGGTTGCTAAACGGCCTTTTAAAGTGATAAAAGTGGCATTGGAATTGCCAAGAGAGGTTTTGTATAAGCGAATTAGTGCAAGGGTTGATTTGATGATGGAAAATAATTTACTTAATGAAGTAAAATCACTTCTACCATTCAGTACGTTAAATGCATTACAAACAGTAGGGTATAAAGAATTGCTTAATTTCTTAGATGGAAACATCTCATTAGAAGAGGCTGTATTGCAAATTAAACAGCATACAAGAAGATATGCAAAGAGACAAATGACTTGGTTTAAGGGAGATAAACTTTGGCATTGGTGTGCACCCGATAAGGAAGCGGTAATTGCCTGTTGCGAAAAGCTAATACCTTAAAAATATTCTCTTATAGTTAAAACTTAATACCTGCGGTAGCCATTATAGTGCCTCGTGTTTGTTTCAATGTTCCGTATGTATTAGCCCGGTCTTCGAGCCGGTATGGGAATTGAAAATCTTTCTTCACGTTATATACATATCCCAGGTCAATGAAAAATCCTTTATCACGATATCCAAGCCCACCGGTAATTTGCATTTGATTAGCTCTTTCAGGGTTGTCGCGATACGGATTACCATAGTAAGCAAACCCTAACCTGGCCATTATTACACTAAACTTTAATTCACCGCCAACTCTAAAATTAAATGCTCCTTTGTACATTCCCTTAACCACTTTATTGAGGGACTTATAATAGTTTTTTTCTTCCCTGGTAGGATCTTCGTTTTTGCTATAAAAACGCGAGCCCCTATGGTTAACATATTCAATATCTGCAGTAATGAATCCACGCTGTTTATTTACGTTTTCAACTTCTCTAAAAACGTACGACCCACTTATAACAGCCTTCCAAGGTGATAATTGGATATACCTTGATTTACCTGAGCTGCCATTTGTAAAAGTGCGTGAAGATGCGGTGATTATTTGTTCTGGGTTTTCCAATTCAGTGGTTAAATACGTATTCCGTTTGTCTGTCATAAACATCCAATTGGGAGAATGTAATGCAACACCAAGGCGGATGTAGTCTTTGGGGCGGAAAATAAAACCCAGTCGAAGGTTTATTCCGGCACCGGTAGTTTGAAATTCATCTTCATAATTGAAAGAAGCAAAATGATTGTCAGTATTTGCAGAGGTATCAGTTTCCGAAATGGTGGTATTGCTTTTATAATTGATAATAGGAATACCCATTGAGAGGCCTATGTAATATTTATCTTTAATGTTAGAAGCAAATCCTCCCGTTAATTCATAAATCCCACCACTTGTCGTTTGTGAATAATCTTGCATTAATGCCTGCCCGGCATCCAACAAATACTCCGGAGCCGCTTTAATTTGATAAGAGCCATCTGGTAATCTTACTGTATCTATTAAATAAGTATATAAGGCAGGTGCTGATGTAAAAGGTAGGGGCGAGTTCGATTGCAATACTTCATTAATGCTCCATCCGCTTTTTGCAAATTCTTCAGCAAATGTTTCACTAAAAGAACTATAATTGTTGTATCCCTTTAAACGGATTTGGTTATTAAAATTGACTAACTGGTTAAATGCAAACGCAAAACTGTTTTTTTCTCCTGCCGGTTTATTGGGATTACGGCCTTCGCCAATGATAATGCCAATAGGGCTCATGCTCAAATTGTTCTTTGTTAAGCGATTGGTGGAATCTCTATATAAAGCACGTGAATTCAGGGTGTTCCAGTTTAAACCAAAAGATATTTCCCGGGTGTTGAAAAAAGCAATTCCGGCAGGGTTTACATATAGAGTGCTGATATCGCCAGCCAAGGAGCCCATTGTACCACCAATACTATTAATACGTGCAGATAAATTTTGCGGGTTCCAACTATAACGAACTGCATCTTCAGGAATCTGTGCCTCTGTTCCAAGACAAATAAGGATAGGTAAAAAAAATAAAAATCTTTTCATGTAAGATATTTACAGTTATCATTTATTTCAAAGCAAGAGAAAATTAATGGCGTGGTGGCCTTGAAACCGGAGTACTGCTGCTGTTACTACTACCACTGCTAACTCTGCCTGAAGATGAAGGGTTGTAAGACCTTGTGTTGTTCTCTGTTGAGCTATTTGTATTACCGGATGAAAAAATGCTACGGGTATTTCCGTTGCGCATATTTGAATTGTTATATCGCGAAGTATTTTTTATGGTTTGCGTAGTGCCAAGCTTTGGGTCTTTAACAGTTATGGTTTGTGGCTGTTGATAAGCGCCAAGATTTGCCATACGTGGTGTGTGATTTTTAGGATTACTCCATATCACCGGAGCATAAACAGGATAAGGATAGTAAAAAGGATTATAATAATACCCATAACCACTACCATAGCCATAATAATAGGGGTTATAATAATTATCGTAGTTATAGTAATAGTCTAAATTGCGCCATCTTTGATCATGTGCTGCCATTCGAATTTCACGTTCCTCAGGGTCAATGTAGTTATGTTCATCTTTTTGCTCATTGGCGTAGGTCATATCTTTGAGCGGTGAAAAATAAACATCATCAGGTGTTTGAGAATTTCTGTAGGAGGTGCTACAGGAGGAAAAACCAATTCCTGCTACAAATAATAGGAGTATAATTTTGTTCTTCATGTTGGAGCGTTTAAAGGTGTAAGATGCTATTTTTGCGCAAGTAACTAATGTAAAGTTCCATATTATGACAGATGAAAGTTGCTGTTTTTATTTTTTTGATGTTAAATATGTGCTAATCTGATATTAGTTAAGTTACAAATTTTCTTTTAGTTAAAATAATGTTATGGGAAAAGCGATTACAGGAAGAGAAGAAGACTATTCGCAATGGTACAATGATCTTGTAATTAAAGGGTCTTTAGCAGACTATTCTGCAGTACGTGGATGTATGGTGATAAAGCCTTATGGCTTTACCTTATGGGAAAATATGCGCAATCAATTAGACAAGATGTTTAAAGAAACAGGACATGTAAATGCTTATTTTCCATTATTTATTCCGAAGAGTTTATTTGAAGCAGAAGAAAAAAATGCTGAAGGCTTTGCAAAGGAATGTGCCATTGTAACTCATTATCGTTTAAAGAGCGATCCATCAAAAAGCGGGAAATTAATGGTGGATCCGGAAGCTAAATTAGAAGAAGAGCTAATAGTTAGGCCAACTAGTGAGGCTATAATTTGGAGTACTTATAAAAATTGGATTCAGTCTTATCGTGATTTGCCACTGTTGATTAATCAATGGGCTAATGTGGTTCGTTGGGAAATGCGTACTCGTCTTTTCTTACGAACTGCAGAATTCTTATGGCAGGAAGGTCATACTGCACATGCTACTCGTGAGGAAGCATTGGAGGAAACAGAGAAAATGCTTGGTGTATATGCCGATTTTGTTGAACAGTATATGGCGGTGCCGGTTATTAAAGGAATTAAAACACCTAATGAAAGATTTGCCGGTGCAGATGAAACCTATTGCATTGAGGCTATGATGCAAGACGGTAAAGCATTACAAGCCGGTACTTCACATTTTTTAGGACAAAATTTTGCTAAGGCATTTGATGTTCAATTTTCAAATAAGGAAAATAAGCTAGAATATGTTTGGGCTACCAGTTGGGGTGTTTCCACGCGATTAATTGGTGCATTAATTATGGCACATAGTGATGATCAGGGGTTGGTATTACCACCTCGAATAGCTCCGCTGCAAGTAGTTATAGTGCCAATTTATAAAGGAGAAGAGGGGAAAAAGATAGTGGATGGAAAGGCAAGATGGATTGTCAATGAATTAAAAGGGAAGGGTATTTCGGTAAAATATGATGATGATGATACTGCTCGTCCGGGATGGAAATTTGCAGAATACGAATTAAAAGGGGTGCCTGTTCGTATTGCATTAGGGCAACGTGATTTAGAACAAAATGTGGCTGAAGTGGCACGCCGGGATACTAAGGAAAAGAAAACAGTGTCATTAGATAACATTATTAATGAGGTTGAAAAATTGCTTGAGGATATTCAACAGAATATGTTTGATCGTGCATTGTTGTTTAGGAAGGAACATATTTGCCAGGCAGATACCTGGGAGGAATTTGTAAAGGCATTGGATAAAGGAAATTTTGTAATGGCTCATTGGGATGGTACAAGTGAAACAGAAGAAAAGATTAAGGAAGCTGCCAAAGCTACAATACGATGTATTCCATTGAACAATCCTCAGGAAGTCGGAAAATGTATTTTAACCGGGAGTTTGAGTAAAGAACGGGTGCTCTTTGCCCGTGCATATTAAGTGTAATTTTTTATTTTTTTAATAGGTGGCAAAAGGCTCATATTTTCATAAATTTAAGACTACGAATACCGATGATTTTCAGTCATTGCCAATAGTAAAGGCTTCGGAGGCTGATAAACAGGTTTTTGAAGCAGGGGAGGTGTTGTTGATAGATAAGCCGGTTCATTGGACATCCTTTGATGTGGTTCGAAAAATCAGAAATTCGCTGGGTATTAAAAAGGTAGGGCATGCGGGAACGTTAGATCCACTTGCCACCGGCCTATTGATAGTGTGTACCGGTAAGGCTACAAAGAAGATAAATGATTTAATGAAGACGGTAAAAGAATATACCGGAACCATTATTCTTGGTGCGGTTACACCAACTTATGATTTGGAAAGTGACCCTCTGGATTTTAAGCCTACAGATCATATAACTATAATGGATATCCGAAACGCAGTTGTCAAATTTGTTGGAGAGCAAATGCAAACACCTCCTGTTTATTCGGCTATTAAAGTAGCGGGCACACCATTGTATGAATTAGCAAGGCGTGGGAAAGAGGTAGAAATACAGGCACGGCCAATTACAATTTTTAGTTTTGATATCTTGGATTATGAACCACCCAAAGTACATTTTCGGGTTTTGTGTTCGTCAGGAACGTATATCCGTAGTTTAGCCCATGATTTGGGAAAATATTTAGGTTGTGGAGGATATCTTTCCTCACTTCGCAGAACCATAGTTGGGGAATATCGAATAGAAGATGCGTTTACGCTGGAAGCGTTTCTTCGGTTATTAGCAACCGGCAATATGTTTAAAAAGGATAGCTGATTCCAATAGTAAAGTTGAAATTTTCATATCGCCATTGACGATATTCTGTCTTTCTTCCAAACAGTTTGGGAAGTAAGTCATCGAAACCAATGTTTGGTAATTTCCAACCGTTATTTATATGGCTTAGTTCCGGTCGTTTTACTCTAAATCCTAAGTCGAGTCGAACCACAAAGTAGTTAAAATCCAACCTGAATCCCGTTCCCACAGCCATGCCCAATTCTTTATAAAGGTTTTTAAATTTAAATTGGGCACTATCGGTGATACTACCTCCTCGTGCATTGCGTAAGTTCCAAATGTTGCCTACGTCAACAAATAAAGCACCTCGTAATGTAAGCGTATTTGGGATAATACGCGCAATAACATAACGATATTCTGCATTAGCTTCCAATTGTAAATCACCCGTACGGTCATTAAAAATATTTTGGCCAAATGGAGCTAATTTTTGTGCGCCTCTACCAATGCCTCTCACCGGCCAAGCACGCATACCGTTATTTCCACCGCTGAAATATTGTTTAAAGAAGGGTAGGGTAGTATCTCTTCCCACAGCAATACCTATTCCTGTAAATATCCGAAAAGCCAGTGCTGTATTTTTATATGTTGTAGTGTGTTTATACTCTAAATCTGTACGAACATATTGTCTTCGATATTTTTTTAATACCGGCAATAGTGCGCCCCAGGTTAAGCCAGACTCTTCAATGTTTAAGGTAATGGTGCGATCTTTTGATAAGCTGTGCGGATGCTTAGGATTAAAATAGGTATGGGTTACACCTGCGCTCATTCCCGGAATAAATGCTGTATTGTATGAGTATCGTAAAAATGGAATAGAATCCAGTATTCTTCTAAAACTGTCTGTTTGATTATATAGGTCGTTGAATTCAACATTAATAGGTTTAAATGTCCATTTCCAATTTTTCTTATTTTGGATATTAATACCATAACTCAGGTTAAATGCTCTTGTATTGAATAGATACAACCTGTTGCTATAGGAGATGTTAGCATTAATAAAAGACTCGGCAGATGAGAAGGTCTTTTGGTTTAATAATTTAAATGGCGTTACCAAGCGCGGAAATACCAGCATATTGGCATAGCTGATCTCAGTAGCATTAATCAAACTAGAATTTAGCTCACGGTAACGATTATTAAATTCTACACCTGCACGTATATTGTGTGCCATTCTTATTCCTTCGTGAGCTAAATTTCTGTCGGTGAGGCTTAGATTCCCCGATAATCCAAACAGATTTCCTGCCAGGGCATTATTGGTGTTGCTATTAGCAGAATAGCTTGCCTCCAGGGCAGCTTCAAACGCATATTTATTGGAAGGGAGGAGTTCTACAATGAGGGTTACTTTATTTGGAATAGTTGAATCTTCCGCTATTCGAATATTGACGCTTTCCCATAGTCCTGTTTTATTAAAATTATTAATGGTTTGAAAGTACTGGCTTTGGCTAAAAATCATTCCAGGCCGCAGGGTTATCAAACTAAATAATAAGGATGGTTTATAAAGGTATTGATGGTAACGTATTTGGATACCTGAAGCTTGAGCTATTTTATGTGTAACAGCATAAACCTTATCTCCGGGAAAGAAATCGGGCAATACAATTACTGAGTCAACCGTATATTGTTGTAAGCGGCTTGAATCTGAGAGTGGATTTAATACTAGGGCAAGCCTGATTTCGGGAGAATCTCTTTTTTGTGAAGAGAGCGCTAATTGTTCCCATTGTTCCAGCGGGTCTGCAGAAATAGTTATCAGAGGTATGAATGTGGTATCTCCCCTCATCCTTAATTCACTTGCGGTGAATTTATAATAGCCATTATTTCTTAGGGTATCTACCAGTCGGCTAATCTCACCCGTTATGCCGAGTTTTGTTACCGGCATTCCAGTTTTAATCAGGCTTTTATCGCGGTTGCGTAAAATGATTTTCTGTATTGCTGAATCTTGTAACTCATATTTTAGGCTACTGATAAGTGTAGGGTTGCCTGCATCTATTTGGTAATTTACTTTTACCCGTCTGCCAGTAGTATCGGCTTTAAATCTTACCCGAGCGTGATAGTATCCA
>CAZBBO010000014.1:0-46833 GCA_964490345.1 uncultured Ferruginibacter sp.
GGATTTCTGCCCGGGGACGCTACCCGCGTCCCCGATTCAAAGTTCGTAATTTTTATAACACGGAACAATGCCTCATCACGGTACTTTGTAGGTACTACTCCAAACAGATGGGGAACTGGCGTTCCCGCCCTAAGTAAATTTCGGAATTATGGAAACACGAGACAATACCTCGGCTTGGTACTTTATGGGGTATATTTCAAAAAAGGGGAAACTGCGTTTCCCACCCCGGTTCAAAGTTCGGATTTTTAAGAACACAAAACAATACCTCATCAAGGTGCTTTAAGGGGCAGATACCCCTTTCGGGCGGGGGCTACGCCCCCCCACCCCAATTCAAAGTTCGGATTATTTCAAACACGAAACAATACCCTTAATTCGGTATTTATGGAGCATAACTATTATGGATACACGAAACTTTTTATCAAACAGAAAATCTAATCCTCCATGCCTAATTAAAAACTAAAAACACTTCCGGCTTTCCCTACTAAGTAAGTAGATGGGGCAGAAAAACATCGACAAATATTAGCAAAATACACAGAAGATAATTTAGTGGTATAAAGGATTCCCATATTCATAAAATCGCCTGCCGAAAGACTGTATATAAAAATTAACAGATATACTTATTATTCAAAATCATTAAATCTTAACTTCGGAAAAAATCACAAGTTAAAAGCGCATAAATGAGCAGGCTCTTACCTTCAATTTACCTGCTTTTTTTGGCAGGAGTATTTTTCACATTTACCCGTTGCAAGTCAGCTTCAAAATCAACTGCCCCTGTTTCAGATACCGCGCATAACAGTCAAAATTCAGTTGACTGGGCTGGTACGTATAGCGGCGTTTTGCCCTGTGCGGATTGCGAAGGAATTCAAACAACAATCATTTTAAAAGAAAACCTTACTTATCAGGAGCAAATTCAATACTTGGGGAAGGAAAATGTTATGCTAAAATACAATGGCACTTTCTTCTGGAATAATGAAGGGAACACTATTACTTTACAAAACAAAGAACAACATTTTGCAGATAGCTACTTTGTAGGAGAAAACACCTTAACCCGGTTAGATACGGAAGGAAGGAAGGTTCTGGGAAAGCTTGCACAACACTATATTCTTTCGAAAGATGCCTTTGAAATAAAGGAAAAATATTGGAAACTAACCGAGGTTTTCGGAAACCCTGTTAAACCAAAGGTTGGGTTTATTAAAGACTCCTACATCATATTTAAAGAAGCTGAAAACCATTATATAGGTAATACAGGATGCAACAGTATTTCAGGAACCTATTCAGCATTTGGCACAAACCGTTTAATAATAAATCCAGGACCAAGCACATTAATGGCATGTGCGAATATGGAAATTGAAACACTTTTTTTAAAAGCCTTAAAAACAACAGACAGCTATTTAATTGTTGGTGACACCCTCATCTTACACAGGGCTCGAATGGCACCACTGGCTAAGTTTGAACAGGTATTGATGAATTAAAAAATAGGTTTGAACTCTCTTTTGACAGATCTCCATCTTTATATTGTGTAATCTTGTATCATAATTAGAGATTATTTAAAGAATCCATAGCTTTTTAATAACTTTATCAAATACAGCAGTTTCTGTTTAAATCTGTTACCTTATTTAAGGCTATGAGTAAATTTTATATCATCTTCCTTGCATTTATATCTTCCATAAAAATGGCTTCCGGTCAGGTGGTTGTTACAAACCCCGGAAACACCACTCCTAATTTAGCCGCTACCTATACTACGTTGGCTAATGCAATTTCTGCTTTAAATGGAGTTACTGCAATTTCCGGACCTGTTGTAATTACCTTAAACCCCGGAAATCCGCAAACCACACCAATTGGAGGATATACCATTAATTATTCTGCCATCGCAACCGCTATCAATAATATACGGATTGATGGGAGCGGAAATACTATCACAGCCTACTCACCCCAAGCCTCTGGAAGTTATACTGACGCTATTTTTAAAATTATTGGTTCTGACTATTTAACACTCGAGAATTTTGTATTACAAGAAAATCCTTTAAATAATAAAACATCCAACTCTACAAATAATATGACTGAGTGGGGGGTAGCATTACTTGTAAACAATCAAATAAATGGAGCACAATACAACACCATCCGCAATAATACAATTTCATTAGATAAGACATATCAAAACACTTTTGGAGTTTATAGCAATACTTCTCACGCCCCCAATAACATTTCGATTGATAAGCAAGTTTTAAATGGCACAGCAGCTCCCAACCACTATAATAAAATATATAGCAATTACATTTCTAATGTAAACATGGGTATAACTATTATCGGAAGTAGTAACCCACAATACATGGATGATGGAAACGATATAGGTGGAAGTAGCTCTTCTACGGGAAATACAATTACGAATTTTGGAGGAAAATATGCTACCGCCTCATTCTTCTATAACTCCGGAGTTGTATATGGTATCTTTTCAAACCACCAGATAAATGAAAATATCGCCTATAATACACTCGAGAGTTCTACTCTAACAGGAAGTGGTACTGTACGTGGTATTGTAAAGACTTACAGCAAATTCAACCCCGATGTTAATGCAACAATTACTTCAACCATTACACACAACATCATTACTTACGATAATCAATTTACAGCCGGAACGTTTGAACTTATTAGAAGTGAGGCCCAAAATAGTGACCTGCCTAATTTTACGATTCACATTAACAGCAACGAACTTATTAATAACACTGCGCTTAATGTAGCAATAACTGGCATAATAAATACAGCACGGTATGGAACTTTAAACATTAACTACAACACATTTAAGAATAATATTCTTTCTGCATCATCAGGTACTTTTAGCGGTATTTCCAATACTGTTTTAATTCCAGGCTCAATGAATATTAATAACAATATGTTTGGAGATTTTACAAGTCCAGCATTTAAACTTACAGCTGCTACACCAAGTGGAACCATAAATGGGATTACTTGTACTACAACAAACAGTAATTTCTCGATAAGCAATAATAAATTTCGTGGTTTTGTATTTGACAACCCAGGCACAATAGTCACAAATTATATTACTTATTTAAATGCCCCTACCACACCTACCAATGGTTTGTTAAGCGCCAATACTTTTAAAAATATTCATATTGAATCTTCAGGGCAAACCACATTCATAAACAGGAGTGGAGTAATGAATGCAGGCGCAAATGCCACAGAAACGATTGATAAAAACATTATTGATACTGTTATAAAAAATAATTCCACAGGTAATCTCTATGGATTTTATGGTACCGGCAACTCCACTCCGGGCAATTCTTTTGTAATTACCGGAAATAAATTTTTAAACTGGTCGGGAAAGGCAGTGAATGTTTCAGCAATAAATTCTAACGATGGAAGCAACTCGCTCCAGCTAATAAAAGTAGTAAATAACAATACAATCAATAATTGGAATTTTACAGGGACATCTATCGTTAGTCCTATAATTATTAAAAATGCCGCCAGTGCTTCAAAAGCTTCCGGCAATACACTCACTAAAATTGTAACAAGTACCAATTTAATAGGTATTACCATCAATTCTACCGATGCAACCGGTGTAATAGAATTACTTAATAACATTGTTGATACCTTAAGTTCGGAAGAAGGTTTTACCGGTATCAATGCTACAACCACATCAGGTAGTACATTTGGATTTACTGTAAGATCAAACAAGCTAACTAATATAAATTGCTCGAACCCTACAACCGGGAGTCAAATATCAGGTATATATATCAGCGGCGCAATGGGTGGAATTGTAGAGAAAAATATTTTAGGCAATATAACCGTTTCAGGATCTTCCTTTATTCTTAGCGGGATTCGATTAGCAGCAGTTTCAGGAGATAGTTATACGGTTCAAAATAATTTGATTGGAAAGCTCAATGTAGTTGGTGGAGATGACCCTCGCACCATTCGTGCTATTTATTTAATGGATGGTGGAGGTGCTAACAGTACTTATTATCTATATCACAACACGGTGTACCTGGATGCATCAAACGGAGGGATTAATTTTGGCTCATGTGCCCTTTACTCTCAGGGTATTAATAATGCCACTTCAAACAAGGTTCTTTTACAAAACAATATTTTAATAAATATTTCAGTTGCTAATGGAACAGGAGTAACTGCAGCGTATATACGAAATGGCGCTTCATTTACCAATTATGATAACACATCCAACAATAATATATTTTATGCAGGAATACCGTCTCCCAATAATCTAATTTTTTCTAACACAACAAATAATGATCAATTATTATCGGACTTTCAAACTCGCATAGCACCTGCAGAGTCTGCTTCACAAACTGAATTGTCTCCATTTCTTTCTTTAAACCCTAACGACCCTACCTATCTCCACATCAATCCATTGGTAGTTACCCGTTCTGAAAGTGGGGGGATGATAATATCTGCAGGAGTAAATACAGATATAGATAATGATATTCGGCATGGATATCCCGGCTATTCAGGCACAGGCACAGCTCCTGACATTGGAGCTGATGAATTCAACGGTATAATAACTGAATTTGACGCCCCTGTTATTTCATACACCATCATTACTACGCCGAATTGTGTTTCAGTAGGAATGACGTTAAGCAATGTAACGATTACTGATGCCAGCGGAATTCCCTTATCAGGAGCAGATGTTCCAAGAATTTATTATCATAAAAATTCAGACCCTTGGTATTCAACAGCAGGAAGTTTTAACTCCGGCACCGCATCTAATAGTGTATGGACATTTTCTATCGTAGAAGCCGATATGGGTGGAGTATCCGGAGGTGATGTAGTGGAATATTTTGTTGTTGCGCAAGATATCAGCCCGGCAAAAAATGTAGGATCTTCTCCTGCCGCCGGTCTTATTGCCACTAATGTACATACCATTGTTACACCACCAACGCCAAGCAATTTTTATACAGTTAATTATTCACTAAGCGGAACTTATACTGTAGGATCCGGTGGAAATTTCTCAACCCTTACAGA
This sequence comes from uncultured Ferruginibacter sp., assembly GCA_964490345.1. Taxonomy (GTDB): domain Bacteria; phylum Bacteroidota; class Bacteroidia; order Chitinophagales; family Chitinophagaceae; genus Ferruginibacter. The sequence goes on from CAZBBO010000014.1 coordinate 4,990, forward strand.
AGCAATTAATACCTATAACAATGCCTGTGCATTACTTGCTCCGGTTATTTTTTCTCTTTTAGATAATGATTATACTACTCCTGCAGAAACCTTCCCGATTGTTATAAACCAACATCCCGATGCAAGCTCAACTAAAACACTTACCATTCGTCCAGCGGCATCAGCTACTTCAACAATTAAAGGAAATAATAACTCTCAAATTATTTTATACGACGGCGCTGACTATGTCTTTTTTGATGGAAGACAAAATGGTATTGGTTCTTCGCGAAATCTAACTATAAGCAATGAAGGGGTTGGTGTTTCGATTCAATTTATTAATGATGCAACAAATAATATTGTACGCTATTCAAATGTTCAGGGAAGGAGAGCCAGTTCATTTTCAGGAGTGATCTTTTTTGGCACTACTTCCATTCCTTCAGGCACAGGAAATAGTAATAATTTAATTGAGTATAATGCCATTTCACCCTCCAATGACTTTCCTACAAATGGTATTTACTCAGGAGGCACAGCCGGTAGCGGAAACGACAATATTGAAATTTCACACAATCTGATTTTTGACAACTTTAATCCGGCTTCAGATAACCATGGAATTTATGTTAGTGGATTAGGCACTGCAAGTAATTGGAATATTCATAACAACAAGCTCTTTCAAACTGCTTTACGATTATTTGATGGAAGTAACAACCGTTTAGTTTATGGAATTAGAGTTACATCAGGAAGTGGGCATACAATTAAAGACAACACCATAGGTTTTGCTAATGAAGGTGGAACAGGAACCACCATGCTGGTTGGCAACAACACATTAATGCCGGGATTTCCCACAAGCTATACCCTTGCCGGTAGTCCAACCAACTTGCGTTACATAGGTATTGCTGGAGATTTTGAAAGCGGCCCTAAATCGAACATTGATGGAAATATCATAGGTGGCTTAGCTATCTTCTCGGGAGCACCAACTTCCATACCCGGACATTTTACAGGTATATATATTGAAGGGGGGCCTGTGGATATTGGAAAGATTTCCGGAAATACCATTGGTTCTACTACTGAGCAATCATCCATCTATATTGCATCAGCAGCTACCTCATATAATGAAGTGATAGGAATCCGTATGGTTCCTGCACAGAGTAGTGAAGTGGCCAACAATACCTTTGGTGGCATTTTAGTTTCCGGAACAAATAATACAACAACAGGAAATTTTACTGGTATAAGTGCCGGTGGATCTGCTCAATATAATATTCATGACAACACTTTTGGCAATAATACGTCAAACAATATCAGGTTGGGATTTTCTACTTCAGGAGGAAGCCTCTCTTCCATAGGAACACTTCAACCAACAGCAGAAACAGTTCCGGGTACTTTTACAGGAATATTCTGCAACCTCTCTCAAGCTACTCCTTCTGTTCCTTTAACTATAACCGGAAATACTTTCCAAGGATGGGAGATATCACAAAAACTTACAGAAGTAAAAGCTATTCTTACCCAAAATGTAACTGTGTTTTTTATTACTGCAAATAATACAACAGTAACTGCAAGTAATAATAATGTGGGCACTTATACCACTCCATTTTTAAGATTTTCAGAGCCTTCAAACAAGGAGTTAAAAGTTTTTGATATCGCTTCAAACTGCAGAAGTGCTGTAGTGAATAATAATTTCTTTGGCGAAATTCATTATGTTAAACCTACCATTCAACCAGGCGCGAAAATGATTGTGGTGAATACCCAAGGAACAAATGGAAATTTATGTAGTATTTCTAACAATACCTTTTATAAACTCAACCTGCAGGAAACAGAAGTTAGTTATATAGAACCGGCTTTTAATATGAGCAGCGGATTTACTTTAAATATTTTAAATAATAAAACGGAAGACAGTTCCCAATTAAGTGGAAGGTTTTATGGAGTAAAAATGAATACCAATGCAGTTGCAGGAACGAATGTACATTTAACCGGAAATAATTTTTCGAGGATTAACACTTCAGGCAATACCTATTTCATCTTCGACCAATTAAAAAGTGGTTTAAATAACTCACCTAAAAGAAGGATTTTGAATAATAGCTTTTCAAGAATCCATGTAAGTAATGGAATACTCTCAGGAATATGGGCAGAATATACCGGCAGCACCAGCGCCCTAAATATTGACTCTTTTGCAAACAACACCATTAAAGAACTTGCTACTACCAATGGAGACATAAGCGGAATAACTATTAATAAAAGCACCAATTCTTCATCCGGAGTTGTTATCACACAAAATGAAGTTAGCCATCTGAGCAGCTCTGGCACAAATAGCCATGCCATAGGAATTTCTGCCAATCTCCCTTCCACAAATTCTACTTCATTTATTTCTAACAATACTATTTATTCTATTCTTACCGGATCCTCTGGCAGTTATAGTACCGGCTTACAAATTGGAAATAGTTCAACAAAGGTTATTTCTAATGCAAATAAAATATATCAGATAGGTCATACAGGAAATCCGGGCTACGTGAGCGGGATTCGTGTAGGCGATATTGGTAGTGCATCACTGAATGAAATAAAATTGTATAATAATTTAATTGGAATACTATCTGCCACAAACGCAGGAGACCCAACATTACCGGCTGTAGTTGGTATAAATATTTCAAATAATAGCGCTTCAGGACAAATAGATGTTGTAAACAACACCCTATCTTTAAATACCTCAGGCACCAATCCAAATTTTTCTACTGCAGGAATTTTTACCACTTCTAATGGAAATCTAACTATCGAAAATAATATTGTAGTAAATACAAGCACGCCGGGTTCTTCGGGAAAAACAGTTGCTCATTGGCGCAACGGACCCTTTTCAGCTGGAATAACCGGCTTCGCCAACGATTACTATGTGGGTATTACTGCCCCTAATATAATGATTGGCTACGATGCAACGAATTCATATATCACATTAGCTGACTATAAAACAAATTTTGTAACCGATGAGCAAAACTCCATTTCAGTTGCTCCGGTATTTTTAAGCATTATAGGTGCAAACCCTTCATTCTTGCACCTCTCTCCGGTTAGCAATTGTAATCTATTAGGAATTGCAACAAATGACCATCATTTATTAGCTGAAGACTTTGATGGTGACTTGCGCGAATTACCTCCTCCCTCAGGAAGTGTTACCAGCATTGGAGCAGATGAATCATTTAAAGGAAATGTTTGGACAGGTGCAAGTAATACACAATGGAATAATGTAGCTAATTGGAGTATGGGAACGGTTCCAAACAGCAATACCGAAAACGTGTTTATCACCTTACTTCCTCCTGCTAATCAACCCACCATTGCCAGTGGTGAAATATTTCAGGTTCAAAGGTTATATATTTCACCAGGTGCTTTACTCAATAATTACGGCACACTAAAAATAGCCGGAGGTGTGAAAGGGAATTCTGGTAGTATAAATAATATTAACGGCGGTAATGTGGAAGGCTCAATTGAATACAATACATTTTGTAATGTGCAACAACAAATTGAAGGAAGTGTTTTTTATGATAACAAAATTAATAACCTAATTATAAGTGGAAACACTGAAATGTCTTCAGGTGTAGGTGAAGAGTTATATATCCATGGTACATTATCCTTCGGAGCAGTGAGTTCCAAGACTTTTAAAACAAATGATAATATAATTTTAGTGTCTAAAGAGAATCAAACGGCATGGGTAGGGAAAATAACCAATAGTAATAAAATTACCGGAAAAGCAACTATAGAAAGATATATCAACACTGGGTTAATTGCTGACGGAAGACATATAAAGTCTTGGCAATTTTTGGCCACACCTATTACTTCTGGCTCTTCTCCTTCCATTTATTCATCATGGCAGGAAAATGGTACCACGCCATCCGGTTATGGAACTATTATAACGGGAACGGGTAGCGGCTTTGATATTACAACAAACGACCCATCAATGAAGTGGTATGATGGAACACTAAGTGCAAACGGAGAATGGGTGGGAATTACAAATACCGCTAGTACAATTAGTCTGCCAAAAGGATATATGGTTTTTGTAAGGGGAGACAGGTCAGTTACTACATATAATGCAGGCGCAACGCCTACCAATATGCGTATTAAAGGTGAATTATTTCAACCCAATACACCACCACCTACCGTTTCTGTCCCTGCGGGGAAATGGGCATCGGTAGGAAATCCTTATGCCTCTGCTATTGATGTTGAGTATATGAAAGATAATAGCCTATTTACCAACTTAACTAACGACATAGTAGTATGGGATCCTTTGCTTGCAGGTTCGTATAATTTAGGTGGATATCAAACCCTGGCTGCTGCAAATAATTATGAACCCACTGCAGGTGGAACAACATATTACCCAACAGCCACAGCATGTAAAGAAATTCAAAGCGGTCAGGCATTCTTTGTTAAGTCTTCAGGATCTGCAGGACAGGTATCCTTCACAGAAGATTGTAAATTAGATGGAAGCCGATTAGTTAATCGAGATGTTTTAAATGATGACCGCTGGTTTTTACGTGCCAAACTGTACACTAATGAACAAATTATATGCGATGGCAACGCTGCTGTGTTTTCAACATCCTATCATAAAAGCATAGACGAGAATGATGCATCAAAGATGTTGAATAGCGGTGAGAACTTCTCTATTGTAATAGAAAATGAGCTTTTTTCAGTAGAAGCACGTTCAACACCGGTTACGGGAGATACCATTTTTTATAGCTTGAAAAATTTAAAACAACAGGAATATAAAATTGTTTTTTCTCCACAAGGGATACCATCACGAAGACTTACGCCTTATTTAATTGATCGTTATTTAGGCACATCAACAGCACTGTCATTAGTAGGAAGTACAGAAATACAGTTTAGGATTTCTGCTGATCAAAACTCTAAGCGCACTGACCGTTTTTATATTATATTTAAAGATAGAAACCGATATTCTCCAACTACTCCTATTGGAGAATATACCATTAGTAAAAGACCAATTGAAGACCCCATTAAAATCTCTTTAAAAAACAACCCGGTAAGCAATTTCACACTAAACCTGCAATATGAAGGGTTGATAGGCGGAAATTATCCTTTAGTCATTTTGGATTTACAAGGAAGAGAAATATTTAGCACAAAAATATTCAGTTCTGGTAAATCAACCCAATGGTGCACCATTCCTCTCCCTGTCTTTTTGCCACGTGGCCAATATATCATTCATATACCTACCGATAAAAAGAACATAAACTTAAAATTTGTAGTTTGGTAATTATTATAGGTATTACCAACCTCCATAAAAACTCACACCCGTCATAAAACGTTGAGGTGGTGAGGGATTAAAAAACCTTTTTCCTACAGCATTCAAATCAGGGCCAAGGCTATATGGAGAGTTGAATGTCTTTTCATAAGCAAAGAAAATGGAAACAGTTTTTCGTTCCGGTTTGCCTAATTTATATTCTGCCTTAACGAAGGACTGACTATAGGCTTCTGCGATTACGGTATTTGCATCATTCAACGGAATTGTTCCTGTATAAGAAAAAGAAGTTTGAAAATAGAAATGTTTTAAAATATTAACATCAGCACCTATGGTAAACACCCTGGATGGCGTACCGGTTAATTTATTGCCATTAAATATATCTTGACCTTGTTGATAATCCTTAAATCGTGCATGAAGCAAGGTTAATGAACTATGTAAGCTTACCTCTCTCCATATGCCAATTTGTTTTGGAATTAGTTTACATTGAATTGTTGCTTCCAATCCAAGTTGGTCGGTTTGGCCTGCATTAATAAAATAATCACCTCCCGAACTATCGCGCCTGCTCACTATAGTTTCATTCAAACGAAAATAATATCCTGAAATGGTTCCCCACCAACGATTACTTAATGAAAATCCTTTTAAACCTACTTCAAAACTTCTACCCTCGTCTGCTCGTAGCGCTGAATTAAAAACACCATCAGTAGCATGTACTTCATCAATAGAGGGTGGTGAAAAGCCATCAGCTATTGAAGCAAATAGATTAAATTGTTTATTGAGCCTAAATAATAATGCAATACGAGGAATAACCCGAGGCCTAAAATTACTACTTTCATTTGGAGTGCCGGGTACGCTCACACGCGTTAAGCCATAATGATAATTATTCAAACTTAATCCTCCGGTAAGTTTAAATCTCTTCATATTAGCTGTTGTTTGAACAAATATATTCCACACCCGGCTGCCTATCTCATCCTGATATTGTAATGAATCTCTATTTCCATTACGATTGCCATAAATACCGGTATTATTAAAAGTATATTGATATTCTCCACCCCCTATCAGTTGCCAGATACCATGGTGATATTGAAGCACGCTTCTTCCTCCTCCTCCCAGTTCTGTCTTTAATTCATAGTTACGAGTAGTGGGATTTTTGAAATCAGTGTGTGAAATGTAAATCCCGGTAATATGAGAAAACGAATTATTTAACTTTATTTCTGTGCTAATGGCAGAGTAAAGTGTTTTTAAATAAAGAGCAGCCTCATTGTTTTCAGCACCCGGCCTTGCCTGACGTGGATTAGTTAAAACCTCTGAAGCGGTTAACCCACCTGGCGTTTGATAATATAAATTACTATAGAAAATATTTGCTGCAATAGATTGTTTTTTATTCACATCAAAAACACCCCTATAATTCACAACATCACGATTCAATTCGCTTTGCTTACGATATCCGTTTGATTGTTGATGTGAATAAGATACACTGTTTCGGGCATTTGTGTTACTGAAAGTAGCCCTACCTGCAGTATAGAAGAGGCCATCACTTCCAATACTACTTTGCAGTTGGAAGGTTTGTTTCTCTTCAGGAATCTCACGACTTGAAAGTAGAAGCACTCCACCTGTTCCGGCACCATACATGCTCCCACCCGGTCCTTTCAATATCTCCATCCTCCCTACCAAATCAAACCCAATCTGATTTAAATATGTATTTCCATTGGCATCTGTAAATGGAACGCCATCCCAATACACTTTAACATTCCTAACACCAAAGGGTGACCGAAGAATATTTCCTCGGATACTCAAACGCACACTGCCCGAGCTACGCTCATCCATTTTTACACCGGCTATACTATTCATGGCAGCCAAAAAGGAGGCATCGGCCGTACGGCTAATTGAAGCTATTGGCACTATGGCTATTGATGCGGAAACTTCTCTTTCCTTTAACCTTAACTCAAAAGATCGTACCATAAGTTCGGGTAAGGCAGCAGTATCGCTTTGTTGTTCACCCTGAGCCTGTGCATTGGTGATAGAGAAAAAAAAGAAAAAGATTATAAATAGGCTGTTATTCATAAGATAAGGTTTGATGTATTGGATTAAAAACATTAAAAAGTACTTCAAAAAAGTGACAAATCCAATATCAATCAACCCTTATTAAAAATCTTTTTCCAGCATTATGTTATTTATCTTTTAAACACAACACGCTTAGGGTTTACACCAGAACCTATAGAAATAGCATACTGTTTCACACCTGCCGTATTAAAACAAAATACTTCACCAGGCGATATAAAATCTTTGGAGTCACAAATGAACACATTGCCGTTTTCTTCATCAATATCCACAGAATAAACATTTGTTATAACTGTACCATCCGTAATAAAATTATCCCGAATAACACTATGATTCAACATATCATAAACTTTAATAGGGCTGTTCCCGAAATTATTAAACAGGAAAGCGGTATTTCCAAAACCTCTAATCTGACTATATTCAAAACCTGCACCCAATTGAGCAACAACTTGATTTGTATTTGCATCAATAACTGCGGTGAATGCCGGTATTGGAGTTGACCCATAAATATCACCATAGCCTGTTACTAAAATTTCATGCTGATTACTAATTGCTAAACACTGAGGATTCAATCCAACAGTTACTCTTCGCAATTCAGAAAGATCACTCAGTTTGATTATAGACACCGTGCTGTCTACATTTGGATAGTTTAGTCCTCCACTGTTTGCTACATATAAATAATTATCTGTTGCTAAAATTTGTTCGGGATTTGAACCTACAGTTATGCTTTGTGTGATGGTTAATGTAGTAGTATCAATAACAGAGACTGTGTTATCATAAGCTGTAACAAAAATTTTTCCATTTGCTTTTGCTGCGTAACGAGGATTTCGATTAGTGGTGCCATTCATAAATGAAATACGGCTAATAAAGGAACCATTCATGGCATTTAGTACAGTTACATTCCCTGAATTGTTCATTACAATATATAATTTGGAGCCATAAATCAACATATCATTACCCACATCACCCAAGCCAGCTGCCATGGTTGGGTTTTGCTGTACAAAAAAATCAGCAAATACAGTTCCGGTTTCATTATCTCTATACGCCAATTTTGCATTGTTGCCTCCAAATGCGCCTTCACTCAAAATATAAAGACCTTTGGCTGGTTGGATGGGATCTGGAATTGGAACGTCATTATCCTTACTACAAGAAACCAGTAATACTGTAATAGGCACTAGCCAATTCAAGATTTTTCTTTTCATTTTTTTATTTTTTTATTTTCAAGAATTAATCCAATACGCCAATTTGATCCGGGCATAGGGAAGAATTTTATTACTTCGTATGATTTATTAAAAATATTATTCCATTCAAATTGTGATTTTACTTTCCATCTTCCTTTACCGTTCCAGGAATAACTGGCATGTATATCACTAAGCGCATATCCGGCAATATAATTATCAGCGTTCTGAACTCCTTGTCTGTAGCGATATCCGGAAAGCAGCATATTATATGCACACGAAAAGTTTTTTATAACCGCAGTAATTCGTCCGCTCCCATTATTCTCCGGGATAAATGGAATCTGTTTATTATATGCATAGCTCACCCTATTTGTTTTGTCTATTGCATCCTGAAAACCATAATTAATAGAAAGATTTAGTTGTACTTCTTTATTCAAGCGCAATCCGGCAAACAGGGCTGCATCAATACCAAGTGTTTGTACTTTTCCAATATTTGCCATTGACCATTGAAATAAATTATTACGAGGGAGTGCCACTATTTTATCTTTCACGCGCATCAAATAACCATCTACAATAAACGAAAGCATAGAAACAGCTGGTCCTAAATCATTTCGTTCATAGGTTAATCCAATATCAAATTGATTTACCAATTCCGGCTTAAGGTTGGCATTACCCACATAAGTATAAAATTGATCGTCTAATGATGGTGCGCGAAATATCTCTTTGAAAAATGCACGTATCCTAAGCGGCAAATAGCTTAGTGGTTGAAATGAAAAAGATAATGCAGGAGATAGCCTGCTAATATCTTTACCTGCACTACCAAAATCTACGGCTTGAGAGGTGTGGGTATATAAAAGATTTCCCTGAAATTCAAAACGATGTTTTTTCCAATTAATAAAAGCATTTGTCATTAGTGTATTACGACGTGGAGATACAAAGCCTGTAATAAATGTATCTTTTCGTGAAAGTCCATTAAAGAACACATCGGCCGCAATGCCAGAAGAAAGCTTTTCATTTATCTTCCATCCACTAGCAAAAGAGAAATAATGTTCTTGTTGAACGAAATCATTTTTAAGATATCCTACACTATTCGAAAAATCATAATCCATATATACCTGCCTGTCTAATGAAGACTTCACAGCTAATTGCAGTTGGATATTTGATAACAGGTTCTTTCTCCATATTAACTGAGCAAAACCATGTTGGTTATTTAATCTTTGTGAAGACTTTGGGTTATAAAAAATAACTGAGCCCGGTAGCCCACGGTTTGAATGATAATAAAAGATTTTTATTAATAGTGAGCTGCTATCCTTAAACCTTACCGGTAAATCAGATTCAATTTTCCATTGTTTAATATCTGAATTAGAGCGATACTGTAGGGTATCATTATGTTCATAGCTCTTAAAGGAATAATTACCATCTGCCTGTTGGTAGAATCCATTAAGCAACCAACTCACCTGACTATTTAATTTTGTACGCATTGACAGCGTGGGACTCATTGAGCCAAATGATCCTCCTAATAACTTAATTAACACTTCATCAGGTTCATCCTTCTTTGTAGCATAAGAATTAATGGCTAATACAGCAACTTGTGAAAAGGCTCGTGCAGGTTGAAGCCATGGTGATGGTGCCGATTGAAATAGGATAATATCCTTAACATTATCCATTGAAATTCTTCCCAAATCAATTTGACCGGCTCGTGCATCTGCCATTATAATCCCATCATACAATACTCCGGTATGTTGTGCTCCCAAGCTGCGAACAGAAATCGTTTTAAGTCCTCCAATTCCACCATAATCTTTCACCATTACGCCCGAGAAATATTTTACGGCATCTGCAACTGATACGCTATTTAAAGTTTGTAATTCTTTTTCGTTCAGCCTTTGTACAGCAATAGGTGAGGCACTTTCTGAAGACGTGTTATGAAGAATTACCGGTTTTAACGTATCTGTATTTTGAGCAATAACAATATTGTATTGACAAAGTGCAAGAATAAGCAACCACAGATATCGAAAAAAACACTTCAAGCCAAATGGTTTAAAAGCCACGAGGGAAGAGAAGGGTTGATAAATGCCGAAATTAATGACACCATCCTTCGCTTTTCACCCGAAAGCTTTGATTAATGTAGAAACGGTACTGGCAGGTCTTCTGGCTAATTTTCGAAAGTGGACCTTCCCGCAATAGTGCAGTGGTGAAGCATTACTTTCGAGCCAACCGGGAAAATTCGGTTGACAACATTTTACAGCTACGGGGATAGCGCCGGGATTAAACCGGACTTCCCTATTAAGCCCATAGTGGGCACCAATCCAATGCAAATGTATTCATAATATTTTTATTCGGCCAAAAGTTTCAGGAACAACCACAGATATTTGCGATATTGTAAAGTACGTAGTGTTATTTTTGCTTTATGAAGAAAATTATTACTTTTCTTTTCCTTTGTTCGTTCCTATTTTTAAATAAAGGGCAGTGCCAGGAAACATGGAATTTACGTACGGTGGTTGACTACGCTATGAAAAATAATCTGGGTGTTAAACAAAGTGATATTCAAGCTCGAATAGCTGCAATTACTTTAAAACAATCACGTGCAGATATCTTTCCTTCCACACAATTGGGAGGCGGATTTAGTCTTAATTCGGGAAGCAATCAGGACCCCACATCTTTTGGTAGAATTACAGAAACCTATAAAGGTGCAAGTATTCAATTTCAAACCAGTGCAGATATTTTTAATTTCTTCAGAAAACGTAATACCATATTAGCCAATGAATGGGATGTTCGGGCTTCAAAAGCAATGGTAGATAAGCAGCGATACGACATTGCTTTAGCCGCAGCAAATGCTTATTTGCAAATCTTATTATCGTTAGAGCAGGAAAAGATTACCCTTTTACAGATCAGTCAAACAACTGTTCAATTAAATAATACAATAAAAATGGTTGAGGCGGGATCGCTTCCCGAATTAAATGCCGTTCAATTAGAGGCTCAATTAGCCTCAGACAGTGTTAACTATATCACTACTAAAGGAAATACTTCTCTTGCTATTTTACAACTCAAAGCACTAATGGATATTGATGCTGCTTTACCATTTGAAATAGAAACTCCCGATGTGGAAAGAATACCTATTGATCCTATAGCCGAGTTGCAACCTGAGGATGTATATGCGCTTGCACTCATCAACCAACCACAACAGCGTGTAAATGATTATAGATTAAAAATGTGGAAGTATAATCTTAAATCGGCTAAAGCCAGTATGCTTCCTACTCTTTCGGGCTACGGTTCATTAGGTAGTGCATATAACAATCAGGCATTACACATTACCGGAATTACTCCTGTAAATGCACCGATAGGTAACGTGGATATAGGAGGCACATCATATCAGGTGTTTCCAATAACCCCTTTCAACTCTTATAGCTATGCTAAAACGAAACTTGGTCAACAGTTATCAGATAATTTTCGCCAAAGCATAGGCTTGTCAATAAACATTCCACTGTTTAATGGACTTTCAATACGGAGTAATTATTGGCGCAGCAAACTCAACTATGAAAGTACTGAATTACAAAAGAAACAAGATGATCAAAAGCTCAAGCAAGATATTTATCAAGCATATACCGCAGCTATTACTGCAATGGAAAAATTCAATGCCTCTAAAAAGAACTTGAATACAAATGAGGTAGCATATAGTTTTGCTTCCAAGCGTTACGAGGTAGGTATGCTCAATGCTTTTGACTTATTAACCGCTCAGAATAATCTTTTCCAGGCAAGGTTAGAAAATACGATAGCCCGGTTTGATTATGTTTTTAAAATGAAGGTGCTGGAATTTTATCGCGGACAAGGACTTAAGTTATAATTAAAAAATACAAAATCTATTCATGAATAAAAAGACTAAATGGCTTCTAATTTCAATAGCAGCATTGGTTGTAATACTTTTCGTTTTATCTAAATTGGGTGTTTTTGGAAAAGCAGAAGGTATTCATGTAACTACTGAAAAAGTTCAAAAGCGCAATATCATTCAAACTGTTACAGCAAGTGGAAAAGTATATCCTGAAATTGAGGTTAAGATTAGTCCTGACGTTAGTGGAGAGATAACTGAATTACTCGTTTCAGAAGGTGATACGGTAAAAAAGGGACAATTACTTGCCCGCATATACGCAGATATATACAGCACACAACGAGATCAGGCATCAAGCGGCGTATCCATAAGTGAGGCACAAGTGGCATCTGCCCAAGCACAGGCAGCTAATGCTAAAGCGAATGTTGCTGCTATGCGTGCAAATCTTGATCAGGCGCAGAAGACATTTGATATGCAAAAACGGCTATATGATGAAAAGGTAATAAGCAAAAACGAATTCAATATTGCTGATAATGCACTTAAAACTTCGAATGCAAATTATCAAGCCGCATTAGAAGGATTAAGAGGAAGTGAAGCAAGTATAAAAAGTGCGCAAGCGAATGTACAAAGTTCACAGGCTGCTTTAACACGTGCGGACAAAGACCTTGACCGCACAGCAATTATTGCTCCGATGGATGGAGTAGTTAGTCTTCTTAGCGTAAAAAGAGGGGAACGTGTTGTTGGAAGTAACATGATGGCAGGAACAGAAATTTTGCGCATTGCAGATATGTCAAAAATTGAGGTTAGAGTTGATGTAGGGGAAAATGATATTCCCAAAGTGAAATTAGGAGATAAGGCGGTTATAACCATTGATGCTTATAATGATAAAAAATTCACTGGTGTAGTAACTCAAATTGCAGGTAGCAGTACAGGTGCTGCACAACAAAGTAGTTTATCTTCTTCCAGTACTGACGTTACTCAGTATAAGGTTTCTATTCGTTTGGATTATGACAGCTACAAGGACCTAATTGGGAAAAGAGGCACTTTCCCCTTCCGCCCGGGGATGAATACAAGTGCAGACATCCAAACTGAAAACCACAAAGACGTTTTGGGTGTTCCAATAAACGCAGTTTCCATTAGAGATAAAGAAAAAACAGACAGCAGCACCAGCAAAATAGGTAGTACAGAATCTGATGAGGATACAGATATTGTGGTTTTTCTATTAGGCAAGGATGGTAAAGCAATTCGCAAAAAAGTAGAATCAGGAATTCAGGATATAAATTACATTGAAATACTCAATGGTCTAAAGGAAGGCGATGAAGTAATTACAGGGCCATACGACGTAGTGAGCAAGACACTACAAAATGGAACGCAGGTAAAGAAGGTAAACAAGGAGGAACTTTATAAAGTGAAAAAATAATCCTTTTATAAAAATAGTTTTTCCGCATCAAGTACACTATTCGGTTTCCCAACATCAATAAAAGCATCTCCGGAATGATCAAATCCATTTATTAAATGGTTGGGGGCTAGTGTAAGGAAGGTTTCTGTTACAGAAAATTTTCCTTTTTGATTGATTTGTGAAAGAAAATCTTTTCTATAAACAGTAACACAAGTAAATGCCTTTTCAGTTAAATCCCTTTCAGGAATAACTATTCGCTCTTCCTTTGTTTTAACATTTCGCCATCCGCAAAGACGGTTTTGCTTATTCCATAAAAAATATCGAGAAGTAACCCGTTGCTGAATACTTAACGTAGCCAATGCTCCTGATTGAAAATGATAATCAATCAGCTTATTTAAGTTAAGGCTGGTTAGCACATCTACATTTATGGTTACAAAAGGCTCATGTTGTAATAGCTTACTCGCATACAGTAATCCACCTCCGGTTTCAAGGAGTTCATTTTTTTCATCACTAATAATTATTTTGCTACCCCAGCCATTATTTCTTGTTATCGCCTCTGCAATCTGATCTGCAAAGTGATGAACATTAACTACCGCTTCATATATGCCATATCGCTGCAGATATTCGATATTATGTTGAAGTAGAGATTTTCCATTAACAAGTGCAAGCGCCTTAGGGTGGCTATCTGTCCAAGGTTTAAATCTTGTACCTAACCCTGCAGAAAAAATCATTGCTTTTTTAATTATTCCCATTTTAAATGCTAAAAATGCTGTTCAAGATGCTGCACTACTGTATTAACATTGTACTTATTTTTTAGATGTTTAGCCATCATATCAGCGGCATATACACTCCTATGCTGTCCACCTGTACATCCAAAGTTTACCACTAAACTACTGAAATTTCTTTCTATATAATTTTCAATAGTGATATCAACAGTAGCAAATACACGCTGCAAAAACTCCGGCATCTTGGTTTGAGTTTCTAAGAATTCTTTGACTGCAATATCTCTACCCGTTTGTGATTTAAACTCATCTAATCGCCCTGGATTCAAAATTCCCCGACAATCAAAAACAAAGCCACCACCATTATCTGAGTTATCTTGAGGATATCCTCTTTTAATAAAAGAAAAGCTGTTGATATGTACAATCAGTGGATTTTCTTTAGATGCCTTCTTTAGCTCATACCGTAAAATACCCTCATCTCCGGTAATTTCTAATAGAACTCTTTTTAGCTCAGGATATGCATTATCTAAAGGGTAGTGCTTTAACACCCATGCCAAATTTCTTAATGCAAACGGAATGCTTATAAGAAAATGTTGCTTTTGCTGAAATAAACCACGATAACCATAAGCTCCCAGCACTTGTAACAAGCGAAGTAAGGAGAACTCCTTAAATTCATTTATTAACTCGGCACGTTTAACAGGTGTACCCAATTCGTTTTCAACACAATTCAAATAATATGCAAATAAATCATCTCGACATTGAGCAGACAAATCAGCTTTCGCTTGCCATAGCAAGGAAACAGCATCGTACACAATGGGTCCCTTCATCCCGCCCTGGTAGTCGATAAAAAAGACATCATCATTTTTAACCAAAATATTCCTTCCCTGAAAATCACGAAACATAAAATAACGATAGTGACTTTGGGTAAAGGTTTTGGCCAACTCCTCTAATTCTTTCATGAGTTTATCTCTGCGATAATCAACCCCGGTAGTATCAAGGAAGTAGAATTTAAAATAGAGTAAGTCATGTAACACCCCTGCCTTATCAAATTCGGGAGATACCAGGGCAACTGAATAATCCAACCCTTTATCTCCTAAAATTTGAACTTTAGCAAGCTGCTGCAAACTCTTATGGTACATTTCCAATACAGCGTCTATATTGTTATGCTTTTCTTTATAATCCAGTAATGAAATATTTCCAAAATCTTCTTGCAAATACAAATCTCTATTTTTATTTACTGCATAAATTTTGGGCACTTGCAATCGAAGCTGTTTAAAATGCGTTGACCAATTAATAAAGGTTTCATTCTCTGAAATATTTGAATTAAAGGTTGCAATTAATGAAGGCTGTGCCGGTGATTTAAAAAGCACTCGGAAATACTTGCGGCTACTGCCACTCATTGGCAATTTATCAATAGTTACCACTTGTTCCTTAGTAAAGGACGCGGTAAGCGATAGAATTTCAGCAATTACACTACTATGCATAAGGCAGATATAAAAATAAGCAATTAGACAATGGTATATAGCCTAAATCTTATTTGGAGTTAAACAACATCAAAACTATTCCTTGCTGGCAAATCTTTAAACATCACTTCAATTTTATGTTGTGACTCAGGAAAGATTATAGCCCATGCCGTCATACCAATTATAATCACATCTGTACTAAATGACATATTGCATATATACCAATTTTCTAAAGAAGCCTTATAAGGGTAGATAGCTTGGTACATTGCCTTAGGGTCTTTGGCCGATGATAACATTTTTTCCTCATCTCTAAATACTAAAGAACCAATACCTGTTATACCCGGCCTTACGCTATAAATATTTTTCTTTGTTCTATCGTCAAATAAATTATAGCTTACCTCCATTAGTGGTCGGGGTCCAACTATACTCATATCGCCAATTAAAACATTTATTATTTGGGGGAGTTCATTAATTTTAGTTTTTCGCAACACCCTGCCAACCGGTGTAACGCGGGGGTCATTACGTAAAGTGATTTCTCCCGTTCCTATATGTGGGCTATTCTTTATCATAGTGGCAAACTTCCAAATATAAAATGGGCGGTTTCGATAGCCTACACGTTTTTGACGGTAAAGTATTTCGTGCTCTCCTGTAAACAGAAGAATGATGCTCACTAAAAGGAATACCGGCAGTAATATTACTAAGGCTACCAGAGCAATTAAAATATCAAGAAATCGTTTAATTGGCTTATACATCTAAGCGTTAAAATACGGATTTTATAACATCTACCACTTTTTGCATTTCCATATCCGAAATATACGTTGAGCACGGGATACTTAAACAATTACGATAAATAAAATCGGAACAATCATTTTGATGATAATATTGATCTTCAATAAACATAGGGAGCTGATTCATAGGCATCCAAAATGGGCGACTTTGTAATTTTTCTTCGTTCAGTCTTTTCAGTATTTCTGCTTGTTTACCTGTTTTAATGGTAGGCATCCACCAGTTTGGATTTACATCTACATCTACTTCCTGAAAAGAGATATCGCCAATACCTTGAAGCGCTTGCTTATAAAAAGCGATAATTTCTTTTTTTCGTAAAAGGAATTTTGGAAGTTGTTCCATCTGTGCAACACCCATAGCTGCCGCCACATTCACTAGCCTGTAATTATATCCTATTTCATCATGAAAATATTCAAAGGGATCACTCTTTGCTTGTGTGGTGAGATGTTTTGCTCTCTTTGCCACTTTCTCATCTGAAGTAACAATCATTCCACCGCCACCTGTGGTGATAATTTTATTGCCATTATAGCTAAACGTGCCCATCTTACCAAAGCTTCCGGCATGCCTCTTTTTGTAATAACTTCCTAATGCCTCAGTAGAATCTTCAATAATAGTAAGATGATGGGTGGTGGCAAGGTTTACCAATCTATCCATATCACACATATTACCCAATACATGTACAGGCATAATAGCTGGGATTCGCTTTCCGGAGGCCTTGTGAAAACATGTATCATTTCGTTGTTCTGTTTCTTCAACAAGGAATTTTTCAAGCAAGTCCAAATTCATCTGCCAAGAATCTGGATCCACATCAATTAAAACGGGTCTGGCTCCTGTGTAACAAATAGAATTAAGTGTAGCTACAAAGGTTATATTTTGTGTAATGACTAAATCACCGGATTGTACCCCTTCAATAATAAGACAGGTATGCAACGCCGTAGTACCGCTGCTTGTTGCCACAGCATAAGGAGTTCCGGCATAAGCTGCTGTCATTTTCTCAAACTGGTCAACATAAGCACCAACACTGCTCACCCAGCCGGTATCAAGACACTCCTTTACATATTTCCATTCATTGCCGCAAATATTAGGGCCACTTAGCAAAACCATATTAAAAAGTTTTGCGCAAATTACAACAAAGGAGTTGCGAATAGCAATAATAAAAGTTAGATATTTCTAAACTTCTGAGTATAGGGGTCTGTTACAATTCCTGATTTTATTAAGCGGTAAATTTCACGAATCCCGTCGGGAACGGTTTTGGTGATTGTATAACCCAGTTCCTTTTTAATTTTATCAAAATTAACCCTGTAGTCTCTTGGGTCTTCAGTGCTTTCAACAAATTTTACTGTAACATTAGGAACTACCTTACACACCTCTTCAATAATCATTCCTTTGCTATAATTTTCTTGGGTGCTTCCCACGTTAAAAACGTTTGCCCGTACCTTTTCTTCAGGACTTTCCAAAACCAAGCTAACTGAACGAGCCAGGTCTTCTACATGGCAATACGGCCTCCAGAACTGTGCGCCCCATATTTCTTGTTCGCCATTAAAAGCAGCGTTTCTGGTAAACTCATTTACTGTTAAATCAAAGCGAATACGAGGAGAAAAGCCATAAACTGTGCTAAAGCGTAATGAAGTACAACACATAGGAGAATGTTTGTTCTCTTCAAGTAAAAATTGTTCAAACTTCACCTTTAGTTCTGCATACAGTGAAATAGGGTTAAGTGGAGAGGTTTCAAATACGAAGGAATTTGGATCGGGCATTTTACCATAATTACTGCATGTGCTGGCAAATACAAATTTTCTTACTCCACTTTTTTCTGCCTCTGCAAAAAGGTTTACCCCTCCCATCCAATTCGTTTCCTGTGCTTCATCACTATACTTTTTACAAGCAGGATCTCCAACAATAGCAGCAAGATGAGCTACAGCATCTATACCTTTTACAGCCTTTTTAACATCTTCAATATTTCTCAAGTCTCCTTTAACAAATTCAAAATTAGGCTTGAGCATTACATCATACAAAGCATCTCCTCCAAACTTCAAACTATCAATAACACGAACATAATAACCTTTATCTAACAGCTGCCGAACTAATACGGAACCAATATATCCGGCTCCTCCGGTAACCAAAATCTTCATGTGTATTTACTTTTTTTCTGTTTTTAAAATTTGTGCCGGGTTTCCCACCACAACACAATTATCATCTATATTATTTAATACCACAGCACCGGCTCCAACAATTACATTCTTTCCAATTTTCACACCCTGTTTTATTACAGCACCGGCTCCAATAAAGCTCAACTCACCCACTGTTACATTTCCGCAAAGTACGGCACCGGGGCCAATATGAGCAAAATTAGCCACATTACATTCATGCTCAATAATACAACCGGTATTACAAATTGTTGCATTGCCTATTTTTGCTAACGGATTAATCACAACTCCTGCAGCTATTAATACCCCGCTAACAGCCACTATTGCTGAGCTATCAATTATTGCAGATGGATGTATTGCATTTTCTGCATAACGGCCTAAAGTAACAAAATGATTAAACACTTTCTTCCTAATATGATTATCTCCCACCCCAACAAAAAATGGTTGCTTCATAACTGTTTCAAGGCCTTTACCAGTCATTTCGCTACCTAAAAAATGCAGCCCAAAAGGATTCTTAGATTTTTCATCCACATCACAATAAGCGGTTACAGGTTTGCCTACAGCATGTAATACACCGCAACAAACAAAAGCATGACCTGAATAACCGATAATAATCATTTTAAACTATTTCATCCTAATGGAAATAATTGCAAATGTATGTAGTAAAAGCAGTTTATTTATGGATTTATCAATTGTCTTTCAATAGCCTTTAAAGAATTATCAATAACTATCTGTTTATTGCCCTCCTGAACAACTTTCTGTGCTCCCCCTTTTTCAATTCCAATCTGGTTTGTTTATTTAACATTAACACCTTCTCCTTTTTTATTATCTAATCCTCAGTATTTCTAACCTAAGATAAATACCCGGCAATTTCATCTTCGGCAATTTTTCAACAATCGGCAATATCACTGGCAATTGTAACCCTTCCCATAGATTCGTTTTCCGCAGTACATAGTTCATTCCTTCCTGTAATTAGAATATACTATTAAAGCCTGTATTCATCAAGGAGCGTGTTCGTTTTCTGCTGATTTCATTGGTTGCTATTATACTATTTTTCAAAAACGAACATTCCCTTTACGCGAGATAAATTCGCTTATACCATACCTCAAGGCAGAATAGCATCCACAAAATTTTTGCCCTCTTTTCTGCGGATATCCGTATCCGTTCGTTAAACAAACTTGTAATAAATTCCTTTTGTATCAGTGCCGGGCTTAATGCATTTGTAGATAACAAATAATCTCCAATAATTTCTTTCAATTGTCCGTTTACCCAATCTTTTAATGGCACTTCAAATCCTCTTTTAGGTTGATGTATAATAGTTTCGGGCAAATATTTTTTAGCTATTGTGCGCAATAGCACCTTAGTTGAGGCTCCTTTAATTTTATAATCATCACTTAGTCCGGGAATATAATTCATTAACTCCATTGATAAGAACGGGCTTCTTCCTTCCAGAGAATTTGCCATAGAAGCAATATCCATTTTAACCAATAAATCACTGAACAAATTAGTATCAAAATCCAAGTTCATTATCTTTTTTAAACCAGAAAGGTTAGCCTGTGAAATAAAGTTAAAATCCTTACGCATACTTATCATATCTTCTCCCTCTCCCAGTAAAAGATTATGTTCAAATCCTTCTAAAATATCTAATCCTGCTGAAAAGTAAACTTCTAATCCCTTTTTTCCTGACAATTCCAACAGCCGGTAAATAAAATTATAGCGCGACTTTTTATCATTGGCATAAGGCATAAGGGAGGTGAGGGCCCTAGCTCCAAAAGTTATCAGCGCATTTTTTTTAAAGAAATCCATTTTTGAAAAGGGCACGTAACGGCGGTAACCACCAAATAACTCATCAGCTCCATCTCCGTTAAGAATAACTTTTACATGCTTTCGTGCCTCACGTGCCACATAATAAGAAGGAATGGCGCTACTATCAAAATATGGCTCCCCATAATTCATTATAATTTGTTCAATATCATTACGTAATCCTTCAAATGAAATATCAATTTCAGCATGATTAGTATTGTATCGTTCAGCAACAAGCCTTGCTAAAGGAGCTTCATTATAAGTTCCCTGAAAAGAAACAGTAAAAGTTTTTAATTGAGGCTTGTATGGTGTTGCCAATGCTACAACTAAACCACTATCAATACCTCCACTTAAGAAGCCTCCCACTTCTACATCACTTAACGTTAGTCTTCGATGAATAGAGGACTTAATTAATGCCTCTGTCTTTTCCAATGCTTCCGAAAAAGAATCATGCTTTTTATTACAATACTGTTCATGTATATTCCACCACCGGTGTTCTTCCTTCTTTAAAGAAATTGTATTAAACCTAATCCATGTTCCAGCAAGCATTTCTTTCACATACCGGTAGGGTGTAAATTGACGATAAAAGACACCCAGCCTAAAATAATGACTAAAAATATCTCCATTCATTTCAAGAGGCAAAAAGCTTTTTAAGCAATTCAGTTCACTGGCAAAAGCAAGTTGCCCTCCTCTATCATAAATATATAGTGGCTTTTTTCCTGCTCTGTCCCTAGCAAGAAAAATCTCATGTTCCTTTCTATCATAAATCGCAAAGGCAAACATCCCATCAAGATGATGCAGCATATTCACTCCAAGCTTTTCATAAAGCAACAACAGGGTTTCTGTATCCGACCTGGTGTTCCCTTCTAAATGGAATCGTTTTCTAAGATCAAGATGATTGTAAATCTGTCCATTAAAAATAATAGAATACCTGTTGTTCAAATGCATTGGCTGTACCCCGCCTTCAACATCTAAAATAGAAAGCCGAAGGTGGATAAGATGAACATTATCATAAATAAACTCTTGTTGTGCATCGGGCCCCCGATGCAACAAAGCTGACTTAACCTTGTGAAATGGCAACTGAATATTAACTGCCCCTGCAATACCACACATGAAGCAATAGGTTTAAACAAAAATAACAGCTAATTATTGAATACAAGAAAGGTTTTTAAGATAAATTTGTCACAACTCAATTTTAACCGGCGTATAACCTCCCAATGAACCTCCTTGATTTTATTATTTTTTTCATCTGGGTTTTTATTTTTTATATCCTAATAGCTATCAGGCGGAGGCGTTATCAGGATCCATTTTTTCGTAAACATATCATTCGTGCATTTTGGGTAAAAGTTCTTGCGACTTTGTGCTATAGTTTTTTTGTATTATATCTCTCACCCGGTGATACCACCCTGCTTTATTTTCCGGAGGCAGCAAATATTCGGCAAATGATTCTGAAAGATCCCTCAAAGATTTCAATTTTATTTCATGCTGCCACTGACTTTGATCAAACCCAACTTACCACAAATGCTAATTTGGGATATTTTGACACCGAAGGGAATTTTATGGTCACTCGTATTGCTGCTATTTTCTCTTTCTTCACATTTGGTAAATTTTTAGCCACTAATCTCTTTTTCTCAATGTTTGCGCTTACTGGGGCGTGGGAACTATTTCGCTTTTTTTACAATCAGTATCCTAATTTGAAAAGACAAATTGCTATTGCAACACTATATCTACCTTCCCTTGTTTTTTGGGGAGCAGGTATATTAAAAGATCCTCTATGCACAGGCTCAATTGGATTTATGACTTATGCCATTTTCAATGCCTTTGTTTTAAAAAAGCATATAATAAAGAACATTATTACCTTTTCATTTTTTAGCTGGCTTCTCTATATTGTAAAGTCATACATTTTTGTTTCTTACCTTCCGTTCCTTATATTGTTTTTAGTTTTAACTAAACTTGCTCTAGTAAAAAATATACTCCTAAAAGCATTTATTGTATTATTGTTTATTACCGGAAGCGTTTTCGCATTCTTACGCTTTACTGAGTCCGAGCGGAATATTTTTGGAAATTTTGCAACACAAGGGATTGGCGAATCTGTGCTTCATTATCAGAGAGAATTTCAGCAAAAGGATTTTGCAGAATCCACTTTCTCTTTGGGTGTAGAGTTTGACGGATCAATAATAAGTTTAATAAAAATTGGCCCAGCAGCTATTGTTGCAACATTATTTAGACCGTTTATTTGGGAATCAAGAAAAATCAGCACTTTGCTATCATCGCTTGAGAGTTTGGTTTTAATGCTGTTTACCGCTTATGTGCTACTGAAGGTTGGTCTTTTTAAATTTATAGGCGCAATCTTCAGGAGCCCTATTATAATGTATTGTTTTACTTTTTCTATTTTATTTTCTCTTTTTGTAGGAGCAACTACATTAAATTTCGGATCGTTGGTGAGGTATAAGATTCCCGGTATGTCGTTTTTTATTATGTCGCTCTTTCTTATTTTAGACATTTACAAAAAGGAAAAAAAGAATAAAGAGCTGAAAAATAATGAGCGTGTGACTATTCCTGAGGTTTAGCCTTTAACGGGATCAGCATGACGAACCAAATCCGATTCCGGAAACATTGAGAGCCAAATATCTTTCATATAAAATAATACAGACTCAGAAATCAGATTATGCTTTCTACCTAATTTCTGCACAATATCATCAGGAAAGGCCGTGAAATTATTTCTTATTGCATCCACAGCAGGCCATACCATAAAACTAAGCTTCTTCACCCTATCCGTACGCTGAAAAATCAAAATAGCTGCCGCAAAGGCAAACAAAAAACCAACATAATTCAAAAAAGCCAACACAGTATTATTCCATTTAGATTTATGAATAAAAAGGCGATTGCGTATATAATAATACATTTTCCAAGTGGCGCGATATTCCCAATCACTTTTATAAGAAAATGTACAAGATGGATGATAATGAAGCGCGGATGTAATTGTGTAGGTAGGAAATTTATTTACTTTGGTGATACGAAAGAGGTACTCTGTTTCATCACCCCAAACAAACAAGGATTTTTTAGGAAGTCCCACTCTCTCTACAATAGACCGGTGAATTAAAGTGCCATTAAAAGGATGGCATATCCCTTCAATTTTTTCTTCCTTTACATCATCAATTGTTTGGTAGTCCTTCATTTTCCAAACAAATGTCTTTTTATCTTCTTTATTTATTACTGCACAATTAAGCAATGCTCGCTCGTTCCCTTCATTCTTTAGTAAATGGTGGAGTGCATCGGGGTGTGGATATCCATCATCATCCATACACCAAATCCATGAATAACCCTTTTGATATGCCCATGAAATACCTCTATTAAACCCGCCTCCTGATCCACAATTTTCTTGTGAAATAAAAAATATACCTTCCTGTTTCTCCAACCAGGGTTCAGTATCATCTGTACTGCCATTATTAATAACTAAAATAGCATCCGGTTTATGGGACTGCGCCTTTAATGCTTCAATACATTCAGAAAGCATTTTGAGTCGATTGCACGACACAACGACTGCGATGGTTTTTTCACGGGACATACGGATTTTGTTTTATTAAAATACAGAATAACCTTATAACGATTGTTGGGCTATGTTATTGTGATAATAGGATATCTGCTTTAGAATTAATAAAGTGAAATAATTTCTGCATGTAACACAAGCCAGCCCTGATTGGCACACACCCCTATACATTGATATTCAATAACTTACATAATTTTAAAAAGATATGTAATTACTTTAAGTGTTATGGCTTGTCTTCTGTATTAGGAAAAATAGGAAGAGGTTCTCCTGTTTTAAAAGCATCTGCAAAGATTACGGCAAAACTCATGGCCTCATCTATTACATTGTGCATATCCATATAACGGTAAGTAGCCAGCCTACCCAAAAATGAAACTCCTTTTATCCCTTCTGCTTTTTTGCGATAGCGCGCTAAAATTTTTTTATCTGCGTCTAACCGTTTGGGATAGTAAGGCTCATCTTGTGGTGTTGTTTCATGACTAAACTCTTTAAAATAAACTGTCTTGTTATGTTTTTCCCAAGGTGTAAAGTGCTTATGCTCGGAAATCCTTGTGTATGGCACTTCTTCATCGCAGAAATTCATTTGAGCCGTTCCCTGGAAATCACCATCTTGAACATTTCGCTCAAATGTTACGGTACGATATCCCAAGCGACCAAAACAAAATTGAAAAAACGTATCTAATGGGCCGGTATAAAAAATGTGATTATACTCATCGTGCAGTTCTCCCGGAATGAATTTTCTGTTTAGATGGAGTTTTATTGCAGGGTTATCAACCATCTTCTCCATTACAGCCGAATATCCCTCAACCGGGATACCTGTATATGGATGAGGGTGGTAGTTATCATCATAATTAAACCGAACAGGGATACGCTTTAAGATAGACGCAGGAAGTTCAC
The DNA here is from genome assembly GCA_964490345.1 of uncultured Ferruginibacter sp. GTDB lineage: Bacteria > Bacteroidota > Bacteroidia > Chitinophagales > Chitinophagaceae > Ferruginibacter. The sequence continues at coordinate 30,019 of CAZBBO010000014.1, forward strand.
GAGGTTCACACCCCCATTGCTTTTTTGTGTAACCATAAAAGAAGGCTCGATATAATTCCTCACCAATAAAAGCCAAGGCTTGGTCCTCGAAATTTGTAGGATGCAGAATAGCATGGTCAGCAAGTGTATTCAAAAAAATCTCAGCCTGTTTTGGATCCAGTACTTTTCCAAAATACTGATTAATAGTCATCAGATTTATAGGTAAAGGAAAGACTTTATCATTCACCCTTGCTTTTACCCTGTGGACATAAGGCCTGAACTCTACGAAAGAATTTACAAAATCCCAGATCTCTTTCTTATCTGTATTGAATATATGAGGGCCATAATGATGTACCATAATCCCTGTTTCTTCATCACGAGATGTATGACAATTTCCGCCTATGTGGCTACGTTCATCAATAATATCAATAGTACAATCTAATTGCTTTATTAGCCTATTTGCCAATACGCACCCGGAGAACCCGGCCCCAACAATTAAAAATTTTGCATCCATTTAATTCGTATTAATGTAAAAATAAAAAATCAACCCTCGAAATCCTTAAAAATAACGGCATATCACCTTAATTGATTTTATCAATTCAATTATCCTCTTATTTTTGCAATCTGAAATGAAAATAGCATATAACCGTAATCCCGAAGCCATAGTAAAAGGAACCAATCGTAAAATTGCCGTATTTTCTACAGATGGTGAAAACATAGACACCGAAGTAGTGAAATCTTTTGGCGATGAGTGGTTGAAGTTTCATGAATTCTCTGATAAGAGTATTGAGAAACTATCAAATGAATATTTTGATGTTCTTAATGATAGTATATTAAACAAACAAAGTTATGTGCTGGATATTGGTTGTGGCACCGGCAGATGGACGAAGTCATTGGCGCCTAAAGCTGGTTTTATAGAAGCAATTGACCCAAGTGATGCCATTTTTGCTGCCGATAAATTACTGAATAAAATTGACAATGTAAGGTTATCAAAAGCAAGTGTAGAAACGATACCTTTTGATGACAATACTTTTGATTTTGCGATGAGTATAGGTGTCTTGCATCACATCCCCAACACACAGCAAGCAATGAAGGACTGTGTAAGAAAAGTTAAGAAAGGAGGATATTTTTATTGCTATTTATATTACAATTTGGAAACGAGGGGATGGTGGTTTAAAACATTATTTGGGATTAGTGATTTAATTAGAAAGGTTGTAAGCAAGTTACCATCAGGGTTAAAGAAATTCATTTGTGATATCCTGACCATAGTCATTTATATGCCCTTGATATTATGGGTGCGATTTCTTGTATTCATTGGATTAAGAAGTGTAGCGAAGAAGATGCCATTAAGTGCATATAATGATAAATCTTTCTTTGTTATTCGAAATGATGCATTAGACCGGTTTGGAACAAAACTAGAACATCGGTTTTCAAAAGCAGAGGTATTAGAAATGATGGAAAATTGTGGGTTAACAGATATCGTTATTAGCCCACTAATGCCTTATTACCATGCGATAGGAAAAAAGATTTAGTCTTTCTTAAAAATCTCACTATACACCTTACGATATTGCTCAACTGCCTTGTTCAAAGAATAAACTTCTTCTGCACCGCGCCTAATTTCTTTATTATCGAAAGAGGGAATCAATTTTATTTTTCTTGCTGCTTCACGATAAGATTCTTCAGTAAACTCATTAATAATTATCCCTCCATGATACTGTTTGATGATTTCATCCACATCTCCAATCCCACTGTTCGTAATAATCGGAATGCCCATTGCCATAATTTCTCCGTGTTTTGTTGGCGACGATGACAGTTTACTAAAACAGGGTTTTATAAAAAAGAAAGAATAATTACTCAGAGACAGCCAAACCGGAACTTCATGACGTGCTGCCGCTGTAACAAAAAGGCTTTTATCGGGCACACCGGCTGTTTTGGCAGCAGTGAATATATCATTGTGGCGATGTGGTGAAATAAATAAGAACTTCGCAGTAGGAATTTCATCAATTATCGCTTTGCACAAATTCATCATTTCATGGGTTAAATACCATCCTCCAATTGAACCCAGATAACTAAATACCAAATCATTTTCTTTTATTCCAATCTGTTCTTTGAACCTTTGCTGCTTTTGTTTTGAAATATTATCAGAATTAAATAATTCTAAATCCGCACTACATGGAATTACCTGTAATGGCACAGGCTGGCCTTTGATGTGCTTCCAGCCATGAATAATTTTCTTAGCTTTATAAGTAAGACAAACATTGTAATCAGCACGTTCTATACACGCTTCTTCATGGTGTTTAAAAAATTTGTATATCAGGTTAAATAATGGATTTGTACGATTCCACATCCCCCCATCCACTCTTTCGTCTGCCCAGAAACCCCTTATATCATTCAGAAACTTTACATCCCATTTCTTCTTCATCCATAAGCCAATCAAGGTGGGAACTCCCGGACGAGTGTGCACCAAATGAAACGGGTCTCTTTTATGTATCGCCTTTACCACACACTTCATTTTCCATGCATCATAAACCGATGACAAAACAGGAGGATTTTTATGATATGGAATACTCACCCATTCTATTGGGAATCCTGAAAGGGTTTCTAAAACACGTGTCTTCCCTTTAATATAATTTTTCTTTTTATCACAGCTCACCAAGGTAAAGCGATATCCTACAGCAGTTAATCCCTTTAAATACGGAATCACCTGACTTTGCCCCAGCGGATCAGTCATTCCATCATAAGATAAAAATAAAACGTGCAACATAGCGATAAATTAATCCATCCAACGTTTATACCAAAGCTGAAACATCAATAAAAACCAAAACAATGAGTAATAACTCTTATTCCCAGCCTTCCACTCTTGAAGTACTTTATTAACTCCTTCTTGCTTAAATAAACCATGAGCATCCAATGCCTTTGGAGAAAAGTATTCTTCCAAATAAACACCCGGGTCTTTCCGCAGCCAATCTACAATCGGGATACCAAACCCCTTTTTGGGTCTGTTCACTAATTCTTGTGGCACCAAATCATGAACAATATCTTTTAAAATTTTCTTTGTGATGAAATTCTTCACTTTAAATGACGCCGGTAATTGGGCAACAAATTCAACGATACGATAATCCAACAGTGGACATCTCGCTTCCAGGCCAACAGACATACTTGCTCTGTCCACTTTAACTAAAATATCATCCGGTAAATAGGTTTTATAATCTGCTGCCATCATCTTTTCTAAATTATTCACATCCGAAGCCAGACTACTTGATATTGTGGTTAATGAAGATAGAATTGGTAGGTTAAAATTTAACAATTCGTTCAACTGCAAAGAGGAGTAGGAGTGAGAAAGCACATCATCCATTATGTAAATTATATTTGGATTGCGTATTGCCCGTGCCAAACGGCTCTTCTTAGTAATCACTGCATCATTTTGAAATACCTGAGATAATAAGAGATTCGGTAAAGCATTGAAAAATGATGCTACCGCTCCCCTAATAGGCTTTGGAACCTGTGATATTTTTCTGAACAAATCCAGTGCAATAGAATATTTTTTATACCCTCCAAAAATTTCATCCCCGGCATCAGCACTCAATGCAACCGAAACCTGATTCTTTGCAAGCCTACTTAACAGCATTGTGGGAATAACAGATGAATCACCAAAAGGCTCATCACAAAAAAAGGGAATGGTTGGTATTATATCTTCTACCTCTTTGCGGGTGCAATACAGTTCAGAATGATGAGTGCCCAAAAAACCAGCTACGTTATTAGCATAAACAGCTTCATTATACGCTTCTTCCTCTAAGCCAATTGTAAACGTGTTTAGTTTTTCAGTTCGCTCCATTTGCAATAATGCAGTTACCGCAGTACTGTCATATCCTCCACTTAAGAATATTCCCACAGGCACATCAGCAATCATACGATATTGAGCTGCAGAAAGTAACAATTTTCTTATTTCCTCTTTTGCTTCTACATAGGAAATATCAAGCTTGGGTTTATCATAATAGTCATATACATTCCAGTATTGTTTTATCTCCATGCCTTGTGTTTGAGAAGAAAAAGTAAGAAAATGCCCGGCAGGGAGTTTAAAAGTATTTTCAAAAATTGAATAAGGAGCAAGAATGTAGCCATATTGTATATATTGTAATACAGCTTGTTTAGACAGCTCCTTTTTAAACCTGGGATGTGAATGAAAGCTTTTTAGCTCTGAAGAAAACATAAACAATCCATCATTCCAATAATAATAAAGCGGCTTTACTCCGGTCTTATCTCTAACCGCCACAATAGATGAATCTAGTGCGTTGTAAATTACAAAAGCAAACATGCCATTAAACATATAAAATGCCTTTTCTTTCCACTCATCCCATGCATGTAAAATAACTTCTGTATCCGAAAGAGAATTAAAAACATGCCCTAATGATTGAAGTTCGCTACGCAATGCTTCAAAATTATATACCTCACCATTATAGACTATGCACCAATGTTTATACCACATAGGCTGCGAGGCTCTTTCGCTTAAATCAATAATCGAGAGCCTACGAAATCCTAACCCGATTGTAAATTTTTCTAATGAGAAAAATTCAGTTCCACGGCCATCCGGCCCACGATGCTGTAACGCATCCGTCATTTTATTAAGGTTATCCAAATCAGAGGTTCTCCCAAAGTCAACAAAACCTGCAATACCGCACATATTAAATAATTGAAGTGAGCAAAGCTTTCCTTATAATTATTTTTTTAGAGAAATGGTTACATAAATCTTATTCCCTTCTTTATCAAAAAAGAATGCATTGGCATATTCACCGTGCGTAAGCGCACGCAACAAGTCAATATGTTCTCCTAACTTTCCTTCTTGTTGCAAATCAAGCTGACACAATTGACTAAAATCCTTTTTAAGATTCACATTTCCCTCCTGTGGTATAAACGTAGTATAGGAATTATTTAAAATGGATTCCAGATGAATGTTCAAAAGGCGCAACTCTGCATCTAATACTTTATAGTATACAGTATAGCTAGTATCCCAGCATTCTATTTTAATCGGCTCCTGGGCTATAATAGGGCCATGATCCAATTGCTCATCTATCTCATGAATAGTTGCTCCGGCAGGTAATTTATTTATGATAGAAAACACCTGAGGATACCATCCGCGATTAAAAGGGTTAAGTCCGGGGTGAACATTTATACACCTTACTCTCTTTATCAGTTCAGGAGGGAAAATTTGTTTACAGTGCAGAGAAATAACTAAGTCATATTTTTCAACAATTTCATCTACTTCGGCTTTAATTTTAACCGGTTTAATCCAATCCGCCCCTTCATATTTTGCCAGCATTGTTTTATTGTTGTAACTAAAGGAATAGCAAAACAAAGCGGGAGGAAGCGCTTTGGAATGTACCAGTTTTTTAAACCTATCTAAAATCAATTCATTGTCTGAAAGAATTAGTACCATATAAATAATTTCATTTTTTTATCTCAGTAGAATAAATTTTCCGCAACCCTTCAAGATGATGTTCAAGGGTGAAATATTTCAACACTCTAACATAGGCATTCTCACTAAGTTTGTCTAATCTTGAGATATCGTTGGCAATTTCTAACAGCAAATGGGCAAGTGGTTTTGTGTCATTTGTAGAGAAATATAACGCTGTATCTCCGCACTGTTCATGAAAGGATGGGATATCACTCAACAATAAAGGCACCTTCATTGCCATTGCTTCTAAAACTGCCAAAGAAAAACCTTCATAGTGAGAGGGCATAATAAAAATATCATACTCTGGTAACAGATCTCGAATATTCTTTTTCTGACCCATTAAACGAATATTAACTCTAGATTTTTCAATAGCCTTTCTCAATCCCTCTTCCAAAGGTCCTTTTCCGTATATGTCCAAAGAAATAGGCATGTTTTTAAGCCTTTCAAATACCCTAATTAAGAAGTTGTGATTTTTTTGATACCTAAGAGCACCAACCGAAACAAGCTTCAATTCATTATTGTTGTGTTGCTTTTTTTTATCTGGCTTAAACTTATTAATATCAACAAAGGTGTACAACAAATAGTTTTTTCCGGGTTTTAAATTCAATACTGTGAAATATTCTTTAAGAGCTCCTTCTGCCACAGCAATGATTACAGATGGGCGTAACCGGTAGGTCATTTTATCTAGCCATCTAAAATACCAGTGTTGGTAATCTACCTGCTGACTTGGAAAGGTGTGGATAGTAGTAATTAAGGGGGTGCACCGAGGCCTTGCAATACGAGCAATAATTGTTGGCCAAATTAAATGAGTATGTATCAAATCAGGACTTACTTCTTTGATAATTTTTCGCATACGAATTGCCAAGAGTGGGAAGAACAGCAATTGCCGCAGCTTAATATTCATGCAAATCAACTTACAGTCTTCTAATTCATCTTCAAAATCATTACCCGAAAACAGGGTAAGAATTACATGTTCATATTCTTTTAACTCATTAATAACCGATACCATCATTGTTTCTGCTCCACCTCGGTTGAGATTAAAAATAATATGCAATAGTCGCTTTTTCATAACTCCCTTTAAGGACTAACCGGTTTTGAGAAAACTTTTTTTACAAAGTTGCGATTTATCCAAAGTGAAAATAATAATACAAGGAAATAACTCAAACAAACACCATAAGCGGCTCCTGTGGACTCCCAGGTTTTTATAAAAAAATTATTAATCAACAAGCTAATTACAATTGTAAAAACAGAGATTATGAGGATTTTTCTTTTTTGCTTATAATACAACATAGAAGCATAGAAAAAATAGTTCACTGTCCAGAAGAAACTTCCTAATGATAATAGCGGAATCAGGTGTAATGCTGAATAATATTTTTCATTAATAAACAAATGGTAGGCCAACGGCGACAAGAATATCAATGCTAATAAAAAGAACAGCATAATAGCAACAAACTGAAGAAACGACCTTTTTATCAATCGAAGGTCTTTATCATTTGTAGAAAGTTGACTAAATATTTTGGGGAAGAAGTGATAGAGTGTTGACTTTCCCATAATACTTACTACTGATGCGAAAATAGCAGCGATGCTATAAATCCCCAATGTGGCATTATGATCATTTGTATAACCTGAAAGGAAAAATTTATCTGCTGCCCCCAGGCAAAAAATACTCCCCTGCATGAGTACAATTGGGCCTGCATAATACAGTTCATTTTTAAGCAAGGACCATTTTACACTTCCGAAGAGGTATCCTTTCTTTTTAAAATAATAAAGCGCATACAAAGTGGTAATTCCAAAGGCCACCAGGATTCCTGCAACACGTCCATGCCAGCGCCAGGCAAAAACCACCACCAGCAAGGCTGAAAGCCCTAACTCAAGAATTATTTGAGTAATGGTTACCTTAAAAAATCGTTTCGGTTCATTATTATTCCGCAGAAGGTTCCAAAGATGTTCATTGATATAATTGAATAATACAATTGTTGGAACAATCCATACAAAAGATGCGGGAATTCCATAAATAGTATTTAATTGACCTTTTAACAAGTACATTAGGAAATACGCCAACACCACAATAATCACAGGCATTACCAGTCCGGATGTAAAATGGTTGCGAAATTCTTTGGGTGAAAGTTTGAAAAAATCAACACTGATTGAATGTAATGTTCCCATAGACACAAAGGGCATCAGAAACAGAATGGATGTGCTCATCAGGTTAAGCAAACCATTTTCTGAAGGAGTTATGTACAGTGGATTGGTAAAAACAAACAGCAGCAGGAAGGAGGCGGCCTTTCCAAAAAAATTAGTAAAAGTATAAATACCTACAGCTCTTGCGCCGGGTCTTTTATACAGATTAATAATGTTAAGGAGTTTCTTCATAAGCGCCTGTTTCTTGCCAAAATCCTACCGGCTGCAAGATAATATTTCCATTTTCGTCAAGCAATGTGAAGAGGATAATTATTGGTGTACGATTCAATATATTATACAATCTCAAAACATTCTATGGCACAAAGTCAATTTATTCTTATAAGTAACAGCAAAAGACTGGCTACTGAATATCTTCCTTTAACGCAGAGATAAATTACGAAACATTACAAATTTTGAAAAGGTACTCACCATATCCGCTCTTTTTCAATTTTTCTGCCTGTAACAATAATTCTTCTTTATTAATAAATCCCATTCGCCAAGCTATTTCTTCAGGACAGCCAACCTTAAGTCCCTGACGCTTTTCAATAACTCTTACATATTCTGATGCATCACCCAAAGAATCGAAAGTACCCGTATCGAGCCATGCAAATCCTCTATTTAGCACAGCAACTTTTAATTTACTTTGCTGCAGATAGTAAGAATTCACATCAGTAATTTCATACTCGCCGCGTGCACTTGGTTTAATATTTTTAGCAACCTCCACTACCGAGTTATCATAAAAATATAAACCCGGTACAGCATAATTACTTTTCGGAATGGTTGGTTTTTCTTCTATAGAAAGTGCATTAAAATGTTTATCAAATTCTACTACACCATAGCGCTCTGGATCACTTACAGGGTAAGCAAAAATTACAGCACCATCCGGATTTGCAGCATCCTGCAATGTTTTACTAAAACCACTTCCATAAAAAATATTATCTCCCAATACCAAGGCTACTGAATCATTAGCAATAAATTTCTCGCCTATTACAAATGCCTGTGCAAGTCCATTTGGGTTTTCCTGAACAGCGTATTGAATATTACACCCCCACTGACTACCGCTACCAAGAAGCCGCATAAATTGTGTTTGATCTTCTGGTGTTGTAATAACAAGTATGTCTTTTATTCCGGCAAGCATTAGTGTGCTCATCGGATAATAAATCATCGGCTTATCATAAATAGGCATCAATTGTTTGCTTATTCCCATGGTGATAGGGTATAACCGTGTTCCGGATCCTCCGGCCAAAATAATTCCCTTCATATTATCTGCGATGATATTGTTGTTGATAATAATTTTGATAACTTCCCGATGTTACATCCTCAAGCCAGGTTTGATTTTGAAGATACCAGTCAATTGTGCGCGATAAACCTTCTTCAAACTGTAAAGACGGCTTCCATCCTAAATCCTGAGTTAATTTAGATGAATCAATAGCATATCTCAAATCATGTCCGGCACGATCTTTAACATAGGTAATTAATTGTTCACTTTCACCGGGTTGCCTGGAAAGTTTTGAATCCATTTGATGACACAACTCCTTTACTAATTTAATATTACTCCATTCATTATGTCCTCCAATATTATATGTCTCTCCCAATTTTCCTCTATGAAAAATAAGGTCTATTGCATTTACATGATCTTCAACATACAACCAGTCCCGTACATTTTCCCCTTTTCCATATATAGGTAAAGGCCTGCGATGAATAATATTCATTATACAAAGGGGAATAAGTTTTTCTGGAAAATGAAACGGTCCATAATTATTTGAACAATTTGACAATTTTACAGGTAGCTTGTATGTATGATAAAACGCACGTACAAAATGATCGCTTGAAGCTTTGGATGCAGAGTAAGGACTGCGCGGATCGTAAGCTGTTTTTTCAGTAAAAAACCCCTCTGTTCCAAGGCTTCCATAAACCTCATCTGTTGAGATATGATAAAAAATCTTGTCTTCCATATTATCGCTCCATGCTTCAAAAGCAGCTTGTAACAGACAGACCGTTCCTACCACATTTGTTTGAACAAACTCCAAAGGGTTAGCAATCGAACGATCTACATGACTTTCTGCAGCACAATGTAATACACCATCAAAATGATGTTGCTCAAACATAGATCGAACAAAACTCAAATCAGCAATATCACCTTTTACAAATTGATAATTAGGAGCACCTTCGATATCTCGCAGGTTTTCTAGATTTCCCGCATACGTTAGTTTATCCAAATTCACTATCTTATAATTGGGATATTTTTTTACAAAAAGCCGAGTTAGATGTGAGCCAATAAATCCTGCTCCTCCGGTAATTAGAATGGTTTTAGACATATTGAAAAAAGGTTCTGTCAATTGGTTTGTGCAAAGAAAAGAAATAAATCAAGCCGATAAACATCAAATTGATTTTATATCGGAAAAAGCATTTGCGAACTTGGTTTTTAACATAGAGATATCAAATTCTTTAATCCGTAACGCTGCTTTTTCTTCCATACTATGCCTGAGCGCATTATCACACTTAATACGTATTAGGGCGTTTGCCAAAACCTTAGGATTATTAATCGGAATCAATATACCACACGAGGTAATTTCGTATCCTTCGCAAAAGGTGGTCTTTTCACCAGATTCCATCAAGATTTCTCTTGGACCACTCTCGCAATCGGTGGACACAACGGCTTTTTTACAAGCCATTGCTTCTAAAATAACATTAGGCAGCCCTTCTACATAGGAATTAAGCAGCAATAAATCTGCGTTGGCAATGTATGGGAAAGGGTTTGAAGTCGCTCCAACAAATTCAACCATCTGATCCACTTTTTTGTTTCTCGCTTCTTCCTTTAGCAATTGCTCCAATTCACCACTTCCTATAAACCACACCTTTATCTGCATCGTTTCAAGATATCTGCATGCCTCCAAGATACCCAGATGATCTTTTTCTTTTCTAAGCCTGGCTACTACAACTACATTAAATAACTCTTTACGAAATTCAACATGGATTGGTTCTTTCGCCTTCTCTCTTATTTGTTCAATTTCAATTGGATTAAAAATAACTTGTACTGTTTTATTTTTTAAAAAGTTCCTTTCTAAGTCCACTTTAATGGCATTTGAATTTGCTAATACCAAATCTGCTTTTTTTAAACACCACCGCATTATCCTCTTTTTTACATAGATTATAGGAGCTGGATTGTGTTCTATCAATTTTGAAGTATGGGTACGATGGCACATGATAATGCGTCCGGTAAAATTCTGACGCATTTTCATTAATGCAGACAAAAAATAAAACCGATGCAAAAAGACAACTACAGTATGTATATCATTTTCCTTACAATACTGGTAAAGTCTTTCTGAATCCCTAATAGCGTTAAATAGAAATGATTTAAAAGTTCCGGTTTCTTTATTCTTTAATTGAAGAATTTTAATTTCAGATGGGATAGGATATGATTGAATATTATAGTAGAGCGCCAAATGAAGTTCAAAATCTGTTTGTAAATGATTTAATAGAATAGAAACCACACGCTCCGTTCCGCCAAATTCCAATGAATTAACACAAATCAATATCTTTTGTTTCATCCCTCCTTCGTATTGTAAAATTTCTCCAATATAAACTCACCTCCTTTTAACCGTCGCCTTAGTAGCCACAATACCCTATGTTAGCATGCCTTATTTATTATCTACAAGCCGTTAAACAGGTGTGCAAAGATAAAAAAACCTTTTAGGATATTGAATTTCAACACCTGAATAGATATATGGCTTAGCCTCTTTACGCTCCTTTCCCATTAACAACATTCCGCCCAGAGTACTTTTGCATCTATATTGAACAAATTTTCCATTTATGAATTATCTATACTAAAAAGCGGTTGTTAAAATAGAAGCAAATTAAATCTCCTCTAAAAGAATTACTAAAAATAAAAGAACATGGCAAATGCATTATGTGCAGACTATATTTGCGTATGCATTATGCTTCAGTAGAGGGGATAAGTAAATCATTTGGCATCCGCACACTCTTTAAAGATATTTCCTTCCATATCGAAGAAGGAGATAAAATTGCTTTAGTAGCACGAAACGGAACAGGGAAGACTACCTTGTTAAAAATTCTGGCAGGCTTAGATACTCCAGATGAAGGAACCGTTTGGATACATAAGGATGTACATACCGTGATGTTACCTCAAGAGCCTATTTTTGGGGCTCACCAAAATATTAGAGATTATCTCTTACACCTTAACCACCCAATTATTGAAGTAGTAAAGGCTTACGAAGCATTCATTACTCAAGAGAATCAAAAGGAAGAAATATTAGCCGAACTGATTTCAAAAATGGATGATTGTGATGCATGGGGATTTGAAAATGACCTAAAACAAATTTTGGGGAAATTAAATATTCATCACCTTGAAGAAAAAATAGAAAATCTTAGTGGTGGCCAAAAAAAGCGTGTGGCCCTTGCAGCAACATTAATAGAGTGCAAATTATATGATGGAAAGAGTCTTTTAATTATGGACGAGCCCACCAATCATTTGGATGTAGAAATGATTGAATGGTTAGAAGAATATTTAGATGCCAAAAAAGTCACCCTGGTATTGGTAACACACGACAGATATTTCTTAGATGCTGTATGTAATGAAATTATTGAAATTGACAATCATCAAACCTATGTGTACAAGGGTAATTATGATTACTTCTTAGAACAAAAGAGCCTTCGGTACGAGGTTCAAAAGAGCGAATTACAAAAGGATAATAATATCTATCGCAAAGAATTGGAATGGATGCGAAAGCAACCTAAAGCTCGAACAACAAAGAGCAAGAGCAGGCAGGATGCATTTATAGAAATAGAAAGCAGGGTAAAAGCAACCACTGAAGTAAATGATATCAGTTTGCAGATGAAAATGACTCGCCTGGGCGGTAAGGTGCTGGAGATGAAAAAAGTGAATAAAAGTTTCGGTAAAAAGATAATTTTAAAAAGCTTTGATTACACTTTTAAAAAGGGCGAACGAATTGGTGTAGTAGGAAAAAATGGTGTTGGAAAATCTACCTTTTTACGTATTGCTTTACAACAGGAGTTGCCAGACAATGGAAAGGTTAATCATGGTGAAACGGTAGTATTTGGACACTTTTCACAAGAAGGGCTACAGTATAAAGAAGATAAGCGTGCTATTGAATATGTAAAGAGCATCGCTGAGTTTTTCCCACTTACTGATGGCAGTAAAATTTCTGCAAGCCAGTTTATGGAAAAATTTGGATTTAATGGTGAGCAGCAGTTTACATATCTAACAAAGCTTAGTGGAGGGGAAAAGCGTAGATTACATTTGCTCTCTATCTTATTTAGAAATCCTAATTTTTTGGTATTAGACGAGCCTACCAATGATCTTGATTTGCAAACATTACGAGTGCTCGAAGAATTTTTATTAGAATTCCCGGGATGTGTTTTAATTGTTAGCCATGATCGTTACTTCATGGATAGAATGGTAGATCATTTATTTGTTTTTGAGGGAGATGGTGTTATCAAAGACTACCCGGGAAACTATTCTCAATACCGTGAATTCTTACTTACCCTTCAAAAAGAAAAATCGAAAGTAGAAACAACCAAAAATAAACGGGAAGATAAAACAGGTCATATCACTACAAAAAAACTTTCTTTTAAAGAAAAGATGGAATTTGAAAAGATTGAAACTGAATTATCTAATCTTCAACAAGAAAAACAAACATTAGAAAAGCGCATCCCCACCTTATCATACGAGGAAATGGTAAAAGCCACTGAGAGAATTAATGAAATAATGTTACAATTAGATGAAAAGGAAATGCGTTGGCTTGAGCTAAGCGAGAAAATATAATTTTTAAAAATATTGCCAATTATATTAGGGAAATGTACTATTTTAACCGCTTCAAAGATTGGTTAAATGAAAGCTCTCCAAGGCCTAGCCTTTTGTTTAATATCTGTTTTTTCTTCTTCGGGTGCTCATGCGCAGAGAATAACTCCGCTTTTCCCAAACCTCAAAATTGGCGCTCCTTTATTGGACTGGGTTACAGACAGCACCAATAGCATGATTGCCACTCCATCTCTTGATAACATCATACCATTAAACAGAAATAAATTGGGGCCCGGATTTAACACCTCCGCTTTAATTATTCCATTAACAGGAATAGCTTATGGTGTGGCCGCTTTTAATGATGGAGCAATAAGAACGCTAAATATATCCACCCGAAATGAAATTCAGCAGCATCATGCAAGCTTTAGCTCGTCATTAGATGATTATTTGCAGTGGAGCCCCGCAGTTGCGGTAATTGGTTTAAATGCAGCAGGCATACGAGGCAGAAATTCGTTTGGGAATGAACTTTTAATTTACGGAGTATCAACTACATTAATGGCGGGAACTGTGTACAGTTTAAAGCACTGCATTAATGAAAGGCGACCGGATGGATCAAATGCTCAATCGTTTCCTTCCGGACACACAGCCACAGCATTTGCTGCTGCAGAATGGCTAAGAACTGAATATCATGATCGTTCGCCGTGGATTGGTGTTGCAGGATATCTTGCGGCAACAGCCACCGGGGTGCTCCGAATGTTCAACAACAGGCATTGGATTTCTGATGTAGTTTCAGGTGCCGCTGTGGGGTTTTTATGCACACGTGCCGCATATTGTATCACACCATGGATAAAAAAAATGTCTTGCGTAAATCAGCAAAGCAACCCATTGGCTTTTAATAAAAAGAAAACTAAATAGGTTAAACAAGCGGCCCGTTAAATTCATTCAAGAAGCCCTTTCTTAAAATATAGTAGTCCCGGCAAGAATCGAACTTGCATCAAAAGTTTAGGAAACTTCTATTCTATCCATTGAACTACGGGACCAAAATTAAAAGGGACATACCCCCTTCTCCAAATTTGTGCAAATATCTTTTTCATTAAGCAACTTTCCAACTCTTTAACAAAAGAATTAAACCAGAAGCAGCCAATTTGCAAGCCTCATTGTAAACAAAACCAAAGACCTGTTTCTTTAAGCGATTTTAAAAGCTTTTTCGTCTCCTCCGGTTATTGAAAATTTTAATACTTATTGTACACGATTGTAAATTGAAATCATTCAACATCTCAACTATTATGGCATCCGTATTCCTATATGCTGAAACAGTTTTATTCTTTAATTATCTTCCCCAACAAAAAAAGAGAGCTGTAATACTTACAACTCTCTTTGTAGTTTTAGGATTTAGTTTTAAACCCTTACAATCTAACTAACCGCTTTGTAACAACGGAGTTCCCATGGGTCGTCCGTAAGAAGTAAACTCCGGGACGTAATGACTTATTGAGTGTGAACGTCTGGTCTGACATAAATCTGCCATTGGCTATTACACTTCCTTGTTGATTAGTTAATTGATATTCCACCATAACCGGTATTTTAGTTTTTGTGGTTACTATATTAAACACACCGGTACTTGGATTGGGGAATACAACGATATCACCAATATTTTCTGATAACTGAGTAAATTCTATAGGAGATGCTTTAAATTCCCCAATGTCACAATTTGGTAGTTTAACCTTCAAACTACGCACCCCACTATTGCTGCAGCCATTATTGGCCGTAGCGGTAATATTTCCTGATATGCCCATATCACTATAGCTTACCCTAATAGACGTTGTACCTTGTCCGCTTTCAATAGTTGCACCTGCCGGTACGGTCCACTCTACTGAGGTTGAGTTGGAAGGCATAGCACTTAATGAATAAACAACCACTCTGTTTGGACAATTTTCATTTTCAATATCAACATCAATACCACTTGGCGTACCTGGTCTTAAATTACGTAGAGTAAGTGTACGAGCCGGACTTATTCCACATCCGTTATCAGCAGTTACGCTAATATCACCTCCTCCATAAGAACCACTAAAACTCACCTCAATTACATTATCATCTTGTGTGTCATATTGGTCTTCAATAGTTACTCCGGATGGAACAGACCAGCTAAATGAACTTCCATTTATAAGTGGCACTCGATATACTGCAGTTATTCCTGATGGATGTGCAATAGACGGCATGAACATACATGGATTTGTTACCCCTGAAATTAACCCCGGAGTAGCTGGTAAGGAACGGCTCACGGTAATACTGCGCACATTGCTTATTCCACAATCATTTTGTGCATACACACTAATTGCACTTGTTGCAAATGTATTGTCAAAAGTTACAGTAAGACTTGTAGAACCCTGGCCATTTACAATGTTAACACCTGCCGGAACAGTCCAATAATAATTTGTAGCAGCAACTGATGATGAGGTTGAATAGGTAACAGGCACATTTGTATCTATCAAACCACACACACTTGTTACACCGGTTATTACATCAATAGTGCCGGGCAATTGTGCAAGCAAATAATGAATTGCCATTTCACTTGAACCACATGATCCAAATGCAACAACCCTTATTTGTTTATTTGCTCCTGCAGCAAAGCCAGACAGAATATTTACTGTAAGTTGATTCGTTCCTTGTCCTGATACTATTTGTACAGTAGGTGGAACTGTCCATTGATAACTATTAGCATTGATACTATTTGCCTCAAACACTATAGGAGTATTGGTCCCTTCAAAAGGACACATGTTTACCAATCCTGTTATAGTGGGAACTCCGGCTGCACCATCATCAATTAAATTATTACAATCATTATCCTTACCATCGCATAGCTCTGGAGCGCCGGGATAAACTGTATTATCTGTATCATCACAATCCGTACTGTTACTTACATAACCTACAGGCTGAACACATGCCATTACAAAATTATTTGCATCTCCATAACCATCACCATCAGCATCTGCATACCAGGTAGTACCAATTCCATCATCTACTAAATTATTACAATCATTATCCTTACCATCGCATAGCTCAGGTGCGCCGGGATAAACAGTATTATCTGTATCATCACAATCCGTACCGTTGCTTACATAACCAACAGGCTGAACACATGCCATTACAAAATTATTTGCATCTCCATAACCATCACCATCAGCATCTGCATACCAGGTAGTACCAATTCCATCATCTACTAAATTATTACAATCATTATCCTTACCATCGCATAGCTCAGGTGCGCCGGGATAAACAGTATTATCTGCATCATCACAATCCGTACCGTTGCTTACATAACCTACAGGTTGCGTACAAGCTACTACAGAAACATTAGCATCTCCATAGCCATCACCATCAGCATCTGCATACCAGGTAGTACCAATTCCATCATCTACTAAAT
>CAZBBO010000014.1:46933-47316 GCA_964490345.1 uncultured Ferruginibacter sp.
CATCGCATAGCTCAGGTGCGCCGGGATAAACAGTATTATCTGCATCATCACAATCCGTACCGTTGCTTACATAACCTACAGGTTGCGTACAAGCTACTACAGAAACATTAGCATCTCCATAGCCATCACCATCGGCATCTGCATACCAGGTAGCGCCATTCCCATCATCTACTAAATTATTACAATCATTATCCTTTCCATCACAAAGCTCAGGTGCGCCGGGATAAACCGTATTATCTGTATCATCACAATCTGTACTGTTACTTACATAACCAACAGGCTGTGTACAGGCCATTATAGAAACATTAGCATCTCCGTAACCATCACCATCTGCATCTGCATACCAGGTTGTACCAATTCCATCATCCACTAAATTATTACAA
>CAZBBO010000014.1:47416-48921 GCA_964490345.1 uncultured Ferruginibacter sp.
TCATTATCCTTACCATCACATAGCTCAGGTGCGCCGGGATAAACTGTATTATCTGTATCATCACAATCTGTATTGTTACTTACATAACCAACAGGCTGTGTACAGGCCATTACAGAAACATTAGCATCTCCATAACCATCACCATCAGCATCTGCATACCAAGCTATATTACCAACACCATCATCAACTATATTATTACAATCATTATCCTTACCATCACATAGCTCAGGTGCGCCGGGATAAACTGTATTATCTGCATCATCACAATCTGTATTGTTACTTACATAACCAACAGGCTGTGTACAGGCCACTATAGAAACATTAGCATCTCCATAACCATCACCATCTGCATCTGCATACCAGGTAGTACCAATTCCATCATCCACTAAATTATTACAATCATTATCCTTACCATCGCATAGCTCAGGTGCGCCGGGATAAACCGTATTATCTGTATCATCACAATCTGTATTATCTACAACATATCCTACCGGCACATCAGGCTCTCCGGATTCAACAAAGCTATTAGGGTCGCCATATCCATCTCCATCAACATCTGCATAAAAAGTAAATACTTCAAGACTAAATGGATTTTCGTTAACATTGAGGGTACCAAAAGTATAGAAACCATAATCATTCATATTATTTGAAGCAACTGTTCCGCTTCTTGTTCCGCTAACATCTGAATAACCTTTACTTTCCCATTCAACACCATTCCAACGGGCCATGGAGAGATTATAGGGATTAGTGATATATTTTCTTGGAATACCGGGATCACGGAATGAAAATGTGAAAACCGGTGTTGAAATTCCTGCTAATCGCTCAACTTTCCAATACTCTGATCCTGTAATACGTTGAAGGCCCACTCGCTGAGCGGTATCCATACCTGCATCAGAAGGGTCTCCAATAAAATATCTTACAGAAAATGAACTTCCCACAGCCGGGGCAGGAGACAATTGAACAGGAGCATAAATAGTATCAGCACCAACAGGAAATGTGAATACATCATCTCCATCTTTTTGCACAGTTACATCTGCAAATGATGATGATGACGCTCCGGAATGAATGGCGTTATTTAAGAATATTACTTTTTCATTTCCGTTTGGAACGGAGGAAACAATTTTTCCTGATTGAAATGTCAGCAATTGAGAAATAGAAGCATCACTCAATAATCTTACCTCAGGAGAGTTAAGGGTTACATTCTTAAAAATATTACCATTCATATCCAAATCACTTCCGGATAAGGCACTTAGTATAGCATTATTAATTACGATATTGGGGGTGCCATTACCAAAAACGGTCACGTTTCCATTATATACATTTGTACTGCCCGCACTGATATTAAAGCTTCCCGAACCCAGGTTATTATAGGTTACATTTCCATTATAAGTATTACCAGTGTTACTGAGATCTGCATCTTCAAAATAATGAGCATGTTTATTATTATAAATGGCATTACCAATAATTTCACTGCTTCGAATAGTTGTCGGGTAATTACTATTATT
>CAZBBO010000014.1:49021-73166 GCA_964490345.1 uncultured Ferruginibacter sp.
CTGCCATACTAATGCCTAAATTCCCACCAATAGTAACCGGAGAAAGGTTTCCAAGTCTAAAAATAGATGATTTAGAAGCTCCTACTATACTAACATTTCCTGTTATTGAAACAGAAGTATTAGCAAGATCAGCAACATCAAAATTACTTATATCATTATGTTTAAAGGTGGCATTACCAATAATTTCACTGCTTCGAATAGTTGTCGGGTAATTACTATTATTCACGTCAGTTTCAATAGTAAGATTACCGGTAAGTTTATTGTTAAAAAACCGCCCATACGCGGTACCGGCTCTTTGCTTTATATCCACATCATTAACAATCAGGGTGTCATTTAGAAACTCGAAACCATGAACGCCGGAAGCCGAAATGGAACCGCCTGATGTTTGATTGATTAAACGATAAACGTGAAACCAACCTCCACTTGAATTATTGATAGAAATATCTACCTTACCGCTAATGTTGGTAGTATAACCCAAATCTCCAAAATAATTATAACCGGTAGAAGTTTGAGTGTAAGAAAAATTACCGCCTACGCTTCCTCCTCTATAAAAACCTCCAAATGACTTACCATCTGCCATACTAATGCCTAAATTCCCACCAATAGTAACCGGAGAAAGGTTTCCAAGGGTAAAAACAGATGATTTAGAAGCTCCCACTATGCTAACATTTCCTGTTATTGAAACTGAGGTATTAGCAAGATCAGCAACATCAAAATTGCTTATATCATTATGTTTAAAGGTGGCATTACCAATAATTTCACTGCTCCGAATAGTTGTCGGGTAATTACTATTATTCACGTCAGTTTCAATAGTAAGATTACCGGTAAGTTTATTGTTAAAAAACCGCCCATACGCGGTACCGGCTCTTTGCTTTATATCCACATCATTAACAATCAGGGTGTCATTTAGAAACTCGAAACCATGAACGCCGGAAGCCGAAATGGAACCGCCTAACGTTTGATTGATTAAACGATGAACGTGAAACCTACCTCCATTTGAATTATTGATAGAAATATCTACCTTACCGCCAATGTTGGTAGCTTTGTTCACAGTTCCAATATAATTATCACCGGTAGAAGTTTGAGTGTAAGAGAAATCACCATCTATATTTACCCCTGAACCAAATAAATCACCACCTCCTGTATTATTAAATTCAAAAGAAACTGAGCCTTTAAAAGTGGAAGATGATAATTTAGAAACCTGAGTACCTCCTGTTCCATCTTTAATAAAGGAGAACTCTCCATTAAAATAGTTGGCAGAATTAGCTATATCAGCTTCATAAAATGAGCTAGCTCCATTTCTTTTTACTATAAAATTTCCATCAAACCTATTATTCCTAATAAAAGTTCCATAACCATTACTAGAGGTGGTAGAGTCTTCCAGATGTGTAACCCCTGTAAAATAGTTATTGTACATTGTAGAGTAATTATTCCCTCGCGTTCCGAATATCCCGATTGTATCCACAACCAAGGTATCGTTGCTAAGACTGAATCCATAAGTATTCTTTCCAATTACTCTTCCTCCCGGAGTAAGATTCTTTACTCTTTGAATTTCAAATACATTTGGTAATGCATGATAATCAGCATCCACAAAAAACCTTCCGGAAATAAGTGTAGCTTGAGCTTCATTAGAAGAACCAATTCTTACTGCGCCATTCCCAATTAAATTAGAAAGTGAAAAATCACCTGCAACATAACCCCCAACATTAAATATATCCAACAAACCTCCTACTGTGCGAGTAACTGAATAATTTCCCAAAAATTGAGATGCCGCATCATAAGACGACCAATAGGGTTCCGAACTACTTATAATAACTTCCAGATTATGTTGAAATGTATTAGGTGTGCCATGACCTTCTTTGAAATCGGTTTGCCCTGTTAATGTTAGCACCATATCAGCAGTTATTGTACAACCACCCATAACAACCTGATAATTGACCCTTCCTTTAATTTGCAAATTGATACTTCCGCCTGAGCCATTAATAGTAGCTCCTTTAAAAAATGAATATTTGTTGGAGTTAGTATTTATAAAAAGAGAGCCTCCACTACCGAAATCAATCAAAGAGCCATTTTGAATATCAATACTATTAATGGTTATGGCAGATGAAAGAACAGGATAGTTAACCAAACTACCCGGAATAGTCACATCCCCCGATGCGGATGGGACTGCATTCGTACTCCAATTTCCGGCCTCGTTCCAATCTGTATTAATGCTGCCTGTCCAAACTTGAGCTCCTGCAAATAGTGAAGTGCAAAATGCAACTAAAAGAAGTAATGTCTTTTTCATAAACATAGCTTTAATTATTAAATTAGACTATCTTCTGGTGGGGGAGGTAAGAAAAGTATCCTTTGATGCACAAAAGAAAAGAAAATACATAGGCTAAGAAATAGCCTTTTTGGATTATTCGTTATATCCCGATTATTAATGTATTTTATAAGCAAATTATAAAAGAGGAATAAGGTTAATTATGAACCTAATGCTGAGAAAATTACTTGCTTTATTTTTTATATCCTTAAGCGGCGCAGCTTCTCATGCTCAGAACATCGAGCGACTTAACGTTTTTAGTTATAACGTAAACGATGGTTTGCTGCAAAGTACCATCCACAATATACAGGTGGATGGTAATAATTTCTTTTGGATTAGTTTTCCAAACGGGATTCAAAAATTTGACGGTAATAGTTTCCAGAATATTCCCACAGATAAAAATTTCCCGGATGATAAATTTGTAACCTTCTTCCGCACTTCAACTGGAGACATCTTACTCAGTCATGAATTAGGAGTAACAAAATATAATCACAACACAGACAGACTTACACTGCTCACTTCATTCAAAAACCGACAAGATGTACCGGCTACATTTTTAGGTGAATGGGATGGGAAGGTGGTGCTATATATGCAAACCGGACAAGTGATTAGCATTCACCTCAACCAAGGAACGGTTAAATACAATACCAATAATAAGTTACCGGAATATCATACTTCAAATCCTTTAGGAAATTTAATAGTAGCAAACAGACCATGGAAGGGGCAAGTAACGTTTTGTATTAAAGACACCCTTTATCAATACGATTTAAAAAGAGAAGTAGTAATTACTAAGCATTATTTCAATGAAGATGCGCTTTTATACCTAACTCCCATTTCTCAAAATGAAGTGTTTTTTTCAAAATCGGGTGATAGTTCTTTTAGAAAGTTCAACTTGAACACAGGAGAGATTTCCGTTATTCATTCATTGCTCAATTTAAAAAATACAGGTAGGAGCCTTTTAATATTTAATAAAGAAGGGAGTTCTTATTTATCTCACGATGGTGCTCTCTTTTCCGTTGATTCAAACCTTAAAATAAAAACCCAAATAGTTAATTTTAAAAACAAGCCGGTTGGGGGGTATTCCAGTATTGCAAAGATGGTAGTGGATAATTTTGGAAATCTATATATAGCTACCATTAATGATGGGATAAGGAAGGTAATGAAACACAATTTTCCAATTAAATATTACAATAATAATGTAGAAGGAAAAAATCATACCCTGTATGTACTTCCTGAAAAAGAGAACAATCGAGTTCTTGTCGGAACAACAAGTAATGGATTAGCCTTGTATGACACCTCTCAGCATCTGATTAGGGAGTTAAAATACCTTCCGAACACTAAAGATGGAATACTTGTAAATATCATCATTAACATTGGCGGAGAAAAATATTTATTTTTTGTAAGTGGGCGCTCTACTGCTTTTTTAACCAATAGTGATTTTTCACAAGTAACTCCTATCCCAATCTCCGGTAAATCAAAAGAGATTATACCAAGATATTTCAGCAATATCCTTTTTCAAAACTCAAATTCGGTAATTGTTCAATCTGAAGGTAATCTTTTCAAAATAAATTTTTCTCCATTAGAAATAAAAGGTTATAAAGTTTCCGACTCCTATATCATGAGTGGAATTTTCATTAACCATCACATTATTTTCCACGAGGGAGACAGTCTTGTTTTTTTAAACTCAGAAAACTTACAGGTAATTAAAAAAACTTATTTACCCAATACCGGATTTGTTAGATGTTATGTAAAAGCAAATGAAAAGGAATTTTTTGTAGGGAGCAATAAGGGGATATTTAAAATTGACACTTCAGGACGTGTTTTAAAACACATTGACAAAAGTAATGGTTTGCCTGATGAATGTATTTATGCCATGCTAATTGACCACCAAAATAATTTATGGTGCAGTTCTAATAAAGGTATTTTTAGAATCGGAAAGGACAACAGTATTTTTACACTAAATAAAGAGGATGGCTTGCAAGAAAATGAATTCAATACCAATGTTGCAGTTAAAACAAAAGATGGTGAAATGTTTTTTGGTGGTGTTAATGGGGTAAGTAGTTTTTTCCCTTCTCAACTTAATAAAGCACCGGAAAATATAAAAATTTTCATTTTAAATATCTCAGTAAATAATCAGCATTTAAAAACTGACACCGCCGTTTGGAATTTATCTAAAATTGAATTAAAGTATAATGAGAATCAATTAGCCTTTGATTTTATAGCATCCGGAAACAGTACTCCGGGTCAATATATTCATCAGTATATGTTAAAAGGGGTTGACAATGCCTGGATACAAAACGACAGGATAAGAACCATACGATATAATTTACAGCCCGGAAAATATACACTTAAACTTTACGCATCACACATTTTTAATAAAAATGCTAAGCCGCTTAAAGAATTAGTAATTATTATTCATCCACCATTTTGGCAAACCTGGTGGTTTTTAATCATTAGCGCCCTTTCACTTATTGGGTTGCTTGTAATTATTATTAACCGTTATAATGCTGTCAAATTCCGTGAAAAGTTAAATATCCTGAATCAGGAAAAGAAATTGCAAAATGAGCGGGAGCGTATTTCACATGATTTGCATGACAATATTGGAGCTTTTGCCCATACCATTTTATTTAAGGCTAATTCACTTGAAGAGGGGAATGAGGAAAAGGTGAATAGAGATTCCCTTGAGGACATGAAGTTTGCTGCCAGAGATATCCTATTATCACTACGTGAAACAATATGGGCTTTTAAAAGTGAAAAATTTTCTACAAATGCGTGCATTATACGGATTAGAAATTTCATACAACCCCTTTCTCGCTATTATCCTAAAATCAAATTTCAATTAACAGATGACAATCAGTCAACTCACCAATTACCTCACCAGGATGCGCTTAATTTAGTGCGCATTATACAGGAAGTTGTAACGAATGCAATTAAACACGCAGCACCAACAAATATTAAAATAACAAGTAAAATAATAGCCGATAAATGGATAATCTCCATTGCTGATAATGGTAGCGGGTTCGATCTTAATACCATAAAGAAAGGCAATGGATTAGATAATATTAAACGAAGAGCTACTCATTCTAATTTCAATATTGAATATTATTCATCAGCAGAAGAAGGAACAAAAGTAGAAATAATAGTAACTTTCCCTAATCCATAAGCATTATTGGCTAATAAACTAAAATTCGGCACATTTGAATTCTTGACAAATGAAAATGAAAGTTGCAATAATAGATGATAAAGCAAGCAATCGGGATATCCTGCAAAAAAAATTAGGGATTAACCCATCGTTTAAGATTAGCTTAACTGCTGAAAACGGAATGGATTTTCTTCATCAATTAAAACATTTATCTCCTGCAGATTTACCCGATGTTGCGCTTATGGATTTAGAGATGCCTGAGATGGATGGTGTAAATGCTATTGCGTTAGGTTCTGCCTTATATCCCTCCATTAAATTTATTGTACTCACCATATTTGATGACGAAGACAGAATCTTTAATGCCATACGTGCAGGAGCTTTTGGCTTTTTACTAAAAGATGAAAGTGCAGAGAATATAGAGGAAATGTTACAACACATGGAAGAAACAGGAGCCGGGCCCATATCTCCCGGAGTTGCTCACAAAATCTTGCAGATGGTTCAAAGGGATAATCAGATCCAAATGCATAAGAAAAAGCAAGCGGATACATTTTTTAATTTAAGCGAACGTGAGCAGGAGATTTTAACGCTGTTGGTTAAGGGATATTTATATAAAGAGATTGGTGCTGCACTAAATATTAGCCCTAATACTGCCAAAAAGCATGTAATGAACATATACCAAAAATTACACATCAACAGCCGGGCACAGGCTATGCACCTTGCTTTTGAAAAAGGATTAATATAATATTTTTATAGCAGCATACGAAAATATATCTTCGCACAAAATCTCGTATGCTTCCCAAATACAAACGTGTTCTACTCAAATTATCAGGAGAGTCTTTAATGGGTGATAAAACCTTTGGCCTCGACCCACAGGTAATTAGTCAATATGCTCAGGATATAAAATTGCTAACAACCATGGGTGTACAGGTGGCTATAGTAATTGGTGGTGGTAATATCTACCGTGGTATGGATGAGTCAGAAACTGGAATTGAGCGGGCACAGGGAGATTATATGGGGATGCTGGCTACAGTAATAAACGGGATGGCACTTCAAAGCGGACTGGAAAAAGCCGGTGTTTACACACGCCTACAAAGTGCTATTAAAATGGAGCAAATAGCCGAGCCTTATATCCGCAGGCGTGCAATCCGCCATCTTGAAAAAGGAAGAGTGGTAATTTTTGGTGCTGGAACAGGAAATCCCTATTTTACTACAGATACTGCAGGCTCATTACGCGCCATAGAAATTAAGGCAGATGTTATTTTAAAAGGAACACGGGTAGATGGCATTTACTCTGCCGACCCTGAAAAAGATCCTAACGCTACATTATATCCAAGCATCTCTTTTTCCGAATGTATTAGTAAGAATCTTCGTATAATGGATATGACCGCTTTTACGCTTTGCATGGAAAACAATTTGCCTATTATCGTTTTTGATATGAACAAGGCCGGCAATCTGCTCCGTGTTGTTACCGGCGAAAAAGTAGGAACCATTGTAAAGTAGTTCCCTGTACATTTTTTAGGTTTTACCGTGGCATTGTATATTAAAATGATTACATTTGATTTAATCAAATGCTGCTTATGCTATCTGAAGAAGAAATACAAAAGCTTATTAGTGATAATGAATACCTGCAGATTCAGATAAATGACCTCAATGAAATGCTCGAAATCAGAAATGAGCAGGTTGAGGTATTACGAAGTAAGAACCGCAAAATGAGCGAGATGCAAAGCACACTCGAAAATAATTTGGAAGAGTTTTCGTATATGCAACATTTTATAGAAAAGCAGCAGCAGAAGGTTAAACAATACGCCATACGTGAGGAAGTTATGGAAACTGAATTGATAGAAAGTATTTCGATAGAAAAGGAATATTATACAATCCGTGATCAATTTGAAAGCAAAAATGTAGCATTACAAGACGTAAACAATCAGTTAGATGAAATACCTGCTCTAACCAAAGAGCTGGCACAGGAAAAAAGAAAAACGGCTGAATTAGAAAGTTCCTTTGATATTCTTAAAGAGGAAAACGAACTGCTTCAACATGAAATAACCAAGTTAAAAAGGCAGATTGCTGTTTTGAAAGAAAAGGATTGAGAAGGGCTGTTTTAAAAAATAGTACACTTCTTCTTTTTTAACCATAAATTAAACACTATGGACTTTCAAACCATGAATAAGCAACGAAAGTTAATGCTTATCTTTTCCCTAATTGGTTTAATTGCGATGTTCCTACCATGGGTACGTATTTCATTTTTAGGTATGGGTACCAGTATAAATGGCATGCATGATATGGGAATTGTTATTTTCATTTGTTTTTTAGGATGTGGCTTATTGTCATTAGCGGGTAAACAGGATCTTGCTCTGGATAAATCAATGTGGCTCATTTCCTTAATTCTTTCGGGAGTAGCGGCACTCATTATGATTATTTTCTTTTTTAAGAGCACAGATGTAATGGGTTTTCTTTCTTTTGGTTTTTATATAGCCGCTATTGCTGCATTAGGTTTGTTATTTATCGCTTACCAATACCGCGCACCCGGCTATAACATTAGGGATAGTTTTGACGAGTTAAAGAAAAAGGTAGATAATAAGAGCAGTAATTAGATTAATTTATTTCCCTTTTAATATTTACCCTTTCAGCGTTGTTTTGCAGCGCTTTTTTTATTACCGACCTTTACTAAAGAAAATAATTAACAATGGATTCAAAAATAGCAGGCCTCAGAAAAGAGTATATGCAAAATACATTGGATGAAAAGAATGTTTATCCAAACCCTATAGAGCAATTTAGGAAGTGGTTTGATGAGGCGGTAAATAGCCATATTGAAGAAGTAAATGCAATGACCCTGGCAACAGTAGATTCTGCCGGGCGACCATCAGCAAGAATTGTATTATTAAAAGGGATAGATGAAAGAGGGTTTTTCTTTTTTACCAATTATACAAGCCGCAAGGCAAAGGAATTGGAGGGCAATCCTCATGTTGCCTTAGTATTCTTTTGGAAAATATTAGAGCGCCAGGTTCGTATAACCGGTATAGTTAGTAAACTCCCTGCCTTAGAGAGTGATGAATATTTTCATTCTCGTCCCGAAGGAAGTCAAATTGGTGCATGGGCTTCTCCGCAAAGTCAGGTTATTCCTTCCCGTGAGGTGCTCGAAAATAATTTTACTGAAAAGTCATCAGCCTATAAGGGAAAAGAAATTCCACGTCCTGAGTTTTGGGGAGGATATGTAATTGTACCTAACAGTATTGAATTTTGGCAAGGCCGGGAAAGCCGATTGCACGACCGAATTAGATATCGGCGACAAGCCGGTGAGTGGATAACCGAAAGGCTAGCTCCTTAAAAGTATATAGGGCGGTAAAATTAAAAAGCAATTACTATATACTATTTAAATAAGTAGAAAGGTTATTTTTTAGAAGTTGCCTTCTTTGTGGCTGCCTTTTTTACTGTAGTCTTTGCCGGTCTTGTTTTACCATGGCTACCTGCAAAAATTTTTCCTTTTTTGGTTTTGATATCTCCGCGTCCCATATAAATAAATTAATTGAAAGAAAAAGCAAGACACCGAAGTGCCTTGCCTTAAAAAGATTTAGTACAAATTACAACTTACCGGATAATTCTTTACCGGCTTTAAATCTAGCAACTTTCTTTGCTTTGATTTTAATAACAGCACCGGTTTGAGGGTTACGACCATTACGAGCTGCTCTTTTAGAAACTGAGAATGTTCCGAAACCAACTAGGGTAACTTTGTTACCGCTTTTCAAGGTTTTTGTAACAGCTTCAATAAAAGAATCTAAAGCGGCGTTTGCCTGTGTTTTGGTGATGTCTGCATCGTCAGCAATTTTTGCAATCAATTCTGCTTTGTTCATGTTTCTTGGTTTGAATTTTTTTAATGAGACAAATATAAATGCTTTTATAATCCAACAAATTTTTTTTTAGCTCCTTTATGATGCTAAAACCTTGCTGAAATGCCCATATAACAAGAGTTTCGGGCAAATATCGAAAGGTACGGTATGACTCAAAATTTGTTGAATATCTAATAGAACTCGCTACAGTAGCGGGTTTCATGAACAACAAGCAAGGAATCCTTTATTTATGCGGGTTTGCTGAAATATACAATTCTTTTTCACCTAAAAAACAAGGGGGGTAATTGTTTTACACAATTAGTTCACAATCTGTAAAACCGACCTAAATGCAATAAAACGATTGCCCCATTTTGTAAATGATTTTTCTCTTAAGGCAGGGGCAAAGTTAGAAACATAATGATTATACTTTTCATCGGTTGGCACTTCATATTGCACGGCAAATGTAAGGCCGTCTGTTTCATCTGCCTCAAGCAATCGCAAGATGCGCGCATGGGTAAAGCAGCCTGTGGCCAACACCTCCGGAATATGCTCCTGTTGCATCCAACACAGCCATTCATCAACAATACTATGCTCTACTTTAATAGTTACATTATAAATCAGGCTCATTATGCATCTAATTGAAGATAAACAGGGCAATGATCACTATGCTTTACTTCAGGGAAAATTTTCACTGCTTTAATATTTTTTTGTAGGTTGTTGGTTACGTTTATATAATCAATGCGCCAGCCTTTATTTTCTAACCTCGTAGAAGGGCGCAACTGATACCACCAGGTATATTGGTGTGGCTCCTTATTTAAAAATCGGAAACTATCAGTAAAGCCTCCTTGTAAAAAATGATCAAACCAAGCTCTTTCTTCAGGCAAAAATCCACTTGACTTTTCATTTCCTTTTGGATTGTGAATATCAATTTCTTTGTGTGCGATATTATAATCTCCACACACCGCTAATTTGGCACGGCTCCTTCTCAGTTTATTCAGGTATTCATTAAACTCGTTGAGCCAAATATATTTATATGCCTGTCTTTCTTCTCCTGAGGATCCAGAAGGGAAATAAGCACTTATCACTGTTATCCTTCCAAAGTCTGCGCGCAATACTCTTCCCTCTGCATCACTTTGCATATTTCCATTTCCATAAACCACTTTATCTGGCTTCATACGAGACAATATTGCCACACCGCTGTATCCTTTTTTTTCAGCACAAAACCAATAATTAAAATAGCCGCATTTTGAAATAGCTTCAGTATCTATATCCTGCAATTGAGCTTTTACTTCCTGCAAGCAAATAATATCAGCCGGGTTTGTATTTAGCCAATCTAAAAAACCTTTCTTAATAGCTGCTCGGATGCCGTTAATGTTATATGAAATAATTCGCATGAAAATTTTTTTTTCAAGCGCAAGTTAGTCCAATATGGGACGCAACCATTTAGCAGCCTCACTTTCTTCCATGCCTTTACGTTTAGCATAATCCTTTACCTGGTCTATGTTAATTTTACCCACACCAAAATATTTACTATCCGGTTGGTCAAAATACCATCCACAAACTGAAGATGGAGAATACATAGCCAGTGATTCAGTAAGGTGGATGTGGGTATCTTGTTCACCACCCATTATTTCAAACAATTTAAATTTTTCTGTATGATCAGGGCATGCCGGATAACCGGGTGCGGGGCGGATTCCTCGATATTCTTCTCTAATAAGCTGTTCATTAGTAAGTCCTTCATCTTTAGCGTAACCCCATAATTCAGTTCGTACTTTATGATGAAGACATTCGGCAAAAGCCTCAGCAAGTCTGTCGCCAAGCGCTTGCACAATAATCTTATCATAATCATCATTATTTTCCTGATACCGTTTAATATGCTCTTCCAACCCTTTGATAGTAACTGTAAATGCCCCCATATATCCTTCCGCCTCGTTTGTATAAGGCATATAATCTGCTAAGCTAAAATTGGGTTGACCTTGTGTTTTTTTAAGTTGTTGGCGTAAGAATTCCAATCGCATCTTTTTCTTGCCGGTATCAATCTCTACTGAATCTACAGCCACCCGTTGGGCCGGCCACAAACCAGCAACACCATGTGCGCTCACCCATTTTTCATCAATCATCTTTCTAAGCATTTTCTGTGCATCCTCAAAAAGTTTTGTAGCCGCCACTCCTACTTTTTCATCCGACAGGATTTGAGGGAACTTACCATGTAATTCCCACGCAATGAAAAAAGGTTGCCAATCTATAAATCGTTCTAATTCTGTTAGAGGAAAATCATCAAAGATTTTTGTTCCAAAATAACTTGGCTTGGTTGTCTTATAATTATCCCAGTTTATAACCATGCCGTTTTTTGTTGCCTCTTCATAACTGATTAATGGTTTTGCTGAGCGCTTTCGATTAAAATCATCACGCACCTTTTCATATTCAGATTTTATACCTGCCAAAAAAGTATTTTTCTGTTCACCAAGTAAACTACCAACTACAGAAACACTCCTGCTTGCATCAAGTACATGCACCACCCCATTATCATATTCCGGTGAAATTTTTACAGCAGTATGTGTACGGCTTGTTGTAGCACCACCAATCAGCAGCGGAATGGATACTCCATTACGTTTCATTTCGGCGGCAACGTGCACCATCTCATCCAAAGAAGGGGTAACAAGTCCGCTTACACCAATGAGGTCAACTTTTAATCTGGCAGCCTCAGAAAGTATTTTCTCGGCTGGTACCATAACTCCTAAATCAATTACTTCATAACCATTACAACCCAATACAACTCCCACTATATTTTTGCCAATATCATGAACATCTCCTTTAACTGTTGCCATTAATATTTTAGCAGCTCCGCCTTCGGTTAACTCTCCTCGTTTAATCTTTTCTTCCTTTTCCTTTTCAATAAATGGTGTTAATACTGCAACTGCTTTTTTCATTACGCGAGCACTCTTTACCACCTGAGGTAAAAACATTTTCCCACTACCAAATAATTCACCTACAATATTCATCCCATCCATAAGTGGGCCTTCAATAACATCTAAAGGCCTGGGATATTTCTGACGTGCCTCCTCGGTATCTCCTTCTATATAATCTGTAATACCATTTACCAAAGCATGTGCAAGTCGTTTTTCTACTGCTTCTTTTCTCCAGGTTTCATCTTTTACAATCTCCTTTCCTTTTGATTTAACTTGTTCAGCAAATTTTATTAATCTGTCGGTAGCTTCGTTATTATCATTATTCTTATTAAGCACAACATCCTCGCACAATTTCTTTAATTCAGGTTCAATTTCATCATAAACAGCCAATTGTCCCGCATTAACAATACCCATGTCCATACCGGCCTTTATAGCATGATATAAGAATACAGCATGCATTGCCTCACGCACATGTTCATTACCTCTAAATGAAAAAGATAAATTACTAACGCCACCACTAATGTGTACAAGTGGCATACGTTGTTTAATCAACTTTATAGACTCAATATAATCTACCGCATAATTATTATGTTCTTCCATGCCGGTAGCGATAGCAAAAATATTGGGGTCAAAAATAATATCCTGTGGGCTAAAGCCTACTTTATCTACTAATATCTTATAAGCGCGGTGGCAAATTTCCACCTTTCTTTCCAATGTATCAGCTTGCCCTTTTTCATCAAATGCCATTACAATAACAGATGCACCATAATCAAGGCAGATGGTAGCTTCTTTAATAAACTTTTCTTCTCCTTCCTTTAACGAAATAGAGTTTACTACACATTTCCCTTGAATACATTTTAAACCTGCTTCTATTATTTCAAACTTTGAGCTATCTATTACGATAGGAATCTTGGCCACATCCGGTTCTGACTGTAGCAGATTTAAAAAGGTAGTCATTGCTTTCACTCCATCAAGTAATGCATCATCCATATTTACATCAAGCATTTGAGCCCCATTTTCCACTTGCTGACGGGCCACCGATAATGCTTCTTCATAATGATCTCCCAAAACTAAACGGGCAAATTTTTTACTACCGGTTACATTTGTACGCTCTCCGATATTAATAAACAATGAGCCTGGCCTTACTATAAGTGCTTCTAATCCGCTAAGGCGGAGGTAAGGATGAATGATATTTTTATCTGACATTTTTCTTTTGTTAGTTTTCTTGAAGTTGGGGTAATTGCCTTGGACTAAAGTTTTTAACTGCTTCGGCAATATGCCTGATATGATCGGGTGTGGTGCCGCAGCATCCACCCACAATATTTAAAAATCCTTTTTGTGCCCATTCTTCAATTATATGAGCAGTATCATGTGGCTGTTCATCATACTCGCCAAAAGCATTAGGTAAGCCCGCATTAGGATATGCAGATGTATAACATGTGGCAATACGACTTAGCTCCTCAATATGCGGACGCATTTGTGATGCACCCAAAGCACAATTTAATCCTACACTTAATGGGTGCGCATGTTGAATGGAAGTATAAAATGCTTCCAAAGTCTGTCCGCTCAGTGTTCTACCGCTGGCATCCGTTATAGTACCTGAAATCATTATTGGAATTTCGGTTCCCGGATGCTCTCTAAAATATCTTCTGGAAGCAAAAATAGCAGCCTTTGCATTTAAAGTATCAAAAATGGTTTCAATCAGTAATAAATCTACGCCACCCTCTATCAAACCATTTATTTGTTCACTATAAGCAGCTGCTACCTCATCAAAATTAACTGCTCTAAAACCCGGGTTATTTACATCAGGAGAAATGGATAGTGTTTTATTCAATGGACCAATTGCCCCTGCAATATATTTTTTTTCACCCTCAGGATTTTCCTTTTCCCATTGTGCAATAGCCATCCTGGCGCATTTTGCGCCAGCTACATTTAATTCATGTGCTAATTGCTGCATATCATAATCTGCCTGGGCAATAGAGGTGCTGCTGAATGTATTGGTTTCAATAATATCTGCGCCGGCATTTAAATATTCCAGATGGATGGCTGCAATGATCTCCGGTTGGGTAATATTTAATAAATCATTGTTTCCTTTAACATCAGATTTCCAATCGGCAAATCGCTTACCACGAAAATCACTTTCAGATAATTTCCTGCGTTGAATCATTGTGCCCATAGCTCCATCCAGTATAAGAATTCGTTTATCTAAGGCAGTACGAATAGAAGACATTTTAAATGTTTTTTCAATGTAGAATAAATACAGAACAATGTTCCGGGCGAGATATAAACGTGGAAACTGCTGAAAGCGTATGCAGAGGTGTCATTTATTAGTTCAGTCCGAAAACATTGCAGCGGTTGAACAATAAACAAAATCCGCCACTGCAACAATGCAAAGTTAGAAAATGGAATGCACAAATCAAAATGAAGGAATCAATGCTCAGAAATAACATACTGCCCAACCGGAATTCTGTTGGCAATACTTCGTGCCAGGGTATGCTCATCAGTATATTCCAACTCACCGCCAAAAGCAATACCGCGCGCAATGGTAGTAATCTTAACCGGTAAATCAGTAAGCATTTTACTTATATAAAAAACGGTAGTATCGCCTTGTATATTTGGATTAAGTGCAAAAACAATTTCCTCTATTTCTTCTTCTTTCACCCGCACAATCAATGAATCAATATACAGCTTATCCGGACCAATACCATCTAATGGAGAAATAATTCCACCCAATACATGATACCGTCCATTAAATTGTTGAGTAGCTTCAATAGCAATAACATCTCTGATGTTTTCTACTACGCATACCAATGAAGATTTACGTAAAGGGTTGCTGCAGATTTTACAAACTTCCGAATCAGATATATTATGACACACTTTACAAAAGCAAATTTTTTCACGCATTCCGGTTATTGCTTCTCCAAACCGCACCACCACATCTTTATCTTGTTTAATTAAATGCAACACAAGCCGCAAAGCTGTTTTCTTCCCAACACCGGGAAGCTTAGCAAACTCATTAACTGCGTTTTCTAATAAAGCGGAAGAAAAGACCATAGTGCAAATTTACCTGTCAAAAATCAAAAAAAACATTTTAAAGTTTAATCTCTTGTTCATCCGTCCACCCTGCCCTGACCATTATCTTTTTAAATAATACAATAGCTCTTTCAGGTTGTTTCTTTTCTAAATAATTTCCCGGATCCCAACTACCATTTTCATTTGTATCAAATAATAATCTTAACTCATACTCTCCGGGTAAAATCATTTCTCTTTCCCATACATTATTTATAAGCGAATCAGAAAAAACAACTTCACCCGATTGAATAAACTGTAATAGCGGTTTCTTTGAAAAGTCAAGGTTAGTAAATCTTAATATCATATGCCCATACTCATCCGTAAGCTTGGTAGAAAAGTGAACGGTGTCTTGTTGGATGACATTTTCCAGGCTATCATAAATTTTCTCACCCGGTATTACAAGGCGATAATACATTCCCGGTTTCCATTGGCAGATGAGCTCAACATCCTTCCGTGTGCTACTCCATATAGGCTGAGGAAAAAATATTTCATTTAACGAATCCAACAATTGAAATCGTATGCCGCTTGGGTTTTTTACCGGATTGGTAAAAGAAATGGTGAGTGGTTTTAGTAAATCAGCCTTATCATTTTTAAGGTTAACAGAAAAGGCAAAGGTATCTACTGGCGTTTCTTTAGCTGGAGGCGGCTTTATCTTTCTTTCTGCATAAGCATATAAAGCATAAGCCGTAACAGAATCAGAGGCCGACATTACAGGAATATCATAAAATGCAAATAGCTCCGTTGGTGAATTATACGTTCTGCTGCCATCTCCATCTTTGAGTGCATACAAGAGAAATTTTCCTGAAGGAATATTTTTGAAACTAAATGCTCCATTGCCACTTAGCCTCGTTATATACATAGGCATTTGTGTAAGCACCGCAGAATCAGCATCTCCTTTATATAACATCACTATTAATGTACTATCCACAGAATTATCTTCGGCAATACGCACCACCCCATTAATACTAAACGAATCTATATTGAGGCCGGTAGAAAACACAAATTCGGGGTTGAATAAAATATTACCTTCATTCACATCACGAATTGCAGTTCCAAAATCAAACCTATACGTTGTATTGGGTAGCAGCGAATCCTGCAGCACAACAGAAATTGATTTTCCATTGTATCGGACTTTGGGAAACTTTTTTTGAAATGGCGATACAATCAACTGAGTATTTACATCTTTTAAATCTATAAACTCATTAAAGGAAAAAGTGAATGAATTAGTAGTAACCGATGTTGTCATCAACTTAGGAGATGCAGCACGCAGTACCGGTGGCAATGTATCTTTTGCACCTCCGGAAATAGAGCCTATTTGTCCGCAACCGCTAACGCCGGAAACAACAATATATCCGGCTATTAAAACAAACAGGCAACTTCTGCTTAAAATATTTTTCTTTAATTTCATATCAATCCGTTTCTTCCTCTTCCTGTGTTAAATATAAATTTGTTGCCAAGTTATAATCTTTTACAAAATTGCATGTATCACAATGTTTATCTTCACACCCGGTATAAAAGTCATGTGCCATAATTTTTTCCCACACGGTTTTGATTTGTTGTTTAAGCGTCTCCATATCTGCGGGGGTAATCGGAATTTGTTCTTGATGATATTGATTGCTATCATCGGGTTCAACAAAATCAAATACACAACTTTCTACCTCCCAATTCTTTTCAGAATTATCTACCAATAATTTATAAAAGATAGCTTGCCGCCAGTAGTCGCCTCCGTTAGGGTCTTTGCTGTCGGGGCCCTGAAGCTTTTTCTTAGCCTTCGCGTACTTACCTGTTTTATAATCAACAACATTCACTTTATTGCCGTTAAACTCCAACTTATCCAATTTTCCTTTTAATAAAACATTATCAAACGTAACGGCTATATTTCGTTCAACAGAAACAATTTTTTCCCAAGTGTTCACATACTTATCATAATAACTTTTCAAAATTTCATCGCCATATTCCAGCCGCCTTTTGAATGATTCTGTAGAGAAACATTCACGTCGTTTTTCCATATCTAATTTAAATTCTGAAACGAGAACTTCTTTGGGTGGGAATTTTCTTTCCGGTGATTCAAGCATATATGAAAACAGTTTTTGAAGGCTGTTATGCACCGCTGAACCAAAAGACATGGAATCGCTTTTTGCCGCAGGGATACGAAGAATATTATTATAATAAAAAGACAGTGGACATCTTAAATAATTGTTGAGTGATGTTACACTTAACTTAAACTTCTCCAATGCTCTGTTTACAAAGTCTTCTTCCATTTTTGCAACTTCCGGTACAAAAGGAATAAGCTGATTAAGCATAAAGGCACTTTTTTCTTCCTCCGGAATTTGTGGTTTTTCTTCCGGAATCGGCAGCATTGTGGTAATTTCTGATAATAATTTTGTTCGTTCTCTTTCCTTTAATTTATTGTCATAACGTACGTACGACAAATAAAGATTTGTTTCCGCACGTGTTATAGCCACATAAAATAACCTGCGTGTCTCTTCTTCTTCATCTACATTCGATGTATCTGTAAAAATAGTATCCGGCAAATTAAATGCAGAGGAGCCTCCTTTACTCGACTCCCATTGATCTTTATTAAGCCCGGCAAAGAAAACATGCTCAAACTCAAGCCCTTTGCTACCATGTGCAGTAAGCAGGTTCACCGAACTTTCTGCGCCTGAAATTGTTGTTAATGGAATTCCCACACTTTCTTTCTTCATCAAATCTATTAACTGAATAAAATCAGATAACTGCATAAATGGGTTACGGGCTGTTTCCTCTTTAATAAAATCAAAGAACCCGGTCAGCAAGTGTAAGTCTCCAATTTTATCCGGCCCGTTCATCACATGCTTTATCACACCTCCTTTAAAAAGCACCTCCTGTATCAACTCTTGAAAAGAAACATTCCCAACCTTTGCAATTAATGACTCCAACATATCATAAAATACGGGCAACGACTGATGCACATCAACCGGAAACATTGTTTCCTTTGCTTTCTGCGCTTTCTCAGAAAGTACAATTCGCATTGATTTGATTTGTCCTTTACGATTAGCCGATTCAATAGAAATTTTAGCAATCTCAATCGGCGGTATATTATAGAAATCAAGATGCATCATTTCAAAAAGATACCTATCGCCACTAAACGGTTGAATGGTTTCTTCATTCAAATATTTTAAAATCAGCAGTACTTTTTTAATCAGGGTATGGGTGAGCAAATCCGGGCTATTCTTCAAATAAAAAGGAATATTTTTATTGGCGAGATATCCTGCAAGTTGCCGGCCAAATTCATTTTTCCTGTACAACACGGCTATATTTCCCGGAGCTACACCCGAATCCAAAAGTCTTTTAACTTCCAGCGTAATATGCATCATTTCTTCATGAGGGTTATCATATTCCCTTACCACAGGATACGCTGTTAGCTCCTTATAAGCATCTATTCCAACAACAAGGTCTTTTGATAATCTCGGGATATCATTAATTAACCGGTTGCGATTATTTTCAATCAATACTTTTGCACAATCTAAAATTGGCTGAGTGCTTCTGTAGTTTGTTGTAAGTACAATTGTTTTAAGAGAACTGTGGTATTTTTTTACAAAGGCAAGCATATTCTCTACACTTGCGCCTTGAAAGCGAAAGATACTTTGGTCATCATCCCCTACAACAAAAACATTGGGTACATCCCAATAATTGATAAGCAGTTCCACAATTTTATTTTGCGTACCGCTGGTATCCTGGTATTCATCTACTAAAATATACTGAAGCTTTTCCTGGTACGATAACAGTAAGTCGGGGTGCGTTTCAAAAGCTTCGATTACCCAGTTAATCATATCCTCATAATCATACCTGCCCATTGCTGACATCTTCTCCTGATAGTTATCGAACTCATTTGCGGCAGCTCTTACCTTTTCCATTGCCTCAACTTCTTTGGCAACATCCTTTACCTTAACATCGCCCTTCTTAAAATCCTTTCCATTTCTCTGATAAATAAACTCTTTTCTATTGGGTAAATCCTTCAGGTATCTGTCAATCGCATCGCTAATTTGTTGTGCCGACAATCCCTCTTTTTTCATTGTTGAAAAAAGATCTTTTAATCTTTTAAATTCATAATATTCATCTTCTCTGTATCTTTTCAGCGTGTGGCCTTTAGGAAATTCGTCGATCAATTCTCTAATCAGTTTAATCTTTTCGATCTCCGATATTACATCTAGTTTATTCTTTTCAAACAGAGAGAGATTTTCTTGAATAACCTCATTACAGAAGGCATGAAAAGTAAAAATTTTCACATTGTGTGCCTCAGCACCAATAAATTGAGTTAATCTTTTACGCATTG
This sequence comes from uncultured Ferruginibacter sp., assembly GCA_964490345.1. GTDB lineage: Bacteria > Bacteroidota > Bacteroidia > Chitinophagales > Chitinophagaceae > Ferruginibacter. Next base: position 68,592 of record CAZBBO010000014.1, read on the forward strand.
CCACCACACCGGCATCTGTATAGGTAAGACACAAGATATTGTTGGGTTGTACATCTGTTTCTAACAGGATCTTTCCCACTCTTGCTCCAAGTATTTGGGTTTTTCCGGTACCCGGGCCTGCTATCACCATAACTGGACCATCAATAGCATCTACCGCTTCCTTTTGCTTTTCATTAAGATTATTATATACCTTTTTAAAATTTTGAAGAAGCTTTTCCTGAATATTTAGCATACACCAAATTTAAGTTTATAACCGGGTAAAAAATAAAAAACACCCCTTGTTGGAGTGTTTAAGTGAACAAAGAGAAGTTTAACCGGGAAGTCTGGGAATATATTTTTCAATCTCTTTAATCTGTTGAACAATTTCAGGCGTGGTAGCTTTAAAACTTTTCGCCTTTCTAAAATAGTCTTTAGCTGCTCTAAACTCACGTTTATTCATCATTATTGAGCACAACTGCAAGTAGGCTGCTGCATTATTTTCTTTATCCGGCAATCCTGCTCTTATAGCCTGCCTCACATAAGACTCTGCTTCTTTCATATTTCCTTTTTGCATAGCAATCATACCCAATTGCAATTTATTAGGGCCTTCTGCTTGTTTGGTTAGCTGGCCTCCACCCAATGAAATACTTTTCTTCATGTGCTTCTCTGCTGTTTCCAAATCTTTATCCATCATAGCTAAATTGCCTTTAATGGTATAGTACACTGAGCGCACCGGTTTAATCAATAATCCGGGAAACTTAATCCCTTCTACAATTCGTTTAGCTTCCTCAAGATTTCCTTCTTCCATTGCTGATTGAATAAGGCGCATGGGTCCCAATAAAAAATACCCAATAATGGAAATAGCACTAATTAAATACAATATAAAGGCCGGCCAAAAGCCTGTTTGAATGTTTATTAAAACCGCAGCAATTAAACACACAACACCAATAATGAGTCGGTATTTAATATAAAAAAGTAAAACCTTCATGTTACCAGAATTAGTGTGCAAAGATACAAATATGCAGTGAAGAAACCGGCCATTTCAGTGATGTAACCGCAATAAGAAAGGCCTCCGTTATGGAAGCCTTTCATTTTCATTTTTTACAATAATATTATCCGATTGCAACACGTTTAAATGCTGTTACTTTTAATTCAGCATCTAAACTTTTTAAATAGTCAGCTACTGATTTGCTATTATCTTTCACGAAAGGCTGTGCCATCAGTGTATTTTCTTTAAAGAATTTATTCACTTTACCCAAAGCAATTTTCTCAGCCATCTCTGCGGGTTTTCCTTCAGCCTTAATTTGTTCGATAGCAATTTCCTTTTCACGTGCTACTGTTTCTGCAGGAACAGAAGATTCGTCCACTGCCAATGGATTCATAGCTGCAATTTGCATAGCTACATCTTTTCCTGCTTCTATATTTTCTTTGCTCATGCCAACTAACACGCCTATTCTGTTAGCTCCATGAATATAAGAGGCAACGAAAGGAGCTTCTATTCTTTCAAAGCGTGAGATTCCAATCTTTTCACCAATTGCAGCAAGTTTATCATTAACAATATCTGCAACTTTTGCACCTTCTATAGTAACATTGTTTAGTTCCTCCACAGACTTAACATTATTGGCAACGGCTGCGTCTGCAATACTTTGAACAAAGGAAACAAAATCTACATTCTTACTTACGAAATCCGTTTCGCAGCTTACACAAATAACAAAACCTGTTTTATTATCAGCGGTTGTTTTTGCCAACACCACTCCTTCTTTTGCCTCACGATCACTACGTTTAGCTGCAACTTTTTGACCATGTTTACGCAACCAATCAATAGCTGCTTCAAAATCACCATTGCTTTCTGTAAGCGCTTTACGACAGTCAAGCATTCCTGCTCCTGTTGCCTGACGTAATTTATTTATATCGGATGCTGTAATAGTTATAGTACTCATTGAATAAATTTTGAGTGTTAAAAAATAATTTACCTGCTGGTGATATTATCTTCCACCTGCCGGTTTACGCCCTCCCTGTCCAGTGTTTGCTACGCGGCGCTTAGGTCCGCCACCCGAGCGACCACCGCCACCGGGGCGTCTTCCACGTTCTTCGCCACCACCATCAACAGATGACTCAAAGCGTGCTGCACGTGTTTCAGGTGTATCTTCTGCATCACCATGATCCATTTCTTCTTTATCTGCCTGACGCTCCTGTAATCCTTCTGCAATAGCAGCAGCCACATAATTAACTACAATGGCAATAGACTTAGTAGCATCGTCATTGGCAGGAATAACAAAATCAATTTTATTAGGATCGCAATTTGTATCCACCATTCCAAAAGTAGTGATGTTTAATCGGCGAGCCTCAGCAAGGGCAATATGTTCATGGCCAATATCTACCATAAAAATAGCAGCAGGAACACGGCTAATTTGACTTATACCACCCAATACCTTTTCCATTTTTTCTTTATCACGGGTAAGGGTGAGGCGTTCTTTCTTAGTAAGGTTTTCTGCGCTACCATCGCCCAGCATTTTTTCAATGCTTTGCATCTTTTTAACGCTTTTACGTACAGTATTAAAATTGGTAAGCATCCCTCCCAGCCAACGCTCGGTAACAAAAGGCATATTCACACGCTTTGCAGCTTCCTGAACAATTTCTTTCGCTTGTTTTTTGGTGGCAACAAACATGATTTTTTTTCCGCTACGGGCAATAGCCTTTAATGCGGCAGCAGTTTCCTGCATACCCTCAACCGTTTTGTTGAGATCAATAATATGAATACCCTTCTTTTCTGCAAAAATATAGGGTAACATTTTGGGATTCCATTTCTTCTTTAGGTGACCAAAATGCACTCCTGCTTCAAGAAGTTGTTGTTGTAAGGAAGTATTATTTTCCATTTTTTATTTTTAATTAAGCTCCGGATTCGTTTGTGCTTTACCGGTAGCAGTATTATTAATACAAATTAAATAACCCAATATGCTGGTTTATTGCTTTCCATTAACGTTTAGAGAACTGATAGCTGCGACGTGCTTTCTTCTTACCCGGCTTTTTACGTTCTACCGAGCGGGCATCACGCTTAAGCAATCCGGCTGCTTTTAATGCAGGGCGGTACTCAGCATTCATTTCCAATAAAGCTCGTGAAATACCCAACCGAGTGGCCTCTGCCTGTCCTTTAACACCACCACCTGTGGCATTGATTACGATATCATACTTATCCGTTGATTCGATAGACTTCAAAGGGGCCTCTACCTGATTTTGTAAATATACCAAGGGAAAGTAGGACTTATAATCCTTTCCATTAATGGTAATATTTCCTGAGCCTTTAGAAATGAAAACACGTGTAACCGCTTCTTTTCTGCGCCCAATTGCATTTTTTTGCTTTTCCATGTATTGTTGTTTAGGCTTTCGATAAGCGTTTATGCCTACCTGTTAGCGTATCTGTTTTATTTAATATTAAATGAAAGTTCAACCGGCTTTTGGGCAGTATGTGGATGTTCTGTACCGGCATACACAAAAAGTTTCTTATACATTTTGCGGCCAAGACGATTTTTAGGTAACATCCCTTTCACGGCTTTTTCAACCACCACTTCGGGGCGACGAGCCAACAACTTCGCTGCTGTTTCTCCTTTTAATCCTCCGGGATAACCACTAAAAGTCAGATACTCTTTCTCTTCCATTTTATTACCGGTGAATTTTACCTTATCGGCATTAATAACAATTACGTAGTCACCACAGTCAACATGTGGCGTGTAGTAGGCTTTGTTTTTGCCGCGTAAAACAGCAGCAATTTTTGCACACATACGACCCACGGTTTGATTAGCACCGTCAACAATAAACCATTGGCGTATAACGGTAGCCTCGTTCGCATGCTTAGTTGTAAAATGTAATTTGCTCATAAATTTTCTTTTCCTGCTATTGCAGTTGATTGAATAATCACCGATGCTATCCCACCGGCGCCGAATTAAACGGAGCGCAAAGGTAAATCAATTCATGTTCAAAAAAGCAGAATTCTGCAAAGAATTTTTTATCGCACCTTTGTAATCATTTGATTTTCAGTAAAATTTTTGTTAATAAAATTCAATTGAAGACCAAAAGCTCAAAAAAAAGAGGCAATTTTTGCCAAAAATCAGTTAAGAAACCATGGGGCGTGTCCCACCGCTTCGGTGGGTCGGGCTATTCGTTGCAAGTCCTCACTCATACTTCGCTACGGGCTTTCCACTGCTATCCCTCACGCACGGTAAATAGACATCTGTAGTTATTCAATTTTTGCATTAACCAACTACGCCGAAGAGGCTAATACATTACGGATGATTTGTGTGATATTATAACTGCCCGGGGACGCTACCCGCGTCCCCGATTCAAAGTTCGCAATTTTTAAAATGGGGAACAATACCTCATCACGGTACTTTGTAGATACTACCCCTGATAGATGGGGAACTGGCGTTCCCACCCTCTATAAATTTCGGAATTATGTAAACAGGGAACAATACCTCGGCTTGGTCCTTTATGGGGGATATTTCAAAAAAGGGGAAACTGCGTTTCCCACCCCGGTGCAAAGTTCAAAATTTTAAGAACACAAAACAATACCTCATCAAGGTGCTTTAAGGGGCAGATACC
>CAZBBO010000015.1:0-66255 GCA_964490345.1 uncultured Ferruginibacter sp.
CTGTCATATTCAATCACTTCTTCAAATACCCATTTGGTTTTTAAACTGAAATCGTCTGCAATGTCTTTTTGAAATTTGCCTACGCTCCCGGTGTCTAAGTATGTTTTTCCGTAGTCTGAGCCTACCGAAGACTCGGTCTTGAACACATTGGGCAAGCCTATTCCCGATATTGAGCCTGCCGAAATACCGTCATACTTAATATTTGCTTTGAGCATTGCAATTAAATTCTTGTTGATTATTTCGCAAATTTCTCTTTGTGCTTGTTCAGGATTATTGCAGAGCATTTTGGTTTTGAAATCATCACTCAAAGCATTGAAAACCTTTACCACAAATGAAATAGGGGTTTTGGTGTTGTTGGACAAAGTGCGAACCAATTCCAAATAATCAACTTTACTTTTGTATGAAACGGTGTCGGTCAGCTTTTCTGTAATGGCGTGTTGCTCGCCAATTTTGTTCACGTTCAATTCTGCACGTATGGTTTGCAATAGAATTTCTTCAATGTTTACCGCTTCTATTTGAGTTTTAATGTTTTGTATCAGTTGACTTTCCTGTTCTGCGGTCAAAGTTTCTAAAACATAAAAAGCATTTTTATTGATAGCGTTCCAAAGGTTTTGAAACTCTTGCAAATGCGTTGCCTTTATGAAAACTTTCTTTTTCTCTTTTTTCGTCTCAGCTTTTTGAACGTAAGTGTTTGTGTCGGTTGCAAACAAGCTTTCAATTGCTTTTATCTGTTCTTCGGGCAAATTTTGTTCTTTTAGAATAACTGAAAATTCAGGCGATTTTTCGTAAATCTTTTGTCCGTCAACAATTGCCTTACGAACAATCATTTTCTTGTCTTTCAACACATCATCCACCAAATTAACCACCGTATCATCATCAAAACCCGATTTTTCTTTGAGTATTTTTATGAGTTCTTGTTCTGTAAATGTTTCTGAAATCAGGAATGAGTTGCTTAAAATTTCATTTTGAATTGCCTCAACAAAACCGTGTTCTTTGCTTGAAACGACTACATCAAGGTTATTGATTTTCCAAAATGCTTCTTGGTCGTCATTGAGATTTTTAAGCGTGTTACGCTTTAAGTTGTGATTTACGCAGATGCGTAAACCTCTACCAATCTGTTGCAATTTTGAAATTTCGCTTCCTTGATTGGAAAGTTTACAGATTGTGAAAACATTCGGATTGTCCCAACCTTCCTGCAATGCCCAAATGGAGAAAATGAAACGGGTAGGACTTTCAAACGAAAGCAATTTCTTTTTGTCTTTCAGGATTTCGTCAACTCCTGTTTTTACTTTTTCGTCTGCGTTTCCTTTGTCGCCTGAAAAATAGCCTTTGTGAACTTGCAGCGTATTGTCGCTATCAAAATCGTTCTGCAAGAATATATAATAGTCGCTTGATTGGTCAAGTTTGCTTACAACTTCGGTGTATTGCTTTTTGTATTCTTCTTCAAAAATTGTTTTGATTTTTGGATTGCTTCCACGAAACAAACGGGTATCACTCTCCATAAAAAACAAGGTCAAAGCTTTTATGCCTTGCTCAAACAAACCTTTTTCTTTTTCAAAATGAATTTTGATGGTTTCTTTAATCATTGCCTGCAATGATTCGTCCGACAAAGAATAATCAACCTTTTCAATCGTGTCGTCCGTTAAAACAATCGTGTCTTTGTTTATTTTCTTTATGTTTTTTCCGTTAAAAACTGCACCAACTCCTAATTCTCGCCTGGCAATAATTCCATTGGTTAAAGTGCTTACGTGAGCAATATTTTTAGAACCAACTTTTTCTATTCCAATAAGTGTGTCTGTGTTTTCAACCACATCTTGCGTATAGACCACAATTTTCTTTACCAAACTTTGACGGAATGAAGAAATACTGTCTAATACATATGCCACATTGGATAAAGGCAGACTGTCTTTCTTTTTTGGGAAAGTAGCACCAAAACGCAAAAAGTAATTTTCAAAACCTTCAAAATAGGTTTTAAAAGCGTTACCCTCAAAACGGTGAGGTTCGTCCATTATCACAATCGGATTCAGGCGTTTCAAACATTCCAAATATGATTTAGGCGGTTCCTGAATAGTTGCATACAATTCAGGTGCATTCATATCTCGTTCTAATGGTCGGTTTAGAATGTTGTCCTTGCTATTAAATGAACTTGGTGTCATTACTAACACGGACAAATGCGAGGTGCCAATAAACTGTTTAACTGCAGAAATATTTCCACCTTCGTAAACAAAGGTTTCAATTTCTTTTTCTCTCTCGTTGGCGTAAAAGCTTTTGAAGTAATCTTTTGTGTCCTCTAAGTTTGTTTTTGTCCCCTCACGAATCGGAACCGTTGGAATAAGAATGATGAATTTTTTGTAGCCGAAATTTTTGCTCAGTTCAAAAATGGTTTTTATAAACGTGAAGGTTTTACCCGTTCCCGTTTCCATCATTATATCTATGTTTTTGGTGTCTTGGACTGGAAAATTATATTTGTTCTTTTTGTGGTGAGCCGTCAGCACCTCACCAAAATTCACTTTTTGGCGTAGGCTTTCAAAAAGGTTGGTAATGTTTGTAACACAGTCCTCCTGATATCCTTGTATTTCATACTGAAACTGTTTTGTTTCTGTTTTGGTCGTCATTTGTTACTTCAATTTTCCAGTTGTCAAAGTTAAAATTTAATACCGTTGCCTGCCCGTTTTTCTCCTGAAATCCATTCGTATTGTGTTAGGGTGGTGGGTGGGCTTGGATGCGTAGGCAAGAGCAAGCTCTTTTGCATCTTTTTGGATCGGCAGTAAGTGTTGGCTTACTCGTTACCTGTCTTACCCTGAAACAGATTGACCATTTTTTATTATTAAAAGCAGTTGTTTACAAACTTACTACAACATAGGTAAGTCTTAAAAAAAACGTAAGGGATTTTATTAAACTTATCAACATTCCTGCTTTGTGCTGCTTTGATTGTTTTTTTATAAAACAAATAGGTATGTAACTGATAACTATGAGCAAAGCTCGGAGTTTGCATTTTCAACAAACGATGCCGCCGTTCATTGTTATAAATATCCACGGCTTGCTCCAACATTTTGTTGGTAATTTCAAGAGACGGAACGGTTCTGAGCAATCCATATTCGTACTTGAGCGTTTGGTTGATTCTTTCAGCCACCACATTCTCATACAAATTGTACTTTTCAGTTGTGCTTGTTGCTAAAAGTGTTTAATTTTTAGTCAACCTATTTTAGGGTTTGACATATAGGGGTTATTAATATTGGAAGATATTTTTTAGGCTGAAAAACGAATCCTTCATTTAGTAATTGATAACCAAAAAATTTATTGGGTTAACGTAGGTGGTACAGAAAGTGCCTAAAAAGTGGCCATGAAGGATTTTATTTTCTTTCTTTTCTAATCATTTTATATCTATTTATTAGCTAATAATATGTTTATTAAGGTTACTTTTGAGTGTTAAATTTGGAATTCGTGATTGTCTGAGTAGAATAAACACTCATGGCTTTAGTTGGGAACTTTAAAAATCATTTATGATAAACTTTCGGAGAGTTAAGATTTTAAGAAGAAAATCATTATTTGGGAAACTATTACGGATTCCTTTTGATTTAATTCCATCAAAATCAATTATCCCTATACAACGTGGTCCTTTGAAAAATAAAAAGTGGATTAAGGGGTCGCACAACGTTAGCATTCTGCTTGGAATATACGAGTCTAAGCAAACTCAAGTATTCATTAAGTTCGCTCAAAATACGAATACTTTTTGGGACCTCGGATGTCATGCCGGGTATTATTCCCTTTTATATAATTCAGCATCACCAACAGGAAAAATTTTCGCTTTCGAACCACTTCAGGAAACTGTGGACATATACAAACGGCACATGAGTCTTAATAAGATCAATAATTCTATTGTATTTCCTGTTGCAGTTTCTGACAATAATGGTTTTTTTAAATTTAAGAAAACCAGCTCCTCCGTGGCAGGAAAACTAGATGATTTTGGTGAAATAACTGTAAAAGTTATTAAACTGTCAGAATTTGTTTCTGAACAAAATATTGCAGATCCCGATATCATAAAAATGGATATAGAGGGTGCAGAAGTAGCTGTTTTGAATGATTTAAAGTTGTTATTAAAGAGAAAAATGCCTTCGCTTTTCATATCTACCCATGGCACTAAACTTCATCATGATAGTATTGCTATATTAGAAGAGATAGGCTATCGCTTAAGTCCTCTTGATTCAAATGATATTCAAACGTGTAAGGAATTTGTTGCGTACGATGCTAATTCCAAAGATAAATCTAACCTTCATTAAAGAGAGACCTCTTACTTGTGAGTAAGGCTTGTACTTAAAATATACGAAGAGCAAATTCAATTGTATAGTAAATTGTCAATTTAACGGTGGAGCCGGCCTCCATTAATTTCATGATTAAAAGGAATTTTAGTTGTGTCAATAAAAGCTATTTATTAATTTTTTTGGATGCTGTTTAGATCCATATTTCCCAAGTAACCGTTCTTGTTGTTTTAACTTCAGTTCAAGCAGGCTGAAGTTTAAAGCGTTTGTAAGATAATTTCTTTAGTGGTTTGGTTTCAATAAAAATATCAGCGTAACTTTCCCTTTTAAAATGTATATATATATGAGAAAGGAAGATTTTATTCAAAGTATTCAAGCGGGATATACGTTTAAAGGAGATTGTGTTCAATTGGGAGCAGGGATGTTAGATGGAGAAGTAATTCCTGAAGCAAAAATCTTCCTCCCTCTCCGAACAATGAATCGTCATGGCCTTATAGCCGGAGCAACTGGTACCGGTAAAACAAAAACACTTCAATTGATTAGTGAATTGCTGAGTAATGAAAGTGTTCCGGTGATGCTAATGGATATCAAAGGTGATTTGAGCGGATTAGCCGCAGAAGGTGTACTGAATGATAAGATAAAGGAAAGGTATGCAAAGATGAATTTGACTTGGAAACCGGGTGCCTTTCCCGTGGAGATGCTGTCATTATCGGGGAAAGAAGGTGTGCGTATGCGCGCTACCGTTAGTGAATTTGGCCCTGTGCTTATGTCTAAAATTTTAGGCCTCAATGATACACAAGGCGGGTTGGTTGCCTTGTTGTTTAAGTTTTGTGATGATAACCAGTATCCCTTGCTTGATTTAAAGGATTTTGTAAAAGTGCTTCAGTATATAGGAAATGAAGGCAAGGCGTTAGTTGAAAAGGAATATGGTAAAATTTCCACCGCATCTACAGGTACTATATTACGTAAGGTAATTGAATTGCAACAACAAGGGGCCGATTTATTTTTTGGTGAAAAGAGCTTTGAGGTAAATGATTTGATGCGGATTTCTCCCGATGGAAGAGGTATGATTAGCATTTTGCGTGTGATGGATATTCAAGATAAACCAAAACTGTTTTCAACATTTATGTTGCAGTTACTGGCTGAATTATATGCTACTTTGCCAGAAGAGGGTGATTTGGATAAACCTAAACTAGTAATGTTTATTGATGAGGCACACCTCATTTTTCAAGAGGCTACTTCTGATTTATTAAGGCAAATTGAAACTGTGATTAAATTAATTCGGTCAAAAGGAGTAGGTATTTTCTTCTGTACACAAAACCCAATGGATGTGCCAGCCTCCGTGTTGGGTCAGTTGGGCTTAAAAGTTCAACATGCACTGAGAGCTTTTACCGCAATGGATAGAAAAGTAATTCAGAAAACAGCAGAAAACTACCCAACCACCCCTTTTTATAAAACCGAGGATTTAATTACTCAAATAGGTATCGGCGAGGCGATGATTAGTTTGTTAAACGAAAAAGGGATTCCCACTCCTCTTGCACATGTAATGTTGGGAACCCCGGCAAGTAGAATGGATATTTTAACGGATATGGAGCTGAAACTAATCGTTTCAGAATCCACATTGGCAAAAAAATATAATCAAGATATTGATCCTGAAAGCGCTTATGAGATATTAACGGCAAAGTTGGCAGCAGCCGGAGTTGCTCAAGCTAATGATGCTAACAAACCAACACCTACAAGAGATGCTAAACCTGCGCCAACACTTCTGGATAATACTATTGTAAAATCAATGATGCGTACTGCAGGTAATATAGTGGTTAGGGCCATGCTTGGAGTGTTAGGAATAGGTGGAAAAGCGCCAAGGAGGAGCAGATAGAAAGGAAGTTATTAGATGAAAAGTACAATTTTTAATTTTTTTTCACATTATTCTATGTGTAATAAATTGATTATCAGTATGTGACGCGTCCTTATAGTAATTTATAAAGTTACTTGTAGAAAAAAATCTATTAAAGTTTTTGGTGGAATCATTTTCCCTCTTATCTTTGACTCGGTTTTTCATAGGATATTGGATTTTAAAGCGGGACTAGATTTCTATCTTGGTCCCTTTTTTTTGTCCCTTTGTGTTATATTTTATATAAATTTCCCTGAACATCGGTTTTTATTTTCTGCTCTGATTGTAAGTAGATGAGGATGCTTTTCAGGTTTTCTGAAGAAGTAATTTTTTCAAGTTGCGAATAGGCTGTTGGTTGATTTTTTGACAAGCTTCGTAGAACTTTTTCGGTTAACGTTAAAAAGGCTGAATTACTTAACCCTTCTTTGTTTTTATTTTTACAATTATCGCATTTGCCACAATCTTCTTCGTTATCTGCACCAAAATAAAATGATATCATTTTGCTTCGGCAGGTAGTTGAATCTTGTACATATTCTTTAATAGCTTTAAGTCTGGTAATATAGGTGTCGCGTAAGGCAGTAAGATTATCTATATTAAAATAGAGGTGGTCTTTGAACATCCGGTTTTGCTGAAGTACAATTTGAGGCATATCACTTTTGGGATTAAAATGAATAATACCTGCCCGATGTAAGTTTCGCAAATTTTCTGTGAGTTCAACTTCAGAGATACGTAATGTATATGCGAGTGAATTTTCTTTAATTGCCACAGGAGCATCAAATATACCTTCATAGCTCCTCAATAAACTTTTTATTGTTTCAGTAAGAGAAGGGTGTGTTTTTTCAAATTCTAAAAGGTCATTTCTGTTAGCTGTAAAAGAAACCATTGAAGGTTTATTGAAGTTTTCATTAAAATAAAGAATGCCGCATTGTGCAAGTGCTTTGATTGCATAAAAAGCTTCTAATAGCAAAAAATGAAAATTTTGAGTAAAGATGTTGATGTCTATATTATGACATTCCCCCTCTCCATGCCCTACCGGAATTTGGAAATAATCCATTAGTGCGAGGTACACTTTTTCTAATTTTTCATTATTGGGGAATCGGGTGGCAACCTCTCTTTCCATTAATTCCCACTCATTGGGTGTGGTAAATAAAATGGCTAATGCAGGTTTACCATCCCGTCCGGCTCTGCCGGCTTCCTGATAATAATTTTCAAGACAGTCTGGCATATCGGCATGAATTACAATTCTTACATCTGCTTTGTCAATGCCCATGCCAAATGCATTTGTGCAAACCATTATACGGGTTTTACCATGCAACCAATCTTCCTGTTTGCGATTGCGCACTGATGTGGAGAGGCCTGCATGATAGTAATCAGCAGAAATGTGGTGGAGGGTTAGCAGGTCAGATATTTGTTTGGTTTGTTTTCGGCTACGGCAGTAAACAATTCCACATCCTTTTTCATTTTTTAGTATATCTACCAAATGTGATGGTTTTGCTTCCGGATGGTGTACCTCATATATTAGATTGGGCCTGTAGAATGATTGAAGAAAGATATTCTTCCTTTCAAACCCTAAGCGGGTGCAAATATCTTCTTGTACTTTTAGTGTAGCGCTTGCCGTTAGTGCTAATACCGGAACTCCGGGTAACCATTCGCGCATTTGCTTTATTTGCAAATAAGCAGGTCTGAAATCATATCCCCATTGCGATATGCAGTGCGCTTCATCTACTGCAAGTAAACCGGGGCGTACATGATTAAGAAATTGTTGGAATTGCCGACTGTGAATTCGTTCAGGTGACAAATAAATAAAACTCAATTTATTTTCTAACGCAACATCTAAAACCTGCTGTATCTCACGATAACTCATACCTGAAAAAATAGCTGCAGCCTTAATTCCTCTTCGCTGTAACGCCTCTACCTGATCTTTCATTAATGCAATAAGCGGGCTTATTACAATACATAACTTTTCTTGTAATAGAGCCGGAACTTGAAAACAAATAGATTTTCCCCCTCCGGTTGGTAATAAAGCAAGGGTGTCGTTACCGTTTAATATAGAGCGGATGATATCTTCCTGCATAGGTCGAAAAGCAGGATACCCCCAGTATTGGGTTAATATGTTAATCGGTTGCTTTTGCATTTTTGGATATCCCTGAAATTATAGAACCTTTTTTATAAACAATCTTGCTGAGTTGAAAATGAGTACCACATCGCTAAATCCCATAGCCAGCGCAGCAAAAGCTGGAGTTAGCAGTCCAAATGCTGCAATGGGAATTGCAAAAATATTATAGAAGAATGCCCAAAAAAGATTTTGCTTTATGGTTTCAAAGGTGTGTTTACCCAGCCCCAATGCTGTGGGTAAATGTTGCATTCCGTTACCCACTAAAATTACATCTGCGCTTTGCATAGCTATTTGAGATGCATCGCTAAGGGAGATTCCAATTGTTGCTTTTGCCAGAGCCGGGGCATCATTAATTCCATCGCCAATCATTGCTGTGGGAGCAGATTTTGTAAGTGCTTCTATTCTCTCTAATTTGTGGGTTGGAGTTTGATTCCCTTCAATTTGTTCAATGCCTAATAGGCTACCTATTTTTTCTGCCCGGTCCTGGTGGTCGCCGGATAATAAAAATGTTTTAATACCTTTTAACTTCATCCATTTAATAACCTGTTCTGCTTCGGGTCTAACTTCATCCTGTAGATCGAGCCACCCTACTACTTTTTGGTTTTTTAATAAATACACATGATGTCCGGGAGCAGCATCTGTTTCTTTAATTAAAGCATCAGAGCCTGCATTGTATGAGTTTCCATCTTTGTCTGTTGCCGCAATTCCCAATCCTCTTGTTTCTCCAATTGATTTCCACTGAACAGGCTGCTTTTGCGGCCACTCCCTAACTATAGATTTTCCAATTGGATGATTTGAATATTTTTCAAGAGAAAACATAATTAGCTTAAATTCTTCTTCAGGTAAGGTGGTGTAGAATTTACTGATTTTAAAATTACCGGTGGTAAGTGTGCCGGTTTTATCAAACACAACCTGTTTAATATCCTTGAAGGATTCAAGAATAGAGGCGTTGCGGTAAAGGATACCCGTTTTTGCTCCTCTTCCCAAACCTACAGCAATGGCAGCAGGAGTGGCTAAACCCATAGCACAAGGACAAGCGATTACCAAAACAGCAATTGATCTAATAAAGGAATCGCCAAATGTAACACCTCCAATAAAATAATTTGCTAATAATGTAATTATAGCAATACCAATTACCGAAGGAACGAAAACTTCGCTGATTCGGTCGGCCATTTTCTGTACCGGAGGCTTTTCTCCTTGCGCATCCTGCACCATTTTTAAAATACCAGACAGTACAGTTTTATCACCTACTTCAGTTACCTGTGCTTTAACTAATCCACTTTCTAAAATACTTCCTCCAATTAGTACATCTTTTTTTGTTTTATAAACCGGAATGCTTTCTCCGGTGATAATGGCTTCATTTACCTGACATTCACCCCATAGAATTTTTGCATCCATAGGTACGGTTTCTCCGTTTTTGATAAGCACTAAGTCGCCCGTCCTTAACTGTGTGTTTTCAACAGGCATAATTTGTTCGCGATGTGCATCATCAAAGGCAATCATATTGGCCATTACCTTTTGGGATTTGGCCAATGATTTAATGGCACGTTGTGTAGATTGGATAGAGATTTCTTCAATGTAATTACCAAAGAAAACAATAGTGATTATTTCTGCAGCAGTTTCAAAGAATAGGAAGTTTTCACCCCAGTTCATGATAGCACCTGCTGTGCTATATGCAAAAGCTGCTAATGCACCTAATGCAATAAGTACATTCATATTTGGGGTTCCGTTAAGAATACTTTTCCATCCGCTACGACCAAAGAAATCCATACCCACAATAAATACAGGAAGGCATAATACCATTTGTACCCAAGGGTTCATCAGCCAGGGGAGATGAATCCACGGATGCAACATGTGCATCATTAATACCAATGTAAATGGTAAACAAAAGAAAAATCGCTTTTTATTTGTACCTAAAAATCTGCCTTCTCTTTCATGATGATGGCCGGCGTGGTCAGGTGATACAACGGAGTATCCCAAGTTATGAATACCTGCTTTTAACTTATCTAAATTTTTATCGGGGTTAGTAAAACTAACTGCGCCGTCAATCGGATTTACCTTTACCGATTCCATCCCTTCGTGCTGCAAATATTTTGAAATAGTTAGTGCACAATTGGTACAAGTCATCCCGCCTACTTTCCAATCTACTTTCTCCATTTTACAAAATTATGCAATAGCTGGTTTAAGTTAGTAGATGAGGTGTTAAAGCGTATTATATTTGAGTATGGAAATGATTTTTTCATTAGCAGAGCTTAACGGAGCGGCTACCTGGTTTATAAAAGCGATTAAAGGGTATAGCGTAATAGCTATACATGGGGAAATGGGTGCAGGGAAAACCACTTTTATATCCTCTGTGTGCAGGCAATTGGGTGTGAAGGAACCCATATCCAGCCCAACCTTTTCAATTATCAATGAGTACAGTGGTACTCATAACACTATTTACCATCTTGATCTTTTTCGGTTATCATCTGAAATGGAGGCGCAAGAAGCAGGGGTGGAAGATTGTTTAACATCAGGAAATCTGTGTTTTGTTGAGTGGCCTGAGAAATTGCCTCATTTTTTTAATAATGCCTTGCATTGTTATTTGGAAGTTGTTTCAAATGATAGTAGAAAAATCAGGATAAATGCTTAAATTGTATTTCTAATTTTTGCAAAATGATGTTTACTTGTTAGAATATGGCAGCTCCGAGAAACATTTTAGCTCATTCTATCCAATATCACACACTTGAAGAAACATTGGATATTAAACCTAGAGGGAAGGAGTTGCAAATTGGAATTCCCAAAGAAAAATCATTTAATGAAAATCGAATTGCTTTAACTCCTGAAGCTGTGGGGGTTTTAGTAGCCAGTGGCCATTCGGTTACCATGGAAAGCCAGGCTGGTTTGGGAGCGAATTATAGCGATAAAGATTTTAGTGAGGCAGGAGCAAGAATTGTTTTCGCGCCTGAAAAGGTTTTTGATTGTGATATAATTGTTAAGAGCGGTCCGGTGAGCGAAGAAGATTGTGAATTATTAAAACATGGGCAGTATATTATTTCCCCTATCAACGTGGCAGTAATGAAAAGAGAGGTGTTAGAAGGGATGATGGAAAAAAGAATTACTGCTTTGAGTTTTGAAAATTTAAAAGATGATAGCGGCCATAATCCCATTGTGCGTAGTATGAGTGAGATTGCCGGTAGCGCAGTGATGTTAATAGCCAGTCAATATTTAAGCAGCGCTAATAATGGTAAGGGTGTTTTGGTGGGTGGTATCAGTGGAATTCCGCCAACGAAGGTGGTAATTATTGGGGCTGGAATTGTAGGAGAGTATGCTGCCCGATCGGCTTTAGCTATGGGAGCAAGTATCAAAATTTTTGATAATAGTATTTATCGCTTAAAGCGGTTGCAAAATAATATCGGGCAGCGTTTATGGACCTCCGTTATTGAGCCGCGTATATTAGCAAAGCAATTAAAAACTTGTGATGTTGCAGTAGGTGCGTTAAGCCCGGGTGGAGGAAGAACACCAATGGTGGTTACCGAAGAAATGGTTTCGGATATGCGTCCCGGTAGTGTTATTGTTGATGTAAGTATTGATCAGGGGGGGTGTTTTGAAACCAGTATGGTAACTTCTCATAAAACACCTGTTTTTAGAAAGTATGATGTGATACATTACTGCGTTCCTAATATTCCAAGCGGATTTGCACGTACAGCATCTCAGGCCATTAGTAATGTGCTGATGCCATTATTACTTGAAACAGCAGAAGATGGAGGAATTGAAAATACGTTATGGTATAAGATAAATATTCGTAGTGGTATTTATTTATTTAAAGGAAGCCTAACTAATTTCTATTTAAGTGAAAGGTTTGATTTGAAATATACTGACCTGAATTTACTTATTGCCAGCAGGCGCTGATAGTTTTCTCGCTATTTTTTAAAATCCAGAATGGAAATTATCTCATCACAAAAAAGATATTCATTTTTATCATTACTGCTGATAATTAAAAGCCTGTCATTTGCATATTGATTAATGAGTTGATGATATAAAGCGACACCTTCACTATCGAGATTCGTTAACGGCTCATCTAATAATAATACCGGGGTATTGCAAAAAAATGCCTGTGCTAATTTTAATCTTTGTTTCATTCCACTACTAAAGAAGCGGATTTGTTTATTCATTGCATGAGATAAATTAATTTCATTTAATATCTCATCTATTTCTTTTATTCTTTGCTTAAAAGAAAAGTGAAACTTAAAAAATTCTATTGCTGTCATTTCCTCAATGAGTTCAAGGTAGGGTGCTGATATTGAGATGAAGGGGTAGGGGTTCTCAATATTTTCTCCGGTGTCCTCATGGGTATAAGTTATGGTTCCCCGGCTGTGGTGCATAGCACTCGCTAATACCTGAAGCAATGTTGATTTGCCCGACCCGTTAGGGCCTGTAATAGCATAAGAATGATGGGGTGAAAACTCAAATGAAAAATCTTTGAAGACCCATTCACGATTGTAACGTTTGCCTACATTTTGCAAACTAATCTTCATCTTTGAAATCTTTGCTGTGAACCTTGATAATACCTTTTTTACTATCCTGGATGAATTGCAAAATGGCTTTTTTTTCGGGAGTGTCTTTAAAGTTCTCAGAAATATATTCTAATGCCTGTGTAATGTTCAAACCTTTATTATAAATGTGTCTGTATATCTCCAGGATTTCGTTAATGGTGTCAGAAGTGTAGCCACGCCGTTGAAGGCCAACAGAGTTAACGCCGGCATAACTTAAAGGAGAGCGAGCCGCCTTAATAAAGGGGGGAACATCTTTTACAATGGATGATTGTCCGCCAATATAAGTGTGCGCACCAATACGTGTAAACTGAGGAGCGGCAGCCATTCCGCCGATGATGGCATAATCTCCGATTTCTACATGTCCGGCAAGTTGAACACTATTAGCAATGATTACGTTATCACCCAAAATACAATCGTGGGCGATGTGTGCATAGGCCATTATCAAACAATTCTTTCCAACTGCTGTTTTCCATTTATCCTGAGTTCCTCGGTTTACGGTTACACATTCTCTTATGGTAGTGTTATCGCCAATTTCAACCGTTGTCTTTTCGCCCATAAATTTCAGGTCTTGCGGAATTCCACCAATAACAGCTCCGGGAAAAATGGTACAAGCCAAGCCAATATGGGAGCCTTCCATAATTACCGCATTAGACATAATGTGGCTGCCATCGCCAATAATGACTTCGCCATGGATTACTGCAAAAGGGTCTATGCGAACATTTTTTCCGATTTTGGCAGCAGAATCTATGTGGGCAAGAGGACTGATCATTGTTGATGCTTTGGTTTTTTTACAATTTGGGCTACCAATATTGCTTCGGCTGCCAGTTTATCTCCAATATAAATAGTTCCTTTCATTTCACAAATACCTCTTCGAATAGGATGTAGTAATTCCATTTTTAAAATTAGGGTATCTCCAGGAACTACTTTTTGCTTGAATTTACATCCTTCAATTTTTAAAAAATAAGTATCATACTGGTCTTCAGAATTACGTGGTATAGCCAGTAATCCTCCTGCTTGTGCAAGGGCTTCAATTTGTAGAACGCCGGGCATTACAGCATTTCCAGGGAAATGCCCGGTAAAAAAAGGTTCATTATAGGTTACGTTCTTAATGGCTATTACATGCTTATCTGTTAATTCCATTACCTTATCAACCAATAAAAAGGGATACCGATGAGGAAGCGTACGCTCAATATCATGTACATCTAATACAGGGACCTGGTTTGGATCGTACACAGGAACATTCATTGTGGCTTTAACCTTTTTGATATGCTCTTTTATTTTTCTTGCAAACTTTACATTTGATGAATGTCCGGGGCGATTGGCTATAATATGCCCTTTAAAAGGGAAACCTACTAAACCAAGATCGCCAACAACATCTAATAATTTATGTCGTGCCGGTTCATTAGGATATCTTAATTCCAAATTATTTAAAATGCCGGCTTCACTAACATGAACATCTGTTTTATGAAATATTTTTGAAATTCTTTCTACCTGATCTTTTGTAACCGGTTTATCAACTACTACGATGGCATTATTGATATCTCCACCTTTAATGAGATTATGTTCTATTAATTGTTCCAATTCATGAAAAAAGCAAAACGTGCGGCTAGACGCAACCTTTTGAGGAAAATCGGTTACCTTTTTTAAGTCGGCATGCTGTGTGCCTAATATAGGAGAGTTGAAATCAATAAGTGTGTTAATCCGGTATCCATCGAAGGGCATGGCTACCATTTCAACTTTTTTGTCTTCATCAATAAAAACAATGTTTTCAGAAATGGGATAGTAAATCTTTTCATTATCCTGTTTTTCAATTCCTGCTTTATTGATAGCATCAACAAAGGGTTGTGCACTACCATCTAAAATAGGCACTTCTTCTCCGTTAATTTCAATTATTACATTGTCAACTCCTGTACCAACCAATGCTGCCATAAGGTGTTCGATGGTACTAATGCGTGCTCCATTGAGGCCAATTGTAGTACTTCGTGTGGTATCAATTACATTATCTACATCTGCCTTAATGCGTGTTTTCTCTTTCAAGTCAATACGCTGAAAAACTATACCATGATTTGCCGGTGCGGGTTTTAAAACCATTTTTACCGATTGTCCGGTATGGATACCGGCTCCCGAAATAGTAATTTCATTTTTAAGTGTGTGCTGAAATGAGATAGGGTTTCCCTGCTTTCGGTCTGTCATAAAACAAAAATAGGAAAAGTATTGTATTACAAGATTTAAGCGGTAGCCTAGTCGGCATTTAAACGGAGAGATTTAATAATTTGCTCCAATTCTGAAAGGCGTTTCTCCATTTCGGGAAGATTTCGGTTTACTGCCTGACTTCTTAATGCGCTTGCATATTCAAAGGCGGGTGAACCGGTTACCGCTGTATTGGGTAGCCTGATGGATTTGCTAACTCCACTTTGTGCATTTATTTTACTCCCGTCAGCAATTTGGATATGGCCTACAATGCCTGCCTGGCCGCCAATCATAACATTATTTCCAATTTTTGTGCTTCCGCTTACGCCTGCCTGAGCAGCGATTACTGTATTGCTTCCAATTTCAACATTGTGGGCAATTTGTACCAAATTATCAATTTTTGCGCCTGATTTTATGAGCGTAGAACCCATAGTGGCACGGTCAATAGTGGCATTTGCTCCAATTTCTACATTGTCTTCAATTACCACATTGCCAATTTGTGGAACTTTAATAAAAGTACCGTTTGTTTGAGGTGCGAAACCGAATCCATCACTACCTATTACAACACCGGCATGGATTTTTACATCCCTACCCACCTTGCAGTTATTATAAATCTTTACCCCTGGAAGTATTATGCTATTATTTCCAATTCCTACGTTAGGGCCTATATAACAGTTAGGAAATATTTTTACGTTATTTCCTATGGTTGTGTTTTGGTCTATATAAGTAAAGGCGCCAATATACACCTGGTCGCCCATTTTTACTGATTCATGAACAAAAGAGGGTTGTTCAATACCCAATAATTGTTGGGTTTGAAGCTTTTCATATTGGTCTAATAAAGTAGCAAACGCGCTGTAAGGGTCTTTTACTCTTATTAGGGTGGCTTTAACTTGGTGTTTTAATTCAAGAGAATCATTAAGAAGCACAATGGATGCATTGGTAGAGTAGAGATAATCTTCGTATTTAGGATTGGCCAAAAACGCCAATTGCCCATTAACGGCCTCTTCAATTTTCCCAAATGAAGACACAGAAATAGCGGCATCTCCTTCAATTTTGCCTTGTATTAGGGCTGCTATTTGACCTGCTGTAAACTCCATAAATATGAAAACTTCTGCTAAATTTCAATCAATTTAGCAAACAAATGTAATATTTTTTAATCTTGCCACTAAGGTTTTCATTAATCAGGGCATTGTCCACCGCCGATATGTCTTTTACTGTTCCATCTTTAAAGAGGATGTTAATCTGTTCTTCTTCAAAATCATAAGTTCGGCTGGTGGCCTCTCCTGTAAAAACGAGCCAGGAAACTTCCTCATCACTCAAACCAAATTGTGATTGTATAATAGATTTTCTTTCAGCTACAAACGCTGCATTTACAGGCTCAGCAAAGTATCTAACTTTTAATAATTTACGATTTATTAGTCCTTCGCAAAGGATACTCAACGGTTTATCCTTATGATAGCGCCACTTTTTTATTGCCATAAGCACATCGGTATCGTCCATATTACAAAATTTCTCCAAGCTTCTTTCACTGTTATGGATAAAACTAAAAAGCGGCTCATCACAATCTGCGCCTAAAAACCTGGCTCTTTTTACTATGCGTTGAAGCATTTGTTCTGCACTCACTACTGTTTTGTGTAAATATACCTGCCAGTACATCAGCCTTCGAGCTACAATAAACTTTTCAATAGAATAAATTCCCTTCTCCTCTATCATTAATTCGCCGTTATGCACTGTAAGCATTTTTAAAATTCGATCATAACCTATCACCCCTTCACTAACTCCGGTGAAAAAACTATCACGGGTTAAATAATCCATTCGGTCAACATCTAATTGTCCACTTACTAATTGATGAAGGAATTTTTTGTGATATTTATTTTGAAAGATATCAATAGCCGTTTGAAGTTGGTTATTGAATTGAATATTTAACTCTTTCATTAAAGCAAGAGAAATATCTTCATGATTCATTCCTTCAGCCATAACGTGCTCCAATGCATGTGAAAAGGGTCCATGGCCAATATCATGAAGTAGGATAGCAATCTTTGCACCCAGTTGTTCTTCAGGTGTAATGTCAATTCCCTTTTCTGTTAATTCATGTAAAGCACATCGCATAAGATGGTAGGCGCCCAATGAATGATGTAAACGAGTATGCACGGCTCCGGGATAAACAAGATGTGCCATAGCCATTTGATGAATTCTCCGTAAACGTTGATAGAACGGATGCGAAATAATATCGTTGATAAGAGAATGGTCTATGGTAATAAATCCGTAAACAGGGTCGTTGATGATTTTATGAAAGCCCATAATTGCCTTTTATGTTAAAGGTTTTACAAAAGGAGCAAAGCTATGTTACGTAATGAGAAAAAATTGAATTTGCTTGGCATCCATCACGTAAATTTACCTGAAAGGCATTAATCTTAGTAATTGAAAAAGTTTATACGCTATGAATGTACCTAAAATTCTATGGGTGGATGATGAAATAGACAGCCTCACCTCACAGATTATGTTTCTTGAAAACAAAGGATATGCTGTAGAGACCCGTACCAACGGGTATGATGCGGTAGAATTTGTAAAGGATAATTTTGTAGATGTAGTATTGCTTGACGAATCCATGCCGGGTATTACAGGGCTGCAAACACTTCAGGAAATAAAAGGAGTTCGTGGTAACGTTCCTGTAGTATTGATTACCAAAAACGAAGCCGAGAATATTATGAATGAAGCTATTGGCAGCCAGATTAGTGATTACCTGATAAAACCGGTAAATCCCAATCAGGTTTGGCTGAGTTTGAAAAAGTTGATTGACAACAAAAGACTTGTTGCTGAAAAAACCACCCAGGCGTATCAACAGGAATTTCAATCACTCTTTTCAGCGGTAAATAGTAATCCAGATTACAATGGTTGGATGGATATTTACAAGAAGTTGGTGTATTGGGAATTGGAAATGGAAAAGAGCGATAGTCCTGAAATGCAAGATGTATTGGAAACTCAAAAGCAGGAAGCCAACACTGAGTTTTTTAAGTATGTATCCAAAAACTATGCATCCTGGGTTTCACCAAAGAGTACAGATGGCCCGATAATGAGTAATGTGTTGATGAAATATAAAGTCTTACCCCATCTTGAGAAAGGAACACCGTTGTTTTTTGTCTTGATTGATAACCTTCGTTTGGATCAATGGAAAGCAATCCAGCCCATTTTTGCATCGGGTTTTCGTATTCATGAAGAAGATACTTTTTATTCCATTTTACCCACAGCTACACAATATGCACGAAATTCAATTTTTGCGGGACTAATGCCAATTGAAATTGAAAAACAATTTCCTGAAGAATGGAAAAATGATGATGAAGATGGAGGTAAGAATTTATTTGAGGAAGTCTTTTTACGTGAACAATTAAAACATGCGGGAAAGCAGGAGATTAAGTTTTCGTTTACAAAGATAACTAATAATAATGATGGACAGAAGTTGGTAGATAACATGCATAATCTTTTACAAAATGATTTAAATGTTATTGTGTATAATTTTGTTGATATGCTTAGCCATGCCCGAACCGAAATGGAAGTTCTAAAAGAATTGGCAGGCGATGAAATAAGTTACCGAAGTATTACACAGAGTTGGTTTGAACACAGTCCTTTGCATCAGGCGTTGAAAAAGATTGCTGATAAAAAAATTACATTGATTGTAGCAACAGATCATGGTAGTACAAGGGTAAAAGTTCCTTCTAAGGTTATTGGGGATAAACAAACAACTGCTAATTTGCGTTATAAGCATGGGCGTAATCTTAACTATGATGCAAAGGACGTACTGGCATTTCGTGACCCGAGAGATGCAGGATTACCTGTGCCAACAGTAAACTCAAGCTTTATTTTTGCCAAAAATGATTTGTATTTGTGTTATCCTAATAATTACAATCACTATGTAAATTATTACCGCAATACCTTTCAGCATGGTGGAATTAGTTTGGAAGAAATGATTATTCCTATTATCCGGATGTCAAATAAGTAAAGTGTACACAGGGTGTGGAGAATGTTTTTTCGGAATATGTAGAAATTAAAATAAAGTTGCAGTAATAAAGGAGTAATAATTATGAAAATTACACAGTCGGTATTAGATAAGATTGAAAAGATAATTGAAGAATCCGGCTATATTATCAGATATGAACGTGGTAATTTCCAAAGTGGTTTTTGTATTCTTCGTGAAAAGAAAGTGGTTGTTTTAAATAAATTTTTTCAACTTGAAGGTCGTATTAATACCTTGATAGATTTACTGCCTCAGCTTGATATTGAATTTGATTCACTTACCCACGAGAGTCAAAAATTGTATGAAGAGTTACAACGTCAGGATGAAGAGGTAAATAAACAAACGGATGAACTGTCCCCCGCTTAAAGTTACTTTTTTAGGCACCGGTACCAGCAGCGGAGTTCCTATGATTGCGTGTGATTGTGAGGTGTGTAAATCTGAAGATGCAAAAGATAAGCGCTTTCGGAGTAGTGTCTTAATAGAAAGTGAAACCACTACTCTGGTGGTTGATACCACCCCTGATTTTAGGTCTCAAATGCTGCGTGCAGGAGTTAAAAAACTGGATGGTGTATTAGTTACTCATCATCATAAAGATCATATTGCCGGATTAGATGACGTAAAGGCTTTTTGCTATTTTCAGCAACAAGAGATGAAGGTATTTGCTACTCCAATCACTCAGCAAGCATTGCATCGTGAGTTCTCTTATATTTTTGAAAAAAACAAATATCCCGGTGTGCCCGATGTAAATCTGATTACTATTTCAGACCAACCTTTTATGGTGGGGGATATTCCGGTTGTGCCTATTTTGGTTTGGCATTTACGCATGCCGGTATTAGGATTCCGGTTTGGTAGGTTTACCTATATTACTGATGCCAATAGAATAGACCCTGATGAAATGGCTAAAGCGAAGGATTCAGAGGTGCTGGTGTTAAATGCGCTAAGACATCAAAAACATATTTCTCATTTTAACTTGGAAGAGGCTATTCACATGGCTGACTTACTGGGTGCTAAAACGGCTTATTTCACCCATATCAGTCATCAATTAGGGCAGCATCAAGCAGTGAGTAAAGAACTTCCGACGAATCGTTTTTTAGCTTATGATGGATTAACACTCTTTTTCCCCGCTTAGGGAATTGTTGCTCCCTTCTATGAAGTGTAATTTACACAGATGGGAATGCGTCACGATAATCATTTTCTTCATTTTTCAAAAGGAGAGCGAATCGGTATTCTTGCCTTGTTGGTTTTAATAATCATAGCGCATCTTGCTCCATTATTTTTTAATCAGGATAACCCGCCTGAGCTTTCTATAAATGATCTTGCATGGCTTGAAGACACCACTTCGAATAGGCATGTACGTTATAATTTGAATGAAAATAAGGAAACGAAGAAGGTTACACTATTTTTTTTCGATCCCAATACATTGGATGAAACAGGTTGGATTAATCTTGGGATAAAGCCATCCATCGTTCGAAATATTGAAAAATATCGTCAAAAGGGCGGACGATTTAAATCAAATACTGACTTAAAAAAAATTTACGGCTTAACCGAAGAAGAGGTAATCAGGCTCCTGCCCTTTATTCAAATTAAAGGAGAGTTAAATACGCAAAATGAAGTGCGGAGTGGTAAGGGACATTTTTTACAAAAGCGAATAAATATAAATACAGCAGATAGTGCAGCATGGGAATCATTGCCGGGAATAGGCGCAAAATTGTCTGTTCGTATAATAAATTTTCGCACAAAATTGGGTGGGTTCTATTCAATTAATCAAGTTGGAGAAACGTATGGTTTGCCGGATAGTGCCTTTCAAAAAATTAAATCTCGGTTAACTATTGATTCGACCGATAAATTAAGGCTTATAAATTTAAATACGGCAGATATTAATGAACTGAAACAACATCCATATATACGATATGCAAATGCACAATTAATTGTGCGTTTTCGTAATCAACATGGACTTTATAAAAACAAAGAAGATTTGAAAAAAATAATTGGGCTGGAACCCGATCTTATTGAAAAAGCCGCTCCTTATTTTAAATTGATAGATGAAATAAGAGCGGAGTGATCATTGCTGGGTTTTTTATTAACTTGCCCCAAAATTAAAAAAATGGATTTTAAGACCAGCGATCTAACACTTCAGGTAGCGGAATCAGCAAAAGAATTTGCGGTAAAGCATATAAGGCCGCATTTAATGGAATGGGATGAGAGTCAAGAGTTTCCGGTTCATATATTTAAAGAATTGGGTAAGTTGGGCATGATGGGTGTTTTGGTGCCGGAAAAATATGGAGGCACAGGGTTAGGGTATTTCGAATACAGTGCTATTATACAAGAGATAGCCAAGGTATGTGGTTCAATTGGTTTATCAGTTGCAGCACATAATTCCTTATGTACTGGCCATATTTTGATGTTTGGAAATGAGGAACAAAAAATGAAATACCTGCCCAAATTAGCTACAGCTGAATTTATTGGAGCCTGGGGACTTACCGAACCTAATACCGGAAGTGATGCGGGAAATATGAAAACAACAGCTGTTAAGGATGGCGATAAATGGATTATTAACGGGGCAAAAAGCTGGATAACACATGGTAAGACGGGAGATGTGGCTGTGGTAATGTGCCGCACCGGCGAACCACGTGCAAAGAATAATTCCACTGCGTTTATAGTGGACAGAGGTACACCGGGTTTTTCTGGAGGAAAAAAGGAAAACAAATTGGGGATGCGTGCCAGTGAAACAGCAGAAATGATATTTGATAATTGTATTGTTTCAGATAGTCAGCGTTTAGGGGTAGTGGGAGAAGGGTTTAAGCAGGCAATGAAAATTTTGGATGGTGGACGTATTTCTATTGCAGCCCTAAGTTTAGGTATTGCAAAAGGAGCATACGAAGCAGCAGTTCAATATGCTAAAGAACGCCATCAGTTTGATCAACCAATTGCTAATTTTCAAAGTATTGCATTTAAACTGGCAGATATGGCTACCAAGATTCAGGCAGCAGAATTATTAATTGATCAGGCATGTGATTTGAAAATGCGTGAATTGCCGTTAACTAAAGAATCTGCGATAGCAAAATATTATTCCAGTGAAATTGCCGTTGAGATAAGCACTGATGCTGTTCAGATTTTTGGAGGTTATGGATATACTAAAGACTTTCCGGTTGAGAAATTTTACCGGGATAGCAAATTGTGTACAATCGGAGAAGGTACAAGTGAAATTCAGAAATTGGTAATTAGCCGTGAGGTTTTAAGAGGATAATAGTATCCTCCCTACTTCCCACCAAACATATCTCCCAATTTGTCTTTGATACTGTCAATGGCATCTTCAGCTTTATGTGCCAATCCTGCCTCATCTTTAAATAAATTATCTACTGCTCCAGACATCATTGGAAACTTTTCCTTTACATAATCTTTTATGGCATGAATGGCTTTTGTAGCTTGTTCGGATGTAATTCCGGCTTTTTCAATTAATTGATTAATTAAGTCTTGCATAAATATAAGTTTGAGTATTATTATTCAGTATCATAACGATCCACACGCTCGATACCCGGAAGGCTTAGTAATTCGGCAACAAGATTATCTAATTCGTCTTTATCGTGTACAAACACCTTTACGTTTCCTTCAAATATACCCTCTTTTGCTTCAATAGTCATGGCAGAAATGTTAACTTTTAATTCTCCGCTAATGAGGTTAGTAATTTTATGAATTACACCTACATCATCTAAGCCAACAATTTTTAAACCGGTTAAAAAGGATATTTCTTTGTTTTTTGCCCATTTTGTTTTTACCACCCGATGCCCATAATTGGATAATAATCGGGTGGCATTAGGGCAGTTGGTACGATGAATTTTAAGGCCTTCACCGGTAGTAATAAAACCAAAGACATCATCTCCGGGAATAGGCTTGCAACAATTAGCAAGCGTGTACATAATCTTATCGGCGGTTTCTCCAAAAATCACTAACTCGGTATCTTTTCGGTTAAATGATTTTGCTGTTTCTGTTTCTTTTAGGGGCTCAGATTTTTCAATTTTAGGAGGTATGAGTTTTCCTCCAGACACAGTAAATTCTTTTAAATCTTGCAGGCTATTTTTCTTAATAGCAATTTCGTACAACAGCTCGAGTGAAGAATTTAGTTTATAAAACTTAGTCAATTCATCCATATTCTCCTGACTCATCTCTGCATCTATATGATCAAGTTTACGTTTGAGAATTCCTTTTCCGTCATCAGCAATTTTTCGTTTTTCTTCTTTGAGTGAATCTTTAATTTTTGATTTTGCCTTACTGGTAACAACAAATTCTAACCATTCTGAATTAGGCTTTTGTTTTGAACTGGTAATAATTTCTATTTGGTCGCCACTGCGTAATTTGTGGCTAAGTGGAACTAATTTGTGATTAACTTTTGCGCCAATGCATTTGCTACCAATCTCGGTGTGTACGTTAAAAGCAAAATCAAGTGCGGTGGCGCCAATAGGCAGCATACGGATATCTCCTTTAGGTGTATATACATAAATATCTTCTGCAAGAAATGAGGTTTTAAATTCCTGGAGAAAATCATCCGCACTGCTTTCTTGAGAAGCCAGTGTTTCTCTAATTTGATTAAACCATTGTTCAAAGCGACTTGAGTCATCTTTCCCTTCTTTATATTTCCAGTGTGCGGCCAACCCTTTTTCTGCAATTTCATTCATTCGCTTAGTGCGAATTTGGATTTCAACCCATTTTCCTCCGGGCCCCATTACAGTAGTATGGAGCGCTTCATATCCATTGCTTTTAGGATTGCTTAACCAGTCTCTCAATCGTTCTGGTGAAGGAGTGTATTCATCTGTTATAATACTATACACTTTCCAACATTCTTCTTTTTCTTTTTCATGTGAGGCATTAACAATAATACGAATGGCAAAAAGGTCGTAAACTTCTTCAAAGGAAACTCCTTTCTTTTTTATTTTATTCCAAATACTATGGATGCTTTTGGGTCTGCCAAAAATTTCAAAATCAAATCCGGCCTTTTGCAACTTATCTTTCAGTGGACGAATAAAATCATTGATGTAACGGGTGCGCTCTCTTTTAGTATCCTGTAATTTTTGTGCGATATACCGATATGTGTCAGGCTCCATATATTTCATGGCCAAATCTTCCATTTCTATTTTGATAGTATATAGCCCCATACGATGGGCCAGTGGAGCATAAACATAAATAGTTTCGCTGCAAATTTTTAGTTGCTTTTCGCGCTTCATAAATTCCATGGTACGCATATTATGCAACCGGTCTGCGAGTTTAATCAGAATAACGCGAGGGTCATCAGTTAGTGTAAGTAAAATTTTTCTGAAGTTCTCTGCTTGTTTAGATGTGTTGGTGTCCATCACCACAGCAATTTTGGTTAGGCCATCAACAATCTTGGTTATTTCGGGATCAAATTCTCTTCTTATATCATCAAGGGTGATATCGGTGTCCTCAACGGTATCGTGTAGCAATGCACAAATAGCACTACTTACACCAAGGCCAATTTCTTCTACACAAATTCTGGCAACGGCAATAGGGTGTAAAATATAAGGCTCACCACTTTTGCGCCTCATGGTTTTGTGAGCTTCCACAGCCATTTCAAAGGCATTGCGCAATAATGTTTTATCACCTGGCTTAAACTTTGACTTGAGCACACGCAACAACCCACGATATTGCCGCAGGATTTCCTTTTTTTCTTCCTCTTCATTAAGAGGATAATTCGCCTTTTTCGCAGTTTTAGTCTCCATAGTGCCAACTACGAATTTACTTTAATACTCAATGATTATCAAAAGAGATTTAGGAGCAAATGTTTTGTAATGCGGTATTTTATGGTCCTTGTTTTTTTGGAAATAGCTTGTAGATTATGGTTTTATACATAAAAAGCTATCTCATTAAAATGAAAGCTATTTTTAAAACATAGAGAGGCTATAAAGGCTTGGAGAAAAGAGAAATAAAAAGGCATTAATTCCTTTCAAAAACTGTTTATTTTAACCTGGAATTACCCTACCTTTGCACCCCCAAACTTCAATGGGTGGGAAAATAAGCGGATGTGGCGAAATTGGCAGACGCACCAGACTTAGGATCTGGCGCCGCAAGGCATGTAGGTTCGACTCCTATCATCCGCACATAATATCCCGGCTCCCGCCGGTGCATTTTTAAAAAAAGGAAATCAGGTTATGGCTACAGTAACAAGAGAAAACATCGGGTTATTAAATGATAAACTTACTATAAAAGTAAATAAAGAAGACTATCTGCCTGCTTTTGAGAAAAAACTTAAGGAATATGGCAAAACAGCCAATATCCCGGGATTTAGAAAGGGAATGGTACCGGCCGGTATGATAAAAAAAATGTACGGCCCATCTATCTTTAATGAAGAGGTAATTAGAGGAGTAGAGCAAAAATTATATAATTATCTATCTGAAGAAAAGCCGGATATTTTCGCACAGCCGTTACCGTTAGATATGCCTGTAGGTAATATGGATTACAAAAACCCGGGGGAATATGCTTTTAATTTTGAAATTGGACTTAAACCGGAATTTTCATTACCAGAATTAGAAAAAGCTTCTTTAACGCTTCATAAGGTGGAGGTTACTCAAGAAATGGTTACCGAAGAAATTAACCGGATGCAAATCAAAGGCGGCAACATGACTGAGCCCGAGGTAGTTGATAATGAGGAGAATGTACTGAATGTTCTCTTCTCTGAATCTGATGAAAAAGGAATCTTGGTTGAAGGGGGTATAGTAAAAGAAAACTCTGTGTTATTAAAGTATTTCTCAGAAGCCTTGCAAAAGCAGTTACATGGTAAAAAGAAGGGTGACAAAATCGTTTTCAAAATGGCGGATTCTTTTCCGTCAGATAAGTTGGAAATGATGTTGAAAGATTTGGGTTTAGATCCTGCAGATAAATCCTCGGCAGAAAAATACTTTAATGCTGAAATTGTAAAAATTGGATTGGTTGAAAAACGAGAATTGAATGAAGATTTCTTTAATGAAATATTCCCGGGTAAAGGAATTAAAACAGAAGAAGCATTGCGCGAGGTTTTAAAAGAGGAGATTGCTCAGTATTGGATGTTGCAAAGCCGCAATCAATTACAAGATCAATTATATCATTATCTTATTGATCACGCTAAAATGGAATTTCCTGAGAATTTCCTAAAACGTTGGTTGCGTACCGGTGGTGAATCACCGAAAACAACGGAAGAAGTGGAGCGTGATTACCCCGGCTTTAGTAACCAGTTAAAATGGACATTAATAAGCGATCGCATCATTACCGATAATAAATTTGAGGTGAGCACGGAAGAAATAAGAAAAAGTATGATGGGAGAAGTGTCTCGTTATTTCGGAAATATGAATATGGGTGAGGATATGGGCTGGTTAGATAGCTATTTGGACAGGATGATGAAGGATGAAAAACATGTAGATTCAACCTATCGTCGGTTAATCACTGAAAAAGTATTTTCCTGGTTAGAGCAGCAAGTTAAGCCTGCTGAAAAAACCGTAACACCCGAAGAATTGGTTGGGATGCAGCATCATCACCACCATTAATGTTTATCCTTGCTTGAGGATTTGAAGGGCAAAATCCAATTGGAATGGGATAAATAATTCCAGGAAACATCAGCAAGATTTACCGTGCTGTCTATAAGTGGTAAGAATGCTTTTCCATTCATGCTTACTTCGCTGATGGCATAAACAGCAACATTGTTAATCCCCCTTTTTTTAAATTCTGATTTTAACTCTTGTGCGTATTGCCAAGTTAAGTCCGGAGATGTGGCTATCCATTGTGCGTGATGTAATGAAAATCTTTCCGTTGTAAGAATGCGCCATGTAGCTCCTGATTTATTGTCCACTACTTTAAAAGCAACGTGCCCATTCTTTGATCTGAGCATAAATCTCCAGCTCATCCTATAACCCTCATTGCTCCATAAAACATTGTAGGGATAAAACAGTGAACGAAGGGGAAGAATGATTTGTATAGCCATATAAATTCCTAAAATAACTAGTAGGTTATTGTTTACTTTATGTGTGTGTATATGCCTAATCGTATATAAGGGAGGTTTCCCCGGGAAAAAGACACTACGTATTTTTTCCGGGTCTAAAAAGAATAGATTACCTGCAATACATAGGAATGGGAAAATTCCGGATGAGAGAGAAATAAAGGAAAAAAGATGAATAAATAGGGAAAATAAAAAAGCTATTGAGGCAGTACGTTTCCAAAGTAATAAGGGCACGATTAGTAGATTAAAAACTAATCCTCCCCAGCTAATAAGTTTTGGGAAAGCAGGGTTTCCATAAAAACCACTGAATATACTATGAGTAACAAGTTTTGAAAATTTTATATTTAAAAGCTCTCCGGAAAGCCAATCAGAATTAAGCCAAAACAATGCAGTATATAAATACATCACACTCATTTGAAAAATAAATAGGGTGGGAATCCACTTTGAGCAAGAAAGTGATTGATGTACTCGTTTTCTTTTTGTATCAAATGAAAAATAGCGATTGGCAGGCATAAATACCAGTATCCAGCTAAATAACAATACTAAGTAATAAAAATTGTTGGCGTTAACTTTTTGCATTAAGTAAAGAAGCGTCCACAGTATAGCAAATCCTGTTGCACCTATTCGATATCTTTCCGCAAACATTATCATCAATGCAAATACAGCCATTATACCAACAAAGAAGTACATGCCTACTCCTGGAAAAGGTTTAATAAACTCAAGCCCAATAAATGAAAAAGTAAAAGAAGGTTTAATGTATGTTTCTTCCAACTCACCAGACAGGAACAATTGTGCACAAAGTACCATCATTAAAAAACCAAAGATGATACGAAAGGCAATTAGTGCACTATTATCAACTGGATAAAGGGCTTTCTTTTGCCAGGTTATTTGTTGCTTTTTCCCTTCGGCAGGAATCATCTTTTTATAATTAGTTATAAATCCGGTTTCAATTTAATGAAAACAGATTACAAATAACAATTATATTATTATAATTTTATTTCTTCGTTGTTATTGTCGAAAAATCTAAATTCGGTAAGCTGGTAGGTTGTGTCTGATTTGATATTTACCCGTTGTTTAAACTTCCACGACCATTTCATTCTTCTGGAAGGGAAGCCACTTGTGAGATAGGTGTATAGGATAGGATGAACATGAATGGTGAGGCTTTTATGTTTTTGTGAAATAAGGTAATTAAGGTTTTTAAATATATCATCTTCCAAAACAAGGGTGGATGATATTTTTCCGGAACCGGCACAACTTGGACAAATTTCACTGGTATTAATTTTCATTTCCGGTTTCATTCGTTGCCGGGTAATTTGCATCAATCCGAACTTGGTGATGGGCAGAACAGCGTGTTTTGCACGATCCTGTTTCATGCACTGCTCCATAGTTTCAACCAGCTTACGTTTGTTTTCCATTAATTTCATATCAATGAAATCAACCACAATAATTCCACCCAAATCACGAAGCCTTAATTGTCTGGCTATTTCTTCGGCAGCTTCCAAATTGGTTTCAAGTGCATTTTGTTCTTGGTTATTACTCACGCTTTTATAACCGCTGTTAACATCAATAACATGCAAAGCTTCGGTAGGTTCAATAATAAGGTAAGCACCACTTGGCAGGTTTACTGTTTTTCCAAATGAGCCTTTAACTTGCTTGGTAATACCAAAATTGTCAAATATCGGTTGGCCGTTATTGTAATAAGATATGATATCACTTTTATCTGGTGCTATTTTGCGGATGTAGCTTTTGGTTACACTAAATAGATTTTTATCGTTGATAACAATTTTATTGAAATCTTCATTAAGTAAATCACGTAGAATACTTTTTGTTTTTCCTTGTTCGCTCAAAATTTTAGAAGGAGGGGTAGCATTTTTCAGATTCTTTTGAATCGTTTCCCAGGTTTCCACTAAGCTCATTAAATCTTCATGAAGTTCAGCACTATGTTTTCCTTCTGCTGCCGTACGAACAATAACCCCTAGATTTTTTGGTTTGATAGATTCGATGATTTTTTGCAGTCGTTTTCTTTCTTCTGAGGAGTGTATTTTACGTGAAATAGCTACAATGTCATTAAAAGGAGTAACCACCACAAAGCGTCCAGGTAATGAGATTTCGCAACTTAATCGTGGCCCTTTTGCCGCAATGGGTTCTTTTAAAATTTGAACCAGAATATTGGGTTTACCGTTTAGTACTTCTGTAATTTTTCCGGTTTTTATAATTTCCGGTTCAACTTTAAATTTTGAAAAATCAAAACTATGTTCAGATTTTTCATTCATTGATAATTGAGTAAACTTCAGAAGAGAACGCACATAAGGGCTTAGATCAGTATAATGCAAAAACGCGTCTTTCTCAAACCCCACATCAATAAATGCAGCATTAAGCCCCGGGATAAGTTTTTTTACTTTTCCCAAATAAAGGTCACCCACAGCAAATTGGGCATCAGCCTTTTCACTATGAAGTTCAACTAACTTCTTATTCTCAAGCAGTGCTATTTCCACTCCCTGAGGGGCAGAGTTGATGATTAATTCCTTGGTCACACAAATTAAATTACTGAGACCACCAATATGCGGGTAGAGATAGGAGCATACCGGAGTTTAAAAATACCGGTGAGCTTACCCACACATATATACCTTTGGCAAAATTGTTTTTACAAAAGCTTATTTCTTCTTATGACGATTCTTTCTTAAACGCTTCTTACGCTTATGAGTAGCAATTTTATGACGTTTTCTTTTTTTACCACAAGGCATAACCTAGTCTTTTTTTGTTATAAATATTTTTACTTTTATTTTAACCGGTTAATCCGCTCATCTACCTCTTTGGAATAATGCGGGTCGTTAACCAGTGTCTTGCTTTTATTGTACCATTTAATAGCCTCTTCCTTTTCTCCTAAAACCGCATAGGTATCGGCAAGATATGCTATTGCTTCAATGTTGTTGGGTTCATGTTTAATCACATTTAGGAAACGATCGCGGGCCTTGTCATATTGTCCTGAAACCATTCCTCCAACACCTAACACCAATTGAGCTTTCATATTAGAAGAGTCTTTAGACGCAACCACCAATATCTCCTGAATTCCTTTCATAGCATCGGCGCTGTTTCCCATTCTACCACTTCCATATATATAAGTACTTCCCAATCCGATTCGCAAGTCATCATCATTGGGGTTTTTTTCAATGGCTCTGTTAAAAAGATCTGCCGCTTCCCTTGTCATCCATTCTGCAACTGCTTCATCATTATGCATTCGCAAATTGTCTAACATCAAACGGGCTGCAAAGTTGAGGGATTTTTCTGAATTTTCCAATTTGGAGGCTGCTGAAATATAATATAAATAGGGTTCAGCCTGGTGGGCGCTATCGCGCCAAAAATCGGCAATTTTAAGTAAACGAGTAGATTTTTGAACCGAATCTGTTGGAATATTGGTTGTGAGTGTTTTTAACGACGCTTGTTGATTACCCGGCAAAAGAGCTGTTACACTATCTGTAAAATGTTCAATATCAAACTGTTTTATGCCCTGAGCAACTTCTGAAATGTTCTTTTTATTTTGAACAGTCTTACCCGCAAAATACATCACTAGAATAGCAGCCACACCTGCCAGAACAAGAAATAATTGTTTTTTCAGCATTACTCAAAGCCCTTTCTGATAAGGCGGATGCAAAGGTAATTATTCATCCGTATCCTCATCTTTTATTTTGGGTTCTTCAGTAATTTTAGGAGAGTTTTTAATTTCCTGTACAAATTCCTTGGAAGGTTTAAATGCAGGTATGAAATGTTCAGGGATTTCAACGGCAATATTCTTTTTAATGTTTCTACCGATCTTTGCCGCACGTTTTTTGATTATAAAACTTCCAAATCCTCTAATGTAAATATTTTCACCCTCAGAAAGACTATGCTTGATTTCCTTAAACATAGTTTCAAGTGTTACAAGTACATCCACTTTTGGAATACCTGTTTTATCAGAAATTTTGTTGATAAGATCTGCTTTACGCATAAAAGAATGTTTGTATTGGAAAATAATATCAGATCAAATTTACAAATAACTATGTGATAATCAAGAGAAAATTTGTTTATTAACAATTAAATATTAATAAAGAAAGAAATTAATGATAGGAAAGGACAAAGATACGGCTAATTTAATCACAACTAATTGGTTATCAAATAAAGTTATGGTATGGAATGATGCTGAAAACACCCGTCAGATGCCCTGGAAAGGAGAAAAAAATCCATATTTTATTTGGCTAAGCGAAATAATTCTCCAACAAACAAGGGTTGAGCAGGGGCTGGCATATTATCGCCGATTTATTTATTATTTCCCTAATGTAAGAAAATTGGCTTCTGCAGATGAAAAAAAACTAATGAAATTATGGGAGGGTTTAGGGTATTATTCTAGATGCAGAAATCTGCATAAGGCAGCAAAAATTATTGTAGCTGATTACCATGGAATTTTTCCTACAAACTATGAGGATATTTTAAAACTACCGGGTGTGGGGCCATATACGGCTGCGGCAATTTCATCTTTTGCTTATAATGAACCTTATGCTGTTGTAGATGGAAATGTGGTTAGGGTTTTATCCCGCTTTTTTGGTTCTTATAAAAGTATAAATACTACCGTTGGTAAAAGGTGGTTTGGAGAGCTGGCACAGCGATTGTTACCGAAAAAAAAGGCAGGATTGTACAATCAGGCTATTATGGACCTTGGTGCTGTAATTTGTAAACCCCTTAAACCACAGTGTGAAATTTGTCCGTTACAGAAAAAATGTATTGCATTTCTATTAGGGAAGCAGCAGGAATTTCCAGTAAAAAAGAAAAGGGTGCGAAAAAGACAACGATGGTTTAGCTTTCTAATATTGATTAAGGATGGGAAAGTATTGATACAAAAGAGAGTAGATAATGATATTTGGAAAGGGTTGTATCAATTTCCGATTTATGAAACCTCTTCATTAGTTCCTGTAGCCCAATTAAATAAAAGGTTAGCTAAGGATGGCCTACAAATAAAGTTGGGAAAGGTTGCTTTTTCTGCATCGCAAAATTTAACACATCAAATTATTCATGGCAGGTTTTATATTTTATCGGTTACCCAATCTTTCAATGGTATTAATGGTGAATGGTTAACGCCAAGGGCGGCAGCAAAAAGAGCATTCCCCAAAATGCCGGCTATTTTTTTGAATAATTTGGGATGTGTAAATGGTAAGTTTGATGGTTCTTTTTCTAATAAATAGTATCTTTAGCAAAGTAGGCAGGACGAATCAACAAATTAAAATAAAATGAGAGGTGTAAATAGGGTTGTGCTTATTGGAAATTTAGGTAAGGACCCCGATATACAGTTTTTAGAAGGTAACATTGCTGTTGCTAAGTTTTCACTTGCCACTACGGAAACACATAAAGACAGGAATGGTAAGTTAATATCTCAAACAGAATGGCATACTGTGGTGTTATGGCGTGGGCTGGCTGAACTAGCTCAGAAATATCTTCATCGAGGGAGTTTGGTTTATATTGAAGGAAGACTTAAAACCCGCAGTTGGGAAGACAAGGAAGGAAATAAAAAATTTGCCACTGAAATTGTAGGTGATAATTTAATTATGTTGGATAAGAGAACAGATGGTGCCGGTGGTAACCCTGAAGGTCAGGATGATACACCAACCGATGACCCGCGTCCGTTTGATGAAGGAATAGATAAAACATCTTACTAAATTGCCGTAGTTCTTTATTGTTCACAAAATAAACCACCTTGGACTATCATTCGGCTTTAAACATTCCGGTATTTCCATTACTC
This sequence comes from uncultured Ferruginibacter sp., assembly GCA_964490345.1. Lineage (GTDB taxonomy): Bacteria > Bacteroidota > Bacteroidia > Chitinophagales > Chitinophagaceae > Ferruginibacter. The sequence goes on from CAZBBO010000015.1 coordinate 32,749, forward strand.
GTTACTGTTGCAGCTACCACCATACTATTGGTGTTACTTGCTCTTTTATTAGCAATATCTTTTCTTGTTTCAGGAAGTGAAGTGGCATTTTTTTCTTTAACCACAAAAGATTTGAATGTATTAAAAACAAAAAGGAAGCCGGCTTTCAGACGGATTGTTTATTTGATGGAGCAGCCAAAAACATTGCTTGCATCCATGATAATAATGGGCGCCTTTTTAAATTTAGGAATTATCATAACCGGAAATATTTTACTTACAGATGCATTTGCCGGTTTAGCATTGAATTTTTGGCCGGAGTTTTTTATAAAATTAATCCTTTTAGTTTTTTTGGTAGTGTTGTTTGCTGAAATTTTGCCTAAGGTGTGGGCTACACATCATAAAGTTTGGTTTGCTGCTACCGCCTCTTTATTAATTGAAGTATTTAATAGTTTATTGTACCGGTTGAGTAATAGGATGGTTAGATTAGGAGATAGAATAGAAAAGCGTGTAAAGGCCAGAAATCCATTAGTGTCTGAAAAAAATAATATTGATGACGCAATTGATTTGTTACCTGATCATGAAGCAACTCAGGAGGAAAAACAAATATTAAAAGGGATTTATAAGTTTGGCGATACTACTGTTAAACAAATTATGCGTACACGCCTTGATGTTAGCGGCATTGATATAGAAAGTAGTTTTTCTGTGGTAAAAAAAACTGTTCTTGACCTTAACTATTCCAGGCTTCCGGTATATGAAAACAATCTTGATGAAATAAAAGGGATGTTACATACAAAGGATCTATTACCACATTTAGATCAACCTGATTCTTTTGATTGGAGGGAGTTAATGCGCATACCCAAGTTTGTGCATGAAAGAAAGTTAATTATGGATTTACTTCAGGAGTTTCGCGCATCACGTAAACATTTTGCTATAGTGGTTGACGAGTTTGGAGGAACATCAGGTATAGTTACCTTAGAAGATATTATGGAGGAAGTAATAGGAGAAATTGAGGATGAATTTGATGATGAACAAAGCGGTAATGTGAAAATTGATGATAATAATTATATTTTCGAAGGAAGAACAATGATTCATGACGTATGTAGAGTGATGAAACTGGCTCCAGACACATTTGAAGGGGTTAGAGGCGATAGTGATTCACTTGCTGGACTTGTGTTGGAAATTGCAGGAGAGTTTCCTCAAATTAATGAAAAAGTGGTAAGTGGTGATTTTACATTTATGCCTTTAGAAATAAATAAAAATCGGATTGATAAAGTGAAGGTTACGGTTAAGCCTTCCTTTATAGATTAATGAATACTATGAAAAAACCAACTGTTATCTTGCTTTGTACATTATTTTTTATAGCATGTAATGATGTTTACACCTCTAAGAAAAGAGGATATTTTCATATAAATTTGCCGGCACATCAGTATCGTTCTTTTAATCGTGCTGGTTTTCCATATACTTTTGAATATCCGGTATATGCACAAATTACACAAGACAGTACTTATTTTGATACTAAACCCGAAAATGATTATTGGGTGAACATTGACTTTCCACAATTTGGGGCTAAGATATATTTGAGTTATAAAATTATTGGTGGGAAGGCTAGTTATAAAATCAAACAACCCGATGGTTCCTACCGCGATTCTGTGGGTGTTAATGTATTTGATTTAATGGTTAATGATGCTTTTAATTTAACAAATAAGAATGAAGTAGTGGCTACTTCAATACGGGACAGCCTTTTTAGAAATCCGTTTGGTGTAACCGGGATATCCTTTAAAGTAGGTGGAAATGCAGCTACAGCACGCCAATTTTTTGTAAGTGATACTACACATAACTTTTTGCGTGGTGCTTTATATTTTAATGCAACACCTAATGCAGATTCATTAAAACCGGTGCAGGATTTTTTACAAGCTGATGTAGATAAATTGATTAATTCTTTTCGTTGGGTAAAACCTCAATAGTTTTTTAGGTAATTATTGTAAATCCAGCCTGCCATTGCTTACTTTTGCGCCATGATTGCTATTGAACATGCGTTGTTAAGCGACCAGATTCTAACGGAGCAATTTGTTTGTGATTTATCTAAGTGTAAAGGAGCGTGTTGTGTGGATGGAGATGCAGGAGCGCCGTTAGAGAAGGATGAGTTAGAGATTTTAGATGACATCTATGAAAAGGTGGAACCTTATTTGGACACAGCGGGTAAGGCAGAAATAGAAAAGCAAGGGAGATATGTCTATAATAAAGAATTTGGTTGGGTTACTCCTACCATAAACACTTCTATTTGTGCCTATGGGTTTAAAGATGAGCATGGAATTGTAAAGTGTGCGATTGAGCAGGCCTATTTGGATAAGAAGATTAAATTTAAAAAACCTATTAGTTGCCATCTCTTCCCTGTAATTGTAAAAAAAAGTAAAAGAAGTGAAACAGAATATGTTAACTATGAGCCTCGTGAAGATCATTGTAAACCGGCTTGTTCATTAGGTAAGAAACTAAAAGTTCCGGTTTATCAATTTTTAAAAGAACCACTGATAAGGAAATTTGGGAAAAGTTTTTACAACGCTCTTGAAGCTACTGCTTCACATGTAAATATAAAAAAATGAGAAAAGTAAATATTGTATTATTCATTGCACTACTTGGTGTTTGTTTTGTTGGATGCTCGGTAAACAGTGCAAAGATTGATAATGAACTTAAAAAGTATTTCGACTCTCGCAATGCTGACGGATGTTTTACGATGTTAGATAATACCAATAGTAAGGTAACGGTGTACAATATGGAGTTAGATACCATGCGGTTTAGCCCGGTGTCCACTTTTGATGTGTTCACTTCATTGGTTGGTTTGGAAACCGGTAAGGTGGTAAATGACAGTATGATTATTAGGTGGGATGGGGTAAGAAGGCCGGTTAAAGAATGGAATCGTAGCCTGAATATGCGTGATGCATTTAAAGTGGGGAGTGTTCCTTATTTTCAAGAAGTTGTACGTAGAATAGGGATAGATACCATGAAATTATTTATTGATTCGGTAGGCTATGGCAATAAAATGATTGTAGAACCAATAGATTCGTTTTGGTTAAATAATTCATTGAAAATTTCACCCGATGAACAACTAGGCCTGATGAAAAAAATGTACTTTGATCAATTACCCTTTAGAAAAAGTGTACAGCAAAGCCTTCGGGAAATGATGCTTCAAGAAGATAATACAACCTATAAGTTTAGTTATAAAACAGGAGAAAGCCTTGGAGAGGATGGAGTAAAAACCGGCTGGGTTATTGGATGGGTTGAAGAAAATAATCACCCCTACTTTTTTGTTACGCTTGTGCGCATAAAGGATGAAACAGCGGATTTGAAATCGAGCCAAATAAACATCACCCGCGATATTCTAAAACACCTTGGGTTTTTTGAAGGGAAAAAGTAATCCGCATAGAGTTTAACAAAACGGCAGTGTGATTATTCTTTAATTTGCTGCAGGTATGTTTAATTTTCAACACCCTCACTATTTGTGGATGCTGGCAGTAGTGCCTGTATTGGTGTTGTTGTTTATTGTGCTACTACAATATAAAAAAGATGCCGCAGCAAAAATTGGAGATCCTGCACAAGTTATCCTACTGACTCGCTTTTTTCATCCAGGCAAATTTCAATTAAAATTTATTTTATTATTAGCTACCGTGGTATGCCTTGTGATAGCACTGGCAAACCCTCGAAGTATCAAAAGCGTTCGTACATTGAATCGTACCGGTATTGATTTAGTTATTGCATTAGATGTAAGTAATAGTATGCTTGCAGAAGACATCAGCCCTAATCGGTTAGAGCGGGCCAGACAAATCTTGTTTAAATTACTACCGGAATTAAATAATAATCGTGTTGGTTTAATTGTGTTTGCAGGCAAAGCGTACTTGCAAATGCCAATTACCGCCGACCTCTCTGCAGCTAAGATGTACATATCTTCTGCATCTCCGGCATCTGTATCCACTCAAGGAACAGTAATTGGTGAAGCACTTCGTATAGCCGGTTTGTCTTTTAATCCTAATGATAAGAAGTATAAAAGTGTTTTACTAATGACTGATGGTGAAGCCCACGATAATGATGCCATAGAGAATGCAAAGAAGTTAGCATCGCATGGAACAATAATTAATGTAGTTGGATTTGGCTCCCACATAGGTACAACAATAAAGAACAATAATGCGGGTGGTATTAGGTTAGATGAATTTGGGAGGCCCGTAATTACAAAATTAAATGAAGGCTTATTGCGTCAAATTGCATTTGCAGGAAATGGTATTTACTTGCATTATACTTCCACCGATAAAGTAGTAAAAGCCCTGGTTAAAGAGATTCATGCTATGCCGCAGCGGAAAATTACGGATGACTCATTGAATAATTATGCAAATTTATTTCAATGGTTTGCTTCTATTGCGCTAATCCTGTTGGTGGTGGAATCGTTAATAAGTGAAAAGAGAAAAAATAGCAGCAACATGAAACCAGGGAGTTTAATGACATTGATGGTATTTATGGGAATTACAGTGTTTGGTCAAAGTGAAAAGTCCATTGTTGATGAAGGTAATAAGGCTTTTTATAAAAACCACTTCTCACAGGCCATTAAGTTATATCAAAATGCAGAAAGTAAGGGTGAAAACTTTATTACTCCATTGAATTTAGGTAATGCATTGTATAAAAATAAACAGCCGGATGATGCACAGGAGGCTTATAATAGAGCCTTACAACAAGCAAAGAAGCCATTAGACAAATCTGAAATTTATTTTAATAAAGGAGTTGTTTATCAAAATAACAAGCGTATTCAGGAGTGTGTTGAGGCCTATAAAAATGCGCTGAGGATTAACCCTCGAGACGAACAGGCGCGGCAAAATCTTCAACATGCTTTGCGTGTATTACAACAAGCCAACCAGAAGCCTCAGCAACAAAATAATAATAAAGAACAGGAAGTGCGCGGAGCTAATTCGAAAATGACGAAACGGGAGGCAGAGGATAAATTAAAAGCCCTTCAACAGCAAGAGCAAAATCTTCATGAAAAACTTAAAAAGAATGATTTACACCAAAGTGCGTACCCTGAAAAAGATTGGTAATCCCTTATTTAGGTATTGAAAGATAATTGGATACCCGAAAAATCTTAAGTCTATAGCTCTATGTTTTTAATATCGTGTATGCGTTATTGTTATAGTCTTTTATAATTGCTTTTTCAAAAGCTGCGCATTTATAGCCACCACAATTGTGCTCATACTCATTAGTACGGCTCCCACAGCAGGGCTAAGTAAAATGTTCCAATTATATAAAATTCCTGCAGCAAGCGGAATGGCTAGAATGTTATAACCCGCAGCCCACCATAGGTTCTGAATCATTTTATTATAAGTGGCTTTTCCAAATAAAATGAGGCTGGCTATGTCCATGGGATCAGAGTTCACTAAAATGATATCTGCCGTTTCGGCTGCAACATCAGTGCCCGAACCTACTGCAATGCCAACATCTGCCTGTGCTAACGCGGGAGCATCATTTACTCCATCGCCAGTCATAGCCACAAATTCTCCTTTTTGCTGAAGTGCCTTCACCTTGTCTAATTTTTCATGAGGCAAAACATTTGCAATAAATCCATCCATTTTTAGCTCATCACTTACTTCTTTTGCTACCTTTTCATTATCACCGGTTAGTAATAAATTTTTAATTCGTGCTCTTTTTAATTTTTGAATGGCTTCGAACGAGCTTTCTCTAATTTGGTCTGAAAATATAAAGTATCCTCCAATGATGTTGTCAATTAATAGATAAACAACAGTTCCGGAAGTTTCATGAAGACTTTCTGGAATTTTTATTTTTTGTGCTCTTAAATAGTTTGGTCCGGTTACCTTTATTTCCTTTCCTTCTACAATTCCTTCTAATCCTATTCCGGGGCTGTATTTGAAGTTTTCCGATTTTGGAATTTGGATGTTTAATTCATTGGCTTTTCGTAAAAAACCTGCAGCAATATAATGCTCAGAATGTTGTTCAATTCCGGATGCTAAACGAATTAATTCTGTTTCATTATAATGGGGATTTAAAACTTTTACCTCTTGTAACTCATGAGCTCCTTTTGTAAGTGTACCTGTTTTGTCAAATATGATGGTAGTAATTAATCTTGCATTTTCAAACGCAGTTCGGTTTCTAATTAATAGTCCTTTTTGAGCAGAGATTGATGTTGAAATGGCCACTACTAATGGAACAGCCAAACCCAAGGCATGTGGGCAGGAGATAATCATTACTGTTACCATCCTTTCTAATGCAAAAACAAAAGGGAAGCCTAATAGCAACCATACAATTAGGGTGATTAGGCCTCCACCTAAGGCTATGAAGGTTAAAATTTTTGCCGCACGGTCTGCAAAATTTTGTGTTTTGGATTTTATTTTCTGAGCATCCGCTACCAACTTCACTATTTTATTAAGATAGCTATCTTTTCCTGTGCTGGTAACTTTTACACTAAGTGAGCCATTGCTATTTACTGCACCTCCAATTACTTTTTCCCCATGCTCTTTTTTAACCGGTTTACTTTCTCCCGTTAGCATACTTTCATCAACATAACTTTCCCCTTCAATGACTATTCCATCAATCGGAATTTTTTCACCCGGTTTAATTAACACCCTATCACCTATTTGCAAATTGCTCACCGGTATGTCATTTATTTGTCCATTCATAATATGGTGCGCTGTTGATGGCATCATTTTCACCAACATCTCTAATGAACGAGAGGCGCCCATTACGGATTTCATTTCAAGATAATGTCCAAGAAGCATAATGTCTATAAGTGTTGCCATTTCCCAATAAAAGTCCATACCTCGCAACCCAAAAGTGATAGCTATACTGTAAGCCCAGGCAATAGAAATGGCTACACCAATGAGTGTCATCATACCAATTGCATTACTTCTTACCTCATTATAAAGCCCTTTTAAGAATGGGTGCCCACCGTAAATAAAAATGAAGGTGGATAATACAGCTAAAAGATATTTATCTCCTGGGAAAGTAAATTGGTATCCCAACCATTGTTGAATCATGTGGGATAATGCTAATACAGGAATTGAAATAATAGTACAGACGATAAATCGTTTCCAAAAATCTGCAGTATGGTGTCCGGCGTGTTTATCGTGCCCTCCTTCATGGTGTTCGGCATGCATATTATGCATAGCATGCTCATGATTTGTATTTGTTTCGGATAATGTATTCGTATGATCCATGATTACACTTTATTTTTTTCTTAAAATATGATTATGATGTGGATGTTTATCTTCTAATAGTTTACAATACTCATTTTATTGTGTACACATTAACAACAAGGGTACAACGATGATGCCATCTGCCTCAATTTATCAAAAATCTTTTGTGTTTATGACACTAATAAGTACAATACTACATTGAAGTAGCCAAAAAGGAATTAATTTTGTAGCCTCAAATTGTTTTTGTTAATTTTTCATTTATGGAAGATTTTAGTGGAGTATTGAATTTGTATAGGCGTTTATCAACACGTGAAGTAAAGGTGGGTGATTTGTTGTTAGGAAATGGACATCCTATTAGGGTTCAAACCATGACTACAACAGATACGATGAATACTATTGAAACAGTTGAGCAAGTGATTAGGTGTGTAAATGCCGGTGCAGAAATAGTGCGTATTACCGCTCCTTCAAAGAAGGAGGCGGAGAACTTAGCAGAAATAAAAAAAATGCTGCATAGCAGAGGTTGCCATGTTCCATTAGTTGCAGATATTCATTTCACACCTAATGCTGCTGAAATCGCCGCACGTATTGTTGAAAAAGTTCGGATTAATCCTGGTAATTATATTGATAAAAAGAAATTTGAACACCTTAATTATACTGATGAGGTCTATCTTGAAGAGATTGAACGTATTAGAAAGCGATTCACACCATTAGTTGAGATTTGTAAACAATATGGTACCGCTATGCGAATTGGTACAAATCATGGTAGTCTTAGCGATAGAATAATGAGTAGGTATGGCGATACTGCGCTTGGAATGGTTGAAAGTGCGATGGAATTTCTTCGTATTGCCCGTAGCCTCGATTATCACAATATTATTTTAAGCATGAAGAGCAGTAACCCACAGGTCATGATTCAAGCATACCGGCTGCTTATTCATCACATGATGAAGGAATTTGAAGAATGTTATCCGCTTCATCTTGGGGTAACTGAGGCTGGTGATGGAGAAGATGGAAGAATTAAATCAGCTATTGGAATAGGAACTTTACTTGAAGATGGTATTGGTGATACCATTAGAGTTAGCCTTACTGAAGATCCTGAGTTTGAAATTCCTGTTTGTTTTGATTTGGTTAAACGATATAACTCACGGATAAGTACAAACGAAAAGGATTCCTTTCTTCAGTCGGCCTATTCTCCCTATAGTTATGAACGTAGAAAAACGCATAGTATTAGACAAGTGGGTGGCAAACATGTGCCGGTGGTGATGGCTGATTTTAGCCGTGATGAGAAGATTTCACCTGCTGTGATGCGACATATTGGTTACACTTTTCGTGTAGAGTCGCGCAAATGGCATATTGCCGATGCTGCAGCAGATTATGTTTTTACCGGAAATAAAACAGTTGATTTTATGTTGCCCGGACCATTGAGTGTTGTTTGTAATTATAATACTTGGGTTAAAGAAAAAAGAGAGAAACATTTTCCATTATTTACAGAGAATGAGTTTTTAAATCCTGATAAGGAAAAGGATTCGATGTTGAATTTCATTCTTGTTGAAGCAGATACAATAAGCAATAAACTTCTTGCTGAAATTGCTTTAGATGAAACGGTTGTTTTATGTCTTTATTCAGATGCAGAAAATGCGATGCAACGTATGCGAAAATGGGTGAATGATTTGATGCTGAAAAAAATTACAACACCAGTTCTTTTAACTGTACGAAGTAATCATTCTACTGTAGATGAGCAACTTATTCATTTTTCTATTTTAACCGGAGGACTATTTATAGATGGAATGGGCGATGGGATTTGGTTAACTAATAATCCGGCCGTCATGCAAAACACTCAGGTATCCGGCAGAACTTATTTGAATGCATCCAATAATCATAGCTTTCTGCATAATACCGCATTTTCAATTTTACAGGCATCCCGAACCAGAATCTCAAAAACAGAATTTATTAGTTGTCCAAGTTGTGGTAGAACATTGTTTGATTTACAAGAAACGACTACTCGTGTTCGAAATGTTACCAGCCATTTAAAAGGATTAAAAATTGCCATTATGGGTTGTATTGTTAATGGGCCGGGTGAAATGGCAGATGCTGATTTTGGATATGTAGGAAACGGACCGGGAAAGATATCATTATATAAAGGGAAAGAGATTGTTAAGAAAAACATTGATAGCGAAGTGGCGGTTGATGAACTAATCCAATTGTTAAAGGATAATAACGTTTGGATAGAGCCCCCTCAGGTTACAAAAGAAATTTAAGGTTATGCAAACAGATTTTTTGGTTATTGGGTCGGGTATTGCAGGACTAACCTATGCTATTAAAATGGCTGAAAAGTTTCCTGATAAGAAAATTACGGTTTTAACTAAAACGGTTGGTGATGAGTCAAATACAAAATATGCCCAGGGTGGTGTAGCCGGGGTAACCGATTTGCTTAGAGATAGTTTTGATAAACATATTGAGGATACACTCATTTCGGGAGATGGGTTGTGTGTACCAAATGTTGTTGATTTTGTGGTACGAGAAGGCGTGAAACGAATTCAGGAAATAATAGCCTGGGGCACCCGTTTTGATAGAGATGATGAAGGTGATTTTAAATTAGGAAAGGAGGGTGGGCACAGTGAGAATAGAATACTTCATCATAAGGATATTACCGGATGGGAAATAGAGCGCGCACTATTAAAAAAAGCTGAAAAACTTTCTAATATAGAATTATTACACCACCATTTTGTGCTGGATTTAATTACACAACATCATCTTGGTTATTTAGTTACCAAATCAACCCCTGATATTGTGTGTTACGGGGTGTACGTTTTAAATCAACAAACAAGAAAAGTATTTACACTTCAGGCTAAATGCACCTTAATTGCATCGGGAGGAAATGGGCAGGTGTATAGAAGCACAACTAATCCGGCTGTGGCAACAGGAGATGGAGTTGCTATGGTTTACAGGGCAAAGGGCAGGATTGAAGATATGGAGTTTATTCAATTTCATCCTACAGCACTGTATGAACCCGGGGTAAGAGGACAATCATTTCTAATTACTGAGGCAGTAAGAGGGGATGGCGGAATTTTGAGAAATGATAGCGGAGAAGCCTTTATGGAGAATTATGATAAGCGTAAAGATTTAGCTCCCCGGGATATTGTGGCGCGGGCTATTGATAAGGAAATGAAAAAGCAGGGTACAGAATATGTTTTTCTTGATTGCAGGCAAATGGATATGGGAAAATTTAAAGAGCATTTTCCAAATATCCTTTCAAAGTGTAACAGTATTGGCATTGATGTGTCAAAACAAATGATACCTGTTGCGCCGGCAGCCCATTACAGTTGTGGCGGAATAAAAACAGATGAGTTTGGCCAAACTTCAATTAAGCAATTATTTGCGGCGGGTGAGTGCGCATGTACCGGATTGCATGGTGCCAATAGGCTGGCAAGCAACTCCTTGTTGGAAGCAATGGTGTTTGCACATCGAAGTTTTCTTTCTGTTTCAAAATTGTTCCACTCAATACCGGATATACCAGAAATTCCCGAATGGGACGCAAAGGACACTAAAGCGCCGGTAGAAATGATTTTGATTACACAAAGTTTGAAAGAATTAAAACAGGTGATGAGCGATTATGTGGGTATTGTGCGTAATGATGTTCGTTTGGCTCGGGCAAGTAGAAGGCTTGATGTTTTGCATGAAGAAACCGAAAAGCTATATCAATGTACCGAAGTTTCTCCTGTGCTTTGCGAATTGCGTAATATGATTACAGTAGCATATCTAATTGTAAAATCTGCAGGATTTAGAAAAGAGAGTAGAGGGTTGCATTTCAATACTGATTTTCCCTTTAAGAGTAATATCTTGCAGCATACAATATTGTAATTCCTGTTTGGCTATGTATTTTCTGCTGTATTCTTTATTTTATTTATTATCATTACTCCCACTTCGTATATTATATACCGTTAGTGACTTTGGCTTCTTTGTTATTTATACGCTTATTAAGTACCGACGTGATGTAGTGGCGGATAATCTAAAATTTAGCTTTCCGGAAAAGACCGTTGAAGAAAGGGAAGCTATAGCCAAGAAATTTTATAAGGGATTGATAGATTCTATGGTGGAAACCATTAAATTATTTTCTATTTCAGACAAGAAACTAAATAAGATGTTTGAAATAGATTTTTCATTATTTAATGAATTGGCACCGTATCAACGTAGAATCCAGGTACAAAGCGCACATCAGATGAACTGGGAATTGGGTAATGTTGTTTTTGCAAAACATGCACCTATTCCATGGGTAGGGGTTTATTTAAAACAGAATAATAAAACTATTGATAGAATTTTAGTAAAAGTTCGTTCTAGTACAGGAGGAGTTATGATTCCGGCACAAGAGTTTAGAGCGAAATTTAGACATCTTCCTTTTGACCATTTTATTTTAACATTTGTTGCCGATCAAAGACCAGCAGTTGGAGAATCATCTTATTGGTTGAATTTTCTAAATCGCCCAACACCGTTTTTTGCTTCATTGGAAAAGACGGCAATTCGAAATGATGCTATATTAGTTTTTGTAAATACAGTTAAATTGAAGCGTGGCTTATATCGTTTTGAACCGCAGTTGATTACTATGAATAGTAGTAAGATGGCTCCGGGTGAAATAACCTTATGTTATCGTGACTTTTTAGAAAAATCCATTCGCCAGCAGCCGGAAAACTATCTATGGTCTCACCGGCGCTGGAAAATGGATTTCAATCCGTTGTTAAAGAAACGATGGATTGACCATACTCCTCCTCCGCTCAAATAGTGTCCGGCTCTGCAACCATCATAGAAAGATCTGAAATTAATTGCATGTTTTGCGTGTACAATAGAGTAGCTTCTACCCTGTTTCTAACGCCCAGCTTACGATAAATACTTCTGGCATGTTTTTTTACAGTTTCAGGGGAAATAAAAATTTTCCCCGCAATTTCCTTGTAATACAAGCCTTTCGATAATTCGCGGATTACCTCTAATTCGCGGCGAGTGAGTAGTGTTTGTGTTGTTTTCATGGTACGAGTTTTTGATTGGTACAAAGATGTATCCTCCAAAAAACAAATCCATGAGTGAAATAACAAATGTGATTGTAACTTTTCTTAGTTTGTGATGAATAAAACAAACATTTTTTTCGTGATTTTTCTCATTAAGGGGGGTAGAAAATCAATTTAGTGCTTCAGTTTCCTGAACGATTTTTACATTTTGCTGTAGTTTAATTTTATCCCATCCTCCTAACACATTACGCAGGTTGTGATACCCTTGTCTTTTTAACAATGATGCGGCAATAACACTACGATAACCACCTGCACAGTGAATATATATATTTTCACTTTCTTCCAACCCTGCGAGTTGAGCAATATCATACATATCCTGTAGTGGCATGTTTACTGCATTGACGAGATGGCCTTCGGCAAATTCCATTTCTCTACGTACATCCAATACCGTTAGTTTTGGGTCAAATGGTATATCCATCAGTAATTCATCAGGTTCAATATCAATGATCATGTCAATGGGCTCATTAGCCTCTTGCCAAGCATGGAATCCCCCTTTTAAAAAGCCACTTATCCTACTAAAACCCACACGTGCTAAACGAGTAACAACCTCTTCCTCTTTTCCTTTATCAGCTATTAATACCATCTGCTTGTCAAAAGGAAGTAAAGAACCGGCCCACTCTGCAAACCTTCCCTCTAGCCCGATAAATATTGACCCCGGTATAAAGCCTTGAGTAAATTCAGTGGCATGGCGGGTATCTAGTATAAGCGTTTCAGTATTGAGCGTTTTTTTAAGTACAGAAACATCTAATACCTTCATTGCTTTGGATAATACTTCTTTTAAACTTTCATATCCTTGCTGATTAATCATGGCATTTATAGAAAAATATTTAGGAGTAGTAGAAAGGCCACTCATTACAGCTTTTACAAAAGCTTCTTTTGTTTGAGCTTGTAAAGCATAATTAGTTTTCTTCTGCTCACCCATTGTGCTGGATGTTTCAAGGCCCAAACTTTTGCCACAAGTACTTCCCCGCCCGTGCGCAGGATAAACCAATACATTATCCGGAAGGGTTATTAACTTTTGATGAATACTATCATACATCATGCCCGCAAGTTCGTCACTACTCATATCGCCACTACTAAGACCCGGGCGGCCTACGTCTCCAACAAATAGAGTATCACCACTAAACAAAGCATAAGGCTCCTTTTTTTCGTTATAGAGTAAATAACAAGTACTTTCTATGGTATGGCCTGGAGTATGTAATATTTCTATAAAAATATTGCCTAATAAAAAGAGTTCCTTGTCTTTACTTTGATAAATATTATAGTTTGCTTTTGCTCCCGGCCCAAATATTATAGGAGCACCGGTTTCGTTACTGAGATCAATATGACCACTTATAAAGTCAGCATGAAAGTGAGTTTCAAAAATAAATTTAATCTTTGATTTTCGCTGTTCTGCGAAGGCTATATAACTGTTTATGTCTCTTAACGGATCTATTATAGCTGCTTCCCCATTACTTTCTATATAATATGCAGCCTCACTTAGGCAGGAGGTGTAAAACTGTTTAATGAACATAAAGTCTTTTTTGTAAAATTAAAAAGCGGATGAAATTTCACCCGCTTTAATTTCATAAGTAGATTGAATTAGGCAACCATTTCCTCCACACATTGATTTAATTCATCAATACGCTTATAGTTAACCAAGTAATAAATAAATTTACCCTCACGTTGAGTGGTTACCACACCGGCTCTACGCATTATGGCCAAATGTTGTGAGGCTACAGATTGTTCCAAACGTAAACGAACATAAATTTCCGTTACGGTAATTTTCTTTTCAGATTCAATTAAAGCAAGAATCTGTTGTCTTAACTTGTGATTTAACGCACGCAATACCATTGAGGCCTTTTTTACATTTCCATAATTGATGTTAATTTCTCCAGCCTTAGTGGTAGATTCCTTTTCAACCGTGAGGTTATTATCTTGTCTTGCAATCATCATATTTTTTTTTAATTGTGGGTAAACAAATGAACAAATTCAAATATACGCAGATAATCATATTTTTCCTTCTCTTTTTATGTTAAAAAATTCATTAACAGTTACTTACGCATAGAAAAATTACTACCCATTATAGAAATCTTTTGAATAAAAAGGCTGTGCATCCACAAGATTTGTCCATTTTTTTTCAACCATCATTTGTTGAGAAATGAATGCCAGTTCATTAGCAAGGTTGGGCTCAGGAAGCTTGATTATATGGTTATGTTTATTTAAGCCATAAAATTTTTCACAGCCACTTCCGGAAAATACCACTTGATTGTTTTCTAAGAGATTTGAGAATGAATTTTCAGAAAGGATGAGATTTGATGGCGAGGTAACTTCAGTTAACGATTCATTATAAACTGCGTAAAAAACCTCAAGTCTTCTTGCATCAATCATAGGGAGATAAAAGCCCTTTTCTAATGGGTGAGCTTGTTTGGAAGCTAATGCCATTGCATATAAACGGTTAACCATCATTAATGGTAAACTCAATGCCAAACAAATACCTTTTGCAGAAGCCAAACCAACGCGAATTCCTGTATAGGAGCCCGGGCCCTCAGTAACTAAAACACCACGGAGTAAATTAATCTGAATATTATTTTGGTTTAGCAATGCTTGGATTGCCGGATGAATAAAAGCAGCATGGTTTTTCTGTTGGGTATTATTTTTCTGGGCTATTATTTTCCCTTCATTTGCTAAAGCCACTAATGCGGTTTCTGTTGTAGTATCAATCAATAAAATCATGCTTATTGAATTTGACTTGCTTGTATTAAGAGTTTTGAAGGAAGATAGCTTTTGTCGGTAACGGATAATGAATTTAGTAGTTTGGCAATATTGGCTATTCCAATTTTCTCTGCCCACTCAAAGGGTCCGAAAGGATAACCGGTGCCCAGTTTCATGGCTACATCAATTTCAGCGGGGGTACTCACTTTGTCTTCAAGTGCTAGATAGGCTTCATTAACAATCATTGCAATTACCCTTGGTGCAATAAAGCCGGAAGCATCAATTACAAAATTAAATTTCTTTTCCAAGGCTTCTTCAATACCCTTTGTATCTTCATCCATCACTCCGGAAACTTCCCAAATCTGTCGCTTTAAAAATTCAGGCCATCCATTAAAACGAATAATATTTCTTGAGCAGTTATCAGGAATAGTAGAAAGCACATTGTTAATTAAAACGGGCTTATTAGCAGGGTAATTTACAAAACCTGATTCTGGGAAAAAATTAATAAAGGCATCCGCGTCTCCATGTTCAAAAAATGAAGAGATATCTCCAACACGTAAAAAAGAAGATTTCCTCATCACACCGGCTTCTGCCAAAATATTATCCGGCCCACAAATAACTATTTTCATGTTTTCTTTTTGCAAAAATAGGTGGTTAATAAGGGATATATTTGTACTCAATTAAAATTAGCGTTATGTCTGCAAAAATTATCTATACTAAGCAAGCCCCGGAGCCCATCGGTCCATATAGCCAGGCTGTTGCTGCCGGAAATATGTTGTTTATTTCAGGTCAAATTCCAATAAATCCACAAACGGGCGAGTTAGTTACTTCATCAATTAAAGAAGAAGCTCTTCAGGTAATGAAAAATTTATCTGCTATTTTGAAAGAAGCTGGATTAGATTTTTCACATGTAGTTAAAACATCCATTTTTTTATCGGACATGCAATTATTTGGTGTAGTGAATGAGGTATATGCCGCTTTTTTTTCTGGAAATTATCCGGCAAGAGAAACGGTAGCCGTGAAGACACTTCCTCGTAGTGTTAATGTTGAAATTAGTATGATTGCCTTGCTGCCATGATATTAATTACAGCCCCTGCACATCCGTATTTAATAAAAACACTTTTGGCTAAAGGATATGAGGTGGAATATCGGCCGGATATTAGTTATGATGAACTCTTTTCCTTGGCGCCATCTGTAGAAGGATTAATTGTTACTACTCGATTAAGGGTTGATAAATCGTTAATTGACAATGCGCCTAAGTTGAAGTGGATTGGTCGTTTAGGAAGCGGTATGGAATTGATTGATGTTGATTATGCACGAGCCAAGAATATCATCTGCCAAAGCAGCCCCGAAGGTAACCGAATTGCTGTTGCTGAACATGCGTTAGGCCTGTTGATTGCGTTACAAAGGAATATTGTGAAGAGCAATGAAGAGGTTAAACATAACAGATGGCTTCGGGTTGAGAACCGTGGATTTGAAATTTCCGGAAAAACAATTGGAATAATCGGATATGGGAACACTGGAAGTTCATTTGCAAAATTGCTTAGCGGTTTTGATGTTACCTTATTAGTGTTTGATAAATACAAGTTTAATTTTGGCGCCGGAAATATTAAGGAGGCAAACTTGGAACAGATTTGCCGCTATGCTGATGTGATTAGTTTTCATATTCCATTAACAAATGAAACATTCCGAATGGCAAATGATGATTTTTTTAACGCATTAATAAATCGTCCGGTTATTTTAAACACATCTCGGGGAGGGGTGATAAATACGGCTTCATTATTGACGGCTTTAGAAAATGAAAGGATTTCCGGTGCAGGGTTAGATGTGCTTGAGAATGAAGAACTTTCTTCTTATAGCCAGGAAGAGAATGAAATGCTGGAAAACTTAAATGCACATTCCAGAGTAATTATAACTCCACATATCGCAGGGTATTCTCAAGAGGCTTTCTTAAAAATGAGTACTGTGTTAATAGAAAAATTAAATTTATAAGCAATGGTTACTTTCTAAATTTTATTATATTTGTATAAATACGTGCAACGCTTTGGTATATGCCGAAGCGTTGTATTTTTTTGGCTAACAAACTATTTAACATGGCAGAAACAAATTACGTTACGCAAGATACTTTTGAAAAGATGCAAGCTGAATTGCAGCGGATGAAAACGGTTGATCGCCCTGCCGCCAGCCAAGCTATTGCCGAGGCAAGAGAAAAGGGTGACCTTAAAGAGAATGCTGAGTATGATGCGGCAAAAGAAGCACAAGGTATTTTAGAAGCACGGATTAATCAGTTGGAAACTCAAATTGCCAGTGCCCGAATTTTAGATGAAGCTTCCATAAATACTGATCGAGTTAGTGTTTTAACTCGTGTTACCCTTACAAATTTGAATACTAATAAACAGGTTACATATCAAATTGTGTCTGAAAGTGAAGCAGATTTAAAAGCAGGGAAAATTTCGGTAACCTCTCCAATCGGAAGTGGTCTTTTGGGAAAGGCTGTTGGGGAAATAGCAGAAGTGGTTGTGCCCATAGGTACCTTACGGTTGAGGGTAGAAAATATTGCAGTATAAATAAATTCGCACTTTATGCCTTCTATTTTTACATCCATAATAAAAGGGGATATCCCCTCCTACAAAATTGCAGAGAATGATAAATTTTATGCTTTTTTAGATATCTCTCCTATGGCACATGGTCATGTACTTGTTGTGCCTAAAATTGAGGTAGATAAAATGTATGATTTGCCGGTTGATTATTTAGCAGAACTTATGGTTTTTGCACAGCCTATTGCGAGGGCAATAGAAAATACGTTTCCTTGTAAACGCTGCGGATTTAGTATTGTAGGCTTGGAGGTGCCACATGCACATCTGCATCTTATTCCTATTAATACGATGGATGACTTAAATTTTACCCGGAAAAAAATGTCGGTTACTCCCGATGAGTTGAAAGAAGATCAGCAAAAGATACTATCAAATTTTGTTGCCTGAAATAATCCGATCGGGATTTGCAGCAATAAAAGCTTTCCAGGATTTTTCTGATTTCAGGGAACTGATAGGAGCGGTTTGTTGAAAATAATGGCATACCGCTACAGCCAAGGCATCACTTGCATCAAAGTAATGTGGTGTTTCATTAAACTTTAATAATTGTTGCAGCATATTTAGTACTTGCTCCTTACGGGCATTTCCATTTCCGGTGATTGATTGTTTCACTTTCTTAGGTGCGTATTCCCATACCGGTATTTTTGATTGCATGGCTGCTGCAATGGCCACTCCTTGCGCCCTGCCAAGTTTTAGCATGCTTTGAACGTTTTTTCCAAAGAAGGGTGCCTCAATAGCAAAAGCATCCGGTTTTATTGTGCTTATCAGTTGGCATACCTTTTCGTGAATTAATTCTAATTTTTTATATGCATCATTGGATACGCCTATTTTAAAAACATCCATTTCAATAAGATGAACTGAGTTTCCTTTTATTTCAATTGCTCCGTATCCCATGATTATAGATCCCGGATCAATGCCTAATATTATTTTATGCTTATTTTGCAATTGATGCCTTTTTAATTAGTATTCGCATTGAACAAAAGTATCAAATTTATATTCAATTATTTTCTTGCTCCGGTATTGTTTATACTGTTGTGTTTTAGTTTGTATCATCAAATTTCTCAGCAACCCGATCTTCCCCAGCGTTGGCATACGCTTTCACACAATTGGAACCAGCCTTTGTTTTATGTAGTGGTTGGAATGATGTTATTGAATTATGGTTTGGAAGCCAGGAAATGGCAATTACAAGTAGCTCCATTAGAAAAATTATCCTTTTTTCGTGCATTTAAATCAGTAATGGCGGGGTGCAGTATTACGTTAATGGTGCCAAACAGAATGGGTGAATATGGAGGAAGAATTCTTTTTGTTAGTGAAGGAAACCGCGCCCGGGCTGTGTCTCTTACTGTTTTGGGAAGCATAGCTCAATTAATAATTACTTTATTGATGGGTGTGGTTGGAATTATTGTTATTAAATATTTTGCAAATTCAAATACTCAGGTATCCGAACGCCTCCCTTTTGTATTGGAAGATGTGCTGCTAGCTGTAAGTATATTGCTTGTGATATTTTTACTTTGGGTATATTTTAAAGTAAATAATTGGGTAAGCTTTTTAGAGAGGTTTAAAATAATTTCCGGAATTGTGAAATATATAACGGTTCTACATTCCGTTTCCCGTAAAACATTGTTAAGAATACTTTCTATTTCGTTTTTTCGATATCTGGTATTTATTTTACAATACATTTGGCTATTACAGGTTACTGATGTTAATATCCCATTATGGAGTTGTTTTTGGATTATTTCAGTTTTTTATTTAGTGATGGCAGTGGTGCCAACTATCGGCTTTGTGGAGTTACCTCTTCGAGCAGTAGCTTCAGTAGGATTGCTTTCGGCATACTCAGACAATGTATTGGGAATTCAAGCAGCAGCCTTAGGTATATGGATAATTAATCTTGTTTTACCTGCTGTTATTGGAAGCCTATTGATTTTTGGAGTTAATGTATTAAAAGAAAAATAGAAAAAATGAAATTCTTTCGTTTGTTGATTTTGCCTTTAAGTCTGATATTATTAAGTTTTTCAGGTGCTAATCAGGAGTTTTGTGGAATTAGAAATACAACCTTTAAGGCGGAAGAAAAAGTATTGATGAAAGTGTTCTATTCTGCTATGGGCGTGTATATCGGGGCAGGAGAGGCTGAATTTAGTGTAAAGTTAACCCGGTTTAATAATAAACCGGTGTATCATTTTGTAGGTGAAGGAAAAACGTATCCGTTTTTTGATAAATTTTTCAGGGTACGCGATCGTTATGAAAGCTTTGTGGACACGGCAACATTGCTTCCGTATAAATTTATCCGTAATGTGGATGAAGGAGGACATAAAATTTATAATAATGTAACCTTTAATCAAACAACGAATACTGCTATTTCAACTACAGGTGTGTATCAAATTACAGATTGTATTCAAGACGTAGTAAGCTCTGTATATTATGCCAGAAATATTGATTTTAATAAGTATAAACCCGGAGATAAAATCCCTTTTGATATGTTTTTAGATGATGAGATTTATCATTTGTATATCCGGTATATGGGAAAAGAAAAAATTAAGACCCGGTATGGAAAATTTCACGCTTTTAAGTTTAAACCTCTTTTATTAAAGGGAAATATTTTTGAAGGAGGAGAAAAGATGACTGCCTGGATTAGTGATGATGATAACCGCCTGCTCTTAAGAGTGGATAGCCCTATTTCTGTAGGTAGTGTTAAAATAGATATGATGGGATATTCCGGTTTGCGCTATCCGTTAAAATCACTGATTTCTATTCGTTGATGAAATAGGTCGTTATTGATTTTTTATCATCACCTAAATTTCGCTTAGTGTGAAAGTGTCTTTTTGGCGTACACCCCTTTCAGTGAGTTGCAGGGTACAACATTCAATTATTGGGTCGTGTTCAAAAAATAAAATGTAGTTATTATTTACAGCCTCTTCCAAATAAGATTTCTTTTCATTTAAAGTGGTTAGTGGAAACATATCATAGGCCATTACATAAGGTAGTGGAATGTGTGCTGATGAGGGGATAAGATCTGCCATATAAATAATAGTGTGTCCTTTGTACTCCACCATCGGTAGCATCATGGCTTCGGTATGTCCAAAAACCTGCCTGATTTTTACAACTTGCGGAAATTCATCTCCGCAAGATTCAATATAACGCAATTGCCCACTTTCTTTAATAGGTAAAATATTTTCTTTCAAAAAAGACGCCCGTTCTCTATCGTTAGGGTTTGTAGCCCATTTCCAATGTCGTTCATTACTCCAGTAAAGTGCATTTTTAAAAGCGGGAACAAGTTTATCACCAACCCTGATAATACTGCCGCCACAATGATCAAAATGGAGGTGTGTTAATATAACATCAGTGATATCATCAGGTGTAAACCCATAAGCCTTTAATGACTTTTCAAGGGTGTCATCTCCGTGCAAATAATAATGGCCTAAAAATTTTGCATCTTGTTTATTTCCTATTCCATTATCAACCAAAATAAGTCTCTTACCATCTTGAATAAGTAAACATCTCATTGCCCATGAGCATAGGTTATTATCATCAGCGGGGTTGAGTTTATTCCATATTGATTTTGGTACCACGCCAAACATAGCACCACCATCCAACTTAAACATTCCGGTATTAATTGTATATAATTGCATATAAAATTATTTTACATGATAAGAGCGCTTCCTTGCAAAGTAAAGGAAGATAAGCCCTAATGCAAAAAATACCATGAGTGCCAAAACTGAATTTCGCATACTGCCGGTTAGCTCTTCAATTACGCCAAACAAAGAAAGTCCGATAACAATGGCAATTTTTTCGGTAATGTCGTAAAAACTGAAAAAAGAGGCAGTGTCTTTTGTTTTAGGTAGAAGTTTTGAATAAGTAGAACGACTAAGTGATTGTATGCCTCCCATAACTAACCCAACTGCAATGGCTAATATGTAAAAGTGATTTTCAGTACTCATTTTGTATCCTGCTATGCAAATTCCTATCCATACACACACCACGCCAATCAAGGTTACAAAGTTGCCAAATCGAGAAGATAGGCGTGAAATGCTCCATGCGCCAAGTATAGCTACTAATTGGATAAATACTACTGTTAGGATGAGCTTGGTTGCTTCCAGATGTAATACTTTACTTCCAAAATTTGTTGCCGCCAGCATAACTGTTTGCACTCCCATATTATAAAAGAAAAATGCCAGTAAAAATCTTTTTAGTACTGGTGTGTTAGAGAATTGTTTCCAAACTTTTCTTAATTCAATAAACCCACCTGATAATATCTTCCCAATGGATGCACCATTTCCGGTATGGTTTGAATTTGGCAATCGTTTAAAAGTGATTTGAGCAAATCCAAACCACCATATACCCACCAGTAAAAAGGTAGTGCGAACAGCATCTCCTTCATTTTGAAAGAATGGAATTTTGTGGTGAAAAATAACCAATGCAAATCCTATCATTTGCATAATAACACTGCCTATATATCCAAATGAGAACCCACGTGCACTAATTCGGTCATGGTCTTCAACAGCTGCAATTTCAGGCAGGTAAGAATTGTAAAAAACGAGGCTGCTATAAAACCCATAAGCAGCTATCATCAAACAGTAAATACCCAGAGAAATATTATTGCTGTTAAAAAAGAATAGGCTACTGCAAGCCATAGCACCAAGTGCACAAAAAAATTGCATAAATCTCTTTTTATTTCCTCGAGAATCAGCAATTGATGAAAGAATAGGCATGGTGAAGGTTACACAAAGATATGCTGCTGCTAATGCGTAATTATATAGTGCTGTGTTTACAAAAGTGCGACCTAAAAAATATACTTCTCCTTTAAAGGGGGGAGCTTGGGTTATTGCGGTGAAATAAACGGGGAAAAAGGTAGTAGTAATAACCAGGTTATACACTGAGTTGGCCCAATCGTACATGGCCCAGCCGTTTATTACTTTTTTTGATGCCGTTTGCATTTCGTTTGTACGGTATCGTTAGGAACTTATCTTTCCGCTGTAAAGTAAAATAAGCAATACAAGGCCTATAATAATGCGGTAATATCCCCAAAATTTGAATCCGTATTTTTTAATAAAGTTTATAAAGAACTTAATAGCAAGCATAGAAACAATAAAGGCAATGATATTACCTACTGTTAATAATTTTATTTCAATCAATGTAAAACCACCATTATTTGAATAATGTTTAAGCAATTTGTATCCGGTAGCGGCAAACATGGTAGGCACTGCCAGAAAAAATGAAAACTCTGCCGCTGCACTTCTGGAAAGTTTTTGTTGCATACCACCAATTATTGATGCAGCGCTACGGCTTACTCCCGGTATCATTGCCAGGCATTGCCATATACCAATGATAAAAGATTGTAAGAAGCTGGTTTCAGTAGGGTCATTGGTTTTAGGATTTTTAAAAAAAGAATCAATAAATACCAAGACTACTCCACCCAGAAGCAGTGAGATGGCTACGGTAAGGGTGCTTTCCAATAGCTCATCTATTTTATCTGCAAGAAGAAAACCAAGAATCAGCGCAGGGAGAACACCTACAATCAGTTTTCCATAAAAAGCCCATTGCTTATTCCATCCTTGTGTGGGGAAAAAGAATTTTTTATAATACAAGACCACTACTGCTAAAATAGCTCCTAATTGAATGGCAATGGTGAACATTTTTGTAAACTCATCCTGTGGAGTATTCATTAGTTTGCCGGTAATAATCATATGACCGGTAGATGAAATAGGAATAAATTCGGTAAGGCCTTCAACAATAGAAATTATAACAGCTTCAAAAAATGTCATGTGTTCAGTTAGATTGGAAATAAAAAACGCCGTACTTGCCGGCGTTGGGGATAATAAAAATTACTCTTTAGGTTTTTTCATAATAGCATATATTTCTATTATAAACCCAACAATAATTAAAATAGGTGCAAGGGTAATCCGTCTAAATCCATACACTTCATTGGTATTAAAAACATTGGGGTCAGTACTTTTGCCTCCCGACATTAAGACGAATCCAAGCATCAATACTACTAATCCAATCCCCATCCACAAATAATTTCCTTTTCCAAAAAGATTATTGGATGGAATAGTTTTATTGTCAAGATTCTTTTTCTCTTTACTCATAACAATTAATTGTTGTGCAATATATAAATTTTGAGCTGAACTTTTCCTAGTACAAATCGTCCAGTTTCATTCTTAAATACTTAATTACTGCACGGTTTGTGCTGGCCAATGAAATAATGATTCCAAGAAAAATCATCAGCAGGCTGAGCATAAATAATCCTTTATTATCATGCAGTACTTTAAAATCAGGAATCGCAGATTCTATCATTAACACAGACCCCCAAAGAGAAAAAGTGGCTATGATACCGGAAATAAGGCCGTTTATCACCGCCCTTTGATTAATAGGCCGGGCAATAAACTTTCGGGTAGCACCAACCATTTGCATAGTCTTTATCAAAAATCGGTTGCTATACATTGCTAATCTAATGGTGTTGTCTATTGAAAACACTACTAAGATGGTAAGAATAATTGCAGCAGCAAGAAAAATTCCACCTCCAATTTTTACGTATTTACTTACCTTGGTAATAGTAGCAGTTGGAAATTGGAACTCTGTAATCAATTCGGGAAAAATACTATCCAGATTGGTAGAGAGTAGATTTAGGCTATCTGCATTTACATGATCAGCTTTAATATAGAAATCAACACTCTCAGGCAGCGGGTTGGCTTCAATGATTTTTTTCCAAATAGTATCGTTTTCTGCATTATAACGGGCTAACGCCATTTCTTTGGTAACGTGTTCTATTCTGTTGGCATAAGGTAATGTGGAAATGTAATTTACCAAACTGTCAATTCGCTTTTTTGGTGCAGTGGGCTCTAAATAAGCATGAACCTGTATGCTTTCCTTAAGATAATCTCCAGTTTTACGAATGTTTAAAAAAAACCATCCCATAATGCCAAATAAAAATAGCACAAGAGAAACACCAATGATTGCATAAACATAGGTTGGCTTACCTCTTTTCGTTGATGCTTTACCAAATTGAGTCATAATAAATTGAATGTATTTTCCTGATTAAGCAGGGGGTGGACAAAAATACAGTTTTTTGAGTGGTTTGCTTTACTTTTGCTCTCTACAACAAGCCCTTGTGCTCAAAATAAAATTTTGATTTATGGGTTTCAAACTTAGATTGACAATATAACTTTTCGTTCACATAATTTAGTCAGATAAATATTGCTCACGTTTACGGGTATGGAATATAATTTTAATGACATAGAAAAAAAGTGGCAGCAATACTGGATAGACCAGCATATATACCGGGTAGATAATAATGCTTCAAAACCGCCATTTTATGTTTTGGATATGTTTCCTTATCCTAGTGGAGCAGGATTGCATGTTGGACACCCGCTAGGTTATATTGCGAGTGACATTTATAGTCGTTTCAAAACCCTTAAAGGATTTAATGTGTTGCATCCTATGGGCTTTGATAGCTTTGGCTTGCCTGCTGAACAATACGCATTAGAAACCGGAAGGCACCCTGCAGATACTACCAACAAGAATATTGAAACGTTTAAGAGACAGCTTAATCGTATTGGATTTTGTTATGATTGGGAAAGAGAAGTAAGAACAAGTGATCCGGATTATTATCGTTGGACACAGTGGTTGTTTTTAAAATTGTATAACAGCTATTTCTGTAATACGCAACAGAAGGCACGACCTATCGCTGATTTAATTGAAAAGTACAGTAAGTTCGGCGCCATGCCTAAAAATGGCAAACCAATAACCGGAAAGCATTTTACTGCCGATGAATGGAATAGTATGACAAAGGAAGATCAGGAAGAAATCCTTATGCATCGAAGGCTGGTTTATTCATCGTATGGAGAAGTGAACTGGTGTGAAGGATTAGGAACTGTTTTGGCTAATGATGAAGTAGTAAACGGGGTGAGCGAGCGTGGTGGTTTTCCGGTTGAGAAGAAAAAAATGCGACAATGGTTTTTGCGCATCACCGCATACGC
Source organism: uncultured Ferruginibacter sp. (assembly GCA_964490345.1). Lineage (GTDB taxonomy): Bacteria > Bacteroidota > Bacteroidia > Chitinophagales > Chitinophagaceae > Ferruginibacter. The sequence continues at coordinate 58,224 of CAZBBO010000015.1, forward strand.
AAATAGATTATTGGAAAGTCTTGAACATCTCGAATTTTCTGACTCTATGAAAGAGATGCAGCGAAATTGGATTGGAAGAAGTAAAGGAGCTGAGGTTGAGTTTAGCGTATTAGGTGCAGGTTTGGATATTAAGGTTTATACCACCAGGCCTGAAACAATTTTTGGCGTTGATTTTATGGTGCTGGCTCCCGAGCATGAATTAGTTTGCCAAATTGTTACTGCCGAACAAAAAAAGGAAATAGATAAGTATATTATTTATGTAAAGAGTAGGAGTGATAGAGAACGGATGTCGGAAGTGAAACAGGTTACCGGGTGTTTTACAGGCGCTTATGCTATTAATCCGTTTAATGGAAAACAAGTACCGGTATATATTGCAGAGTATGTGCTGGCAGGATATGGTACTGGTGCCATTATGGCTGTGCCAAGTGGTGACCAACGCGACTTTTTGTTTGCCAAGCATTTTAAAATCCCTGTTACTAACATAATGGGAGATGCTTTTACAGGTAAGGAGGCTGCGGATGATAAAAGTGCTGTGCTTCATAACTCAGGATTTTTAAATGGGCTTACGATGGAGAAAGCATTTGATGTGGCTATTTCAAAACTTGAGGAACTGGGTATTGGAAAACCTAAGGTGAATTTTAAAATGCGTGATGCCGGTTTTAGCAGGCAACGATATTGGGGTGAGCCTTTCCCTATTATTTGGAAAAATGAAATGCCATTTGCATTAGATGAAAAGGAATTGCCGCTTAAATTACCACATATTGAAAGATATGAACCCGGGCCTAATGGTGAAGGGCCTTTGGCTAATGTTCACGATTGGATTAATTTAAACAATGGGAAAAGGCGAGAATCATCAACCATGCCGGGATATGCAGGTTCATCATGGTATTTTCTACGGTATATGGATCCCAAAAACAATGAAGAATTCTGTAGTAGAACGGCAAGTGATTATTGGGGACAAGTAGATGTTTATATTGGAGGAACAGAGCATGCTGTAGGGCATTTACTTTATAGCAGAATGTGGACTAAGGTGCTTTTTGATCTAGGTTTGATAGGCTTTGATGAACCATTTAAGAGATTGGTAAATCAAGGAATGATTCAGGGAAGCAGCCGTATGGTGTATAGATTAAATTTACAGTCTGCAGAATTACTGCTGAAAAAAATTATCTCAAGCTTTACTGATCTTCATATTGAACGGGATAGAAGATTGCACGGATGGAATTTTGACTATTTTTTTACTGAAAAGGAATTGGCTATTGATGTTACTAAAAACACCATCTTGCGCCAACGGATAAAAGATTTTAATGCAATTCGGGAACGCGAAAATTTATCGGTAAAAGTTTTATTCATTTCAGAAATTGAACTTTTTGAAAAAATGCGAGGAGGGAATGACTTTTGTAGGCAATGGTTAGAGAATTTGATTGAAACAGGTGAGGAATATCATTCTCCGGTGTCAGAAAAGGGAGACTTTTTTGTAAGCAAAGGATATATTGAAAGAGGTGATTTGGAAAATGTAGATGTGCTAAGGGTAGATGTATCACTGGTTGATGGAATTGAATTAGATATTCAACGCTTTAAGAGATGGCGCGCCGAATATCAGGATGCAGAATTTATTTTGGAAAACGGTAAATATATCTGTGGCGCTGAGGTAGAAAAAATGTCGAAGAGTAAATATAACACCGTTAATCCTGATGAACTTTGTATGCGTTATGGTGCTGATACTTTTCGTATGTATGAAATGTTTTTAGGCCCTATTGAAGCAAGCAAACCGTGGGATACAAAGGGCATTGAAGGGGTGCATCGCTTTTTAAAAAAATTATGGCGATTGTTTTGGCAAGAAGAAAAATGTGTGGTATGTACCGATGAGCCTAAAGAGCAAGAATTGCGTGTTTTGCATAAAGCCATAAAGAAAATTGATCAGGATACAGAAAGTTTTTCATTTAATACGGCAGTGAGCGCTTTTATGGTTTGTATAAATGAACTTTCAGAACTGAAGTGTAATAAACGGAAGGTGTTGGAGCCATTATTAGTTTTACTGGCACCTTATGCACCACATATTGCAGAAGAATTGTGGAAATGCTGCGGTAATGAGAAATCGATTTTATTAACAGACTATCCTATTTTGAACGAAAAATATTTAGTGGAGTCTGAAAAGGATTATCCGGTTTCGGTAAATGGGAAAATGCGTACTAATATTAAAATATCTCTTAGTGCAACCACAGAGGAGGTGGAAAAAATAGTGCTGCAAAATGATGTAATAAAAAAATGGCTCGAAGATAAACAGCCAAAGAAAATCATCTTTGTACAAGGTAAGATGATCAATGTTGTAATGTGATTTTTTAAGAGAGCAAATTATGTATGAAGAGTTGGCTTTTGAAAATGGGATAGAAAAGATTGCTCCCCACCTACATCCGGTTATCATGTTGGCTGAAGGCGAAAGAGCGGTGCCTATTGACTTATCAGCTGGTGGAGTGAATGCAGATAAAATTCCTACTGATATGGGGGAGGCCGTTAACTGGTTTGAAGTTCTTCGTAAAAACAACAATGCTGCTTTTTTATACGGTGGGTATAGGGAGGTGCGGAATTTATACAATACATTTCAATTGTTTGATCACCACTATGGTTTTCGAAATTTACATTTGGGAATAGATGTTTGGGGGAACTCTCAAACCCCGGTTTATTCTCCATGGGGTGGAATGGTTCATAGTTTTAAATTCAATAGCAACCCCGGTGATTATGGAAGTACAATTATTTTACAACACCAAACAGAAGCAATTAATTTTTATACATTATACGGTCATCTTTCACTTAATAGCCTTGAAGATATTGAGTTGGGCAGGTTTATTACTCGTGGTGTTCCTTTTGCTAAATTGGGTGAGATTGAAGAAAATGGTGGGTATCCTCCTCATTTACATTTTCAGATAATTTTAGATATGGGCATCCAGGAAGGTGATTATCCCGGTGTGTGTGCCTTAGCTGAAGCTCAGCCTTATTTGCAAAATTCTCCTAATCCCGGCGTCTTCTTCAGAAACTTTGAAGATTAAACTTTATTTTTATACCTAAAATCAAATAGGCTGTACATGGAAATTAAACCAGGCCCCTTATTGCAAACAATCAATTCTCCGAAGGATTTGAAAAATATTTCAAAAGAGGATTTGGTTAAAGTATGTAATGAGCTTCGCCAATATATAGTGGATGTAGTAAGTGTGCATGGTGGACATTTTGCTGCCAGTTTAGGGGTGGTTGAACTTACTGTGGCATTACATTATGTTTTTAATACACCCTATGATCAATTAGTTTGGGATGTTGGGCATCAGGCATACGGACACAAAATTTTAACCGGTAGGCGTGAAAGTTTTGTTACCAATCGTAAGTATGGCGGGTTAAGCGGATTTCCAAAAAGAAGTGAAAGTGAGTATGATACTTTTGGTGTTGGTCATTCTTCTACCTCTATTTCTGCAGCATTGGGGATGGCAATGGCATCTCATTATAAAGGAGAAACCAACAGGCAGCATATTGCCGTAATTGGTGATGGTGCACTTGGTGCAGGTATCGCTTTTGAAGCAATGAATCACGCCGGAATAGAGAAAAGTAATGTGTTAATTATTCTCAATGATAATTGCATGAGCATTGATCCTAATGTGGGTGCACTAAAAGAGTATTTAACAGATATTACCACATCTCAAACATTTAATGATTTACGTGATAATGTGTGGAAGGCATTGGGCAAATTACCGGTAGGTAAAGACTTTACACGAGATATGGCAAGTAAATTAGAACTTGCATTAAAAGGCTTAGTAAGTAGAAACAGCAACCTGTTTGAAACATTGAAACTTCGCTACTTTGGTCCAATTGATGGGCATAATGTAAATAAATTAGTAGATGTGCTTAATGACTTAAAAGGTATTAATGGCCCGAAAATTTTGCATATCAAAACAGTTAAGGGTAAGGGTTATGATAAGGCAGAAAAAGATCAAACTAAATGGCATGCTCCGGGTTTATTTGATAAGGTAACCGGGGAGATTTACAAAAAGAAATTTGAATTACCTCAACCACCAAAGTATCAGGATGTATTTGGTCATACTATTATAGAACTTGCTAAACAAAATAAAAAAATATTCGGAGTTACACCTGCCATGCCCAGTGGATGTTCATTGAAATTTATGATGGATGAGATGCCGGACAGAGCTGTAGATGTAGGGATTTGTGAGCAGCATGCTGTTACCCTTAGTGCAGGTATGGCTACTCAGGGAATGAAAGTCTTTTGTAATATCTATTCATCGTTTATGCAGCGTGCTTATGATATGGTAGTGCATGATGTGGCTATACAAAACTTGCCGGTTATATTTTGTTTGGACAGAGCCGGATTGGTGGGCGAGGATGGGCCCACTCATCATGGATGTTATGATATTGCTTATATGCGTTGTATCCCAAACATGATTGTTTCTGCGCCTATGAATGAATCAGAGTTACGCAATTTGATGTACACTGCTCAGTTAGATAGTACTACCAATCCTTTCTCTATACGTTACCCGCGTGGAGAAGGTGTTATGCCCGAGTGGCGCACACCAATGAAAGAAATAAAAATTGGTACTGGACGAAAAATAAATGATGGTGAAGGATTGGCGGTATTGTCGTTTGGACATCCGGGAAATTCTGCTGCCGAAGCAATACGTGATGTTAAGCGGGAAGGATTAAATCCTGCACATTATGATATGCGCTTTGTTAAGCCATTAGATGAGAACATGCTTCATGAAGTCTTTACAAAATTCAATAAGATTATTACTGTTGAGGATGGAACGGTAAAAGGTGGTTTTGGTTCTGCTGTGTTGGAATTTATGAATGAGAACGGATATCATGCGGATGTAAAAATTATGGGTATTCCCGACAGATTAGTGGAGCATGGTACATTAAAGCAGTTGTATGTTGAAGTAGGTATAGATGCAAATCATATCGCTGCAAATATTAGAGCCATGCTTGGAGCCGATGTGCCTATTGCCGTAAAAAGCTAATGGATATTTTTCTCAATTATTTTATCTTTTGGAATATCACTAATACAACCAACACCATTATTGCCTCACCACCTTCGTACTCCAGATTTGCCCGGTAGTGGTAACGGCACGTACAATATACGTACCCGGCTTCAAGCCTGAAAGCAGAGTAGATGCAACATTTTCTAAAGCCATTTTGTTGCCTTGAGCCTGTTTTACAATACGTCCGCTAATATCATGTACGGTTATGGAGCCGCGATCGATAGGTTTCCATTGGTTTAAACGGAGATTTACAGGGCCATTTGTTGGATTGGGATACAGTGAATTTGTTTTCTCGTCATTTAGTGTAGGAATGGTTGTTATTGGTTGGCGATAAGACTCATCACACCATTCAAAGTCTTTTTGAAATACATCTTGCTGAACTTCGTCCCACCAAACTACTGTCATTTTAGACAATCCACCCGTTAAACGTCCGGCAATGGCTGGGTTAATACTCTCATAATTATATGGATTGTCGGTTGGTACCATTTCAAAAAAACCATTTCTAGGTACACAATTATAGGCTCCCGGATACCCCGTTCCGTCAATGGATAATGCAATAATTGTTGGAGCATCAGTACCTGTATTTGTACTTAATGCTTCAGCCCATCCGCCCTCCCAAACAATTTGGGCTGATACCTCAGTGTTTGGGTCAAATCCATACGAAATCACAGGGTTCCTATGCCAGTCATTAAAGGAAACAGTACCGCCATTTATCATAAAAATTGGTTCTGAATTATCAGTATATACGTGAGGCTTATCAACCATATCCAACCGGGAATTTCCATGAATATGCGAGTAAGTGCCATCATTTACAGAATATACAATTGTCCATGCATCTTTTAAAAAATACATGCCGCCATCTGAACCCGGAACTGCAATACGTGGACGCCCAATGATGTTACCGCTATAACTAGTATTATAAATTACATTTGATGTAGGAGGATTAATGGATATTGCACCTGAAGGAAAAAGAGGCCCGGTATACCAGAAATCTGCATAATTATACTGATCTACAAAAACCTCAACATTTGCCAAATCCAGGTAGGTTATAAAAATGTTTTCTATTTTAGCTGTTACATGCGATGCAATAGATACATCAGGCTTACCCACATTATCATGTGGAAGATCCACTTTCATTGTTAGTATTATGTTTCCCGAAGCATCTGTATAGGCACTAAGTCCCGGAAATGCAAATTGATTGTAAGCGTAACCCACAATTAAGCTAATCTTATTACGGTCTAAGTCATCCCAAACTATTACAAAATCACCCACTTCATTGGCATCTATTCTAATGGCGTTATCATTGGGATTTGGGAAGTTACTGTTTAATACTAGCAGCTCTTCAAAAAATACTTGGAATATATTGTTGATATCGGTCACATCAAACCCCTCAGCAATATACCTGGTGTTATTAACATCGTAACCTACTACAATTGCATAAACGTTCCCGATGTGTACGCTCTGATCAATCATTAATGAAACATCAGGATTGGTTATTTCAAATGACAGGGGAAATGCTATTGGGAAAGCCGGGCTTGAACAATCGTAGTATTCAATATTCAAATGCGTGTTTGAAACAACGGCTTTATACGTTGCGCAATCAATTCCCAAAATATCTACTGCAGTTTCAGAATGGCTTAATCCGGTATTTAGTAATGCACATGAAGTTTGAGCATTAACTGGTGGAAATACATTAAAGTACTGTCCGTGAGCCAATTGAAAAAATAACACAAATGATACCCAAAGACTCGTTCTTAAAAGAGATTTTGCTTTCATAATTTTAAGTAGAGGGTGATTTTTTATAGAAGAATCTATAAATACATAGGGAAAATAATATATTTGGTAAGTGAAAAAAATTAAGCAATTCTCATCATTCTTAATATTGACGTGCCATATATTGATTGCAACCGCATATTCGCAAACAAATTGGAGGGCCTATTGGACCGGGGCCGCCGATAGCGACTGGCACAACCCGGCCAACTGGGATCCTGCTGTTGTACCTAGTTTAAATATACAGATTATTATTGAAAATGATTCTTTAACGCCTCCATTGCATTGGCCTATATTAACACAGGATATTCAAGCAACTACGAATGATATATACTTATACGCTGGAGCGAAATTTTATTTTAACGGCTTCACACTTTACTGTAAGAGATTACAGGTATATGAAAGTGAAATATTTGCGGGTGTAGGCGGGAGAATTGTTTTCTCAAGAGTAAGCTCTGCTGTAGTTTTAGCTGTACAGTATTCTAAAATGCACGGAAAGTTTAATATTGAAACGGATGGAGCAGATCGCTCATGGATTCATAATTCTATTTCTGATGACTTGAATATTTTGGCAAAAACCCAATCAGGTATGTATATGGGCGATATGCTCATAAATGGGAATGTTACTTATTCTAAACCATTTTCTCCGGGAAATTCGAATTTCGCAATCTTTCAACCAATATTGGTTATGAATAATTGCACTATTAGCGGTGATTTTTTGTACAATAATCAATTTGGAGGGAGGGTGGCAATAGATTCGGGGGTTTTGGTAAATGGCAAAATTGATTTTGAGCATATTGGTCAGAATCCAAATCCTCCTCAGATTTCTCAAGATTTTATTTTTAAAGGTGTATCGAATAATACCCCCGGAGGAAAAATTAAGGTAACCGGTTGCAACCTTGGTAGGATTGTGGGCGATACGCTTAGGGTAGATTCCCTTATTATCCGCCCGGCTAATGGCAATGTGTTTATTGATTCATCTTTGGTATATGGGCATGTTGCCGTTGAAAACAGGGTGGTACATATCTTGGGCGTGCGCGACAGCCGTATTGCCAACAGCACTTTTTACGGCGATTTACACTGGGCCGATACCTTGTACAACATACAGGAAACGATGGGTTCTTCTGTTTCTGCTACTCCTGTTAGCGCGCCCAACACCTACTACGGCAACGCGCATTTCAAAGGCAAGGTGCATTTGGGAATAATGGATACCTCCACCTTTCACGGCA
>CAZBBO010000016.1:0-63372 GCA_964490345.1 uncultured Ferruginibacter sp.
CTACTCCAAACAGATGGGGAACTGGCGTTCCCACCCTAAAGTAAATTTCGGATTTATTTAAACATGGTACAATACCTCATCATGGTACTTTGTGGAGGATGATATCATCAATTTTGGATTTATGATTTGTTGTGGATGTATTTAAACGAAGTATGCTCATGTACTCCTATTTATTCATTATAAATAATTAAAATAAAAACTATTGTAATGATTTTTTAAAGAACAGAAACTGTTTTTTTGAGAGCAAATCTTTGTTTGGTATTTTATTATCTGTAATGGTGCAGCTTTAAAAATTAATATTTAAAGTAGCGTATTATACTGAAAATCTTTCTTACGTCTGCTTTGTTAGGCAGCCTAACACATCCTGATGTAATTTGCATATAGCTAATTAGCTTTTTGAATGGTGAGCATAATTTTTATTTTCAGTATTCCCCAAATTCCTTCCGTAGGCAATCTGCAATTTCGCCAAGCGTACAATAGCTTTCCACAGCTTCAAGTACATAAGGCATTATATTTTCAGAAGTTTTAATAACGGCAGATAGTTTTTTTAAGTTTTCCATAGCTTTTTCCTGATTGCGATTTTCTTTTAAATTCTTTAGTGACAGAATTTGGCTTTGTTGAATCATTTCATCTACCTTAAATAAAGTTGTTTTATGAGTTTCGTTTATCGTAAACTTATTTACGCCTACAATAATTTTTTCGCCATTTTCAATTCTTCGCTGATATTCATAGGCACTTGCAGCAATTGCGTCAGACATGAAACCGCTTTCAATGGCTGCAACGCTTCCGCCCATATTGTCAATTTGCTGCATAATTTTTCCGGCTTCTTCTTCCATTTGAGTGGTTAGTTTCTCTACATAATAACTTCCTGCTAATGGGTCGGCAGTATCAGCTACTCCGCTTTCAAATGCCGTTATTTGTTGTGTTCGCAATGCAATTCTTGCAGCTTCTTCTGTAGGTAAACTCAATGCTTCATCGTACCCGTTAGTATGTAATGATTGTGTTCCTCCCATTACAGCAGCTAAGGTTTGAATAGTTACCCGGCTGATGTTGTTTAGCGGTTGTTGCGCAGTGAGGGTGCTGCCACCTGTTTGAGTATGAAATCGAAGCATAAGCGCTTTGTCATCAGTGGCGCCCATAGCCTTCATAATTTTTGCCCACATTCGCCGGGCTGCCCTAAATTTAGCTACTTCCTCAAACAGATTATTGTGGGCATTAAAAAAGAAGGAGAGTCGTTTTCCAAAAACATTAATATTCAATCCGCGTTCTATAGCTGCTTTCACGTATGCCTTGCCATTACTTAATGTAAATGCAATTTCTTGTGCAGCGGTACTGCCGGCTTCTCTAATATGATATCCAGAAATGCTTATAGTATTCCATTTGGGTACTTCTTTGCTGCACCATTCAAAGATGTCAGTAATGATACGCATGCTTGGTTTTGGAGGATAGATATATGTACCTCTTGCCGCATATTCTTTTAAGATATCATTTTGTATAGTTCCGGCTAATTTTTTTAAATCAGCGCCTTGCCTTTTTGCAAGAGCTACGTAAAAAGCTAGTAAAATAAAACCACTGGCATTAATGGTCATGCTGGTACTTACCTCTTCTAACTTGATACCTGCAAACAATTTCTCCATATCCTCAAGGCTGTCAATAGCCACCCCAACCTTACCCACTTCGCCATTAGCTAAGGGGTGATCACTATCATAACCGATTTGAGTTGGCAAATCAAATGCAACACTTAATCCCATTACTCCTTGCTTTAACAAGTAGTGGTAGCGCTTGTTACTTTCTTCAGCGGTAGAGAATCCGGCATATTGCCGCATGGTCCATAACCTTCCACGATACATACTTGTTTGAACTCCGCGGGTGAAAGGAAATTGGCCGGGCATTTCATTATTTATTTCTGGTAGATCCTTTTGAGCATACACCTCTTTTATTTCAATACCTGAGTCGTTGATAACAGTTTTCTTTTCCATATTGAAATTTTATGCGGTCTTTAATGTTTGTTTTGCTTCAAATTGGATAGCATCTAGTACAATGTTATTCAACTCCGCATTATGATTGAGGCTATATTCTAAAATCCTTTTCCCCAAATCAGCATCACTAGCGTTTTGCGGAAGCCCGGCATATATTTGATTAATAATATAAATATTTTGGTCGCGGAGTTTTGTTACCGCATTCCAAACTTCGGGTGATACATAAATCTGTTGGCTAATGTTATATTCATATTCACTGCGCAGTTCAGTAACCATTCTTTCATGAGCTACTAGTGCAGGTTCTCCGGTGAGCGGTAAACGGCCTACTAAATTTTTTAATCCGGCTCTTTCCGCATATAATGATATTCGTTCAAAGGCTTGCATTTTTAATCGTAAGCCTTCATTGCTAATACCTGTTTTTTCTTTAATCGCATCTTTCATGCCTTTAAATTCTATCAATAGCCACAAAAAGGCAATCATGCTTACAAATGAAATAGATGCCTGTATATCCTGTAAACTAATTTCTAACCATTGCATATTTTTCTAGTATATATTTGTTTAAAAGATTTGAAGGTGATTGGTCTTTTGTATTCTTCATACAAAAGTAATTTATCTTGTTCTATTGTCTTTTGTATAGTTGCATATTAATAAAAAGGAGAGGCCATTGTGACCTCTCCTTTGCATTCATTTTATTATAAACTATGCATGTTGAATAGGTTCATTTTTCTTATGTTCTACTTTTTTTGGAGCGGCGGCGCCCAAAGGTTTATCCTTAGCAAAATCCATAAGAACGGGAGCTCCAATAAAAATGGAAGAATAGGTACCGGTTACAACACCTATCAGCATTGCAAAAGCAAATCCGCGTGTAACCTCTCCGCCAAAGATGAATAGAATTAATAAGGTGAGGAATAAAGTAAATGAAGTCATTACCGTACGGCTTAGCGTGCTGTTAATAGCAGTGTCAATTATGGTTGCTTTATCTGCTCCACGCATATCACGAGAGTTTTCTCTTACCCGGTCAAATACAATCACTGTGTCATTCATTGAAAATCCGATTACTGTAAGGATTGCAGCAATGAAGTGCTGGTCTATTTCAAGTGGAAAGGGCACAATATTTTTAAAGAATGAGAATACAATCAAGGTTACCAAAATATCATGTATCAATGAGAAAATGGTACCCATCGAATAGCGCCAGTCGCGGAAGCGCAAAACGATATATATGAAAATGGCAAATACAGCAAAAATAGTTGCCTTCACGGCACCTCGTTTTAAATCATCTGAAATACTTGGCTGTACTGTGGTAGAGCTTTCAATTCTATCACGAACAAATTTTTCATAAGTCATATCAGATGGCAGTACCTTTTTCAATCCGGTAAATAATCTTTGTTGTACAGCTTCATCAGCGTTAACTACTCCTTTCATATATGCAGTAGTAATATTTAGATGCTTGTTGTCGCCAATAGTTTTAATAATGGGGTTGTCATCATCAAAAGCTTCACGAAGGTCATCCATAATATCGGTATTCTTTACAGGCTTATCGAAGCTAACGGTATAGCTGCGTCCTCCTTTAAATTCAACACCATAATGGAAACCATTAAAGAAGGTGGCAATTCCAAGAATAATAATTCCGATTGAAGCCATGTATGCATATTTCCTTGCTTCTACGAATTTGTATTTGGCATTACGAAAAACTCTTCTAGATAGCTTCGTTGAGTATTTTAAGTGATGATTACGATTGGTGAAAATATCTGTAAAGAGCCTGCTCACTAAAATACCGGTAAACATAGAAAGTAAGAGACCGATAATTTGCGTAGTTGCAAAACCTAATACAGGGCCTAATCCAAAATAAAATAGAATAATAGCAGTAATTAATGAGGTGATGTGAGAATCCAATACAGGTGGCATACCTCGATGATATCCATCCGCCACAGCCTGAGGATATGATTTGCCATGTGCAAGTTCATCCTTTATCCGTTCAAAAATAATTACGTTGGAGTCAACGGCCATACCGATGGTTAGGATCAAACCTGCAATACCTGCCGCCGTAAGCGTTAGGCCCATCGCAGCTAAAACCCCTATCGTAAAGAGCAGGTTTAGAGAAAGGGCAATATTTGCAATCCAACCGCCACTATTATAATAAGATAGCATTAATATAAATATGGCTAAGAAAGCTAAAGCAAATGACATAGCGCCACCTTTTACAGCTTCTTTTCCCAATGTAGGACCAACAATTTGTTCTGCTACAATTTTAGCAGGAGCATCAAGTTTACCGGAGGTTAGGATGCTGGCTAAGTCCTGTGCTTCTTCTATGGTAAAGTTTCCGGTAATTTCGGAGCTACCTCCTTCAATGGGTCCGTTTACATTTGGTGCACTATACACCAGGTCGTCCAAAACAATAGCAATAGGACGATTTACGTTTTTTGTAGTTAGCCTAGCCCAGGTCTTTGCACCAATGTTGGTCATGGTCATTTTGATAGCTGGTTGCCCACGCTCATCAAAGTCTTGTTTTGCAGATTCCACGCCATCTCCTTCCATAGGTGCTTTATCTGAACCCGGAATTGTTTTAATGGCATAGAGTGGTAGAAACCGCATGTTGTTATCTGCCTTTTCTTCTACACCATATAAAAATTTCAGGTTTCCTGGAAATGCGCTTTTTACTAAACTCAATTGAAGGTAACTGTTAAATACACTGGTATCTTTTAAAGCAACACGGCCTATTGCCGAAGAAAAGTACTGACGTCCATTCGCATCTGTTTGCACGTCAATGGGATTCATAATCCGTAAAAAGGGATTTGCATTTTTTGCCAGCTTTGCAGAGTCACTAATTTCAGTGGTGTCTCCGGCTTTAACACCATTCAGATAATTTTGCAAATTTTTGTCGGCAACTTGAAGCGGAGATGCAATTTCATCAATACGATATACTTCCCAAAACTGAAGGTTGGCAGACGATTGAAGATATTTTCTTACTCTTTCAGGGTCATTAAATCCAGCCAATTCAACGGTAATAACGCCCTTAGTTTCATCAAGGTTAATATTAGGTTGTGCAACACCAAATTTATCAATACGCTTAGTTAATATCTGGTGGGTTTGCTTAATTGCGCCATTGGCAATTTTCTTCAATTTTGCAGTAACTTGGTTGTCGTTGTCACTAATTTTTACATCTTTTCCCGGGCCAGCAAATAATCCTGCTAATTTACCTCCGCCATTTAATTTTATATAATCGCCGGAAAACAGGTCAATGAAATTGGCCTCGCTTTGTATCTTCTGTTGAGAAGCGTTGTTGATAGAACGAATAAGAGCAGAGTCCTTTGGATTGTTACTTAAAGATTTTAATAGCCCTTCGAGGCTAACGTCTAAGGTTACACTAATACCACCTTGAAGGTCAAGGCCGAGGTTGAGTTCGTTCTCCTTTAGTTTGCGATAAGTATTTCCTAAATAAATAGTCTCATCAACAGTTGAGTCAAGGATGTGCTGGGTTTTTGCTTTTACAAGAGCCTCACGATCTTCAGGAGATAGGGTAGCAGGGTGTTCGTTTTTAACAAGACGTTCTGCTTTTGCCTTAATTTTTCCTTCATAATTACGTACCGCCCATGTATAAGATAATTCCCATAAAGAAATAAAAAACAAAGCGATGGTGAAAAACCATATTAAACCTTTAAGCTTCATAAATGAACTTTTCTACAGTTGTCAATTTTTTTTAAACAGTGTGCAAAGATAAGAGGAATTGACTATCAATTATCGGGTTTTTTGAATCCCATTGATGGATTTTTGGCTTAAAATAGCCCTGAGTATCATTTAATTAGCATTGTAATGTGCAAATGTGGAAAGATTGCTGTCAATTTGGTTATTGGTAATTCAGCATTTTATCCTGCTAAATTTGATAGCTTTTTATCCCCTATAATTCATCATTTTGTTTGTATTGAGGTCTTTAATGCAGCGCTTCCAAAGCCTTTTTAATTTTAGAAAACCCTTTTTCCAAATTTTGGAGGCTATTGGCAAATGACATACGAATACAGTTAGGCTCGCCAAATGCTTTTCCTGAAACAGTGCTTACATGGGCATCATTAAGTAAATACATACATAAATCGTCAGCGTTTTCAATTTTATTTCCTGATGGAGTAGTTTTTCCAAAATAGGCATGAACATCAGGGAATACGTAAAATGCCGCAGGAGGGGTTTCAACTTGTACTTCGGGAATTGCCTGCAACCATTCAATTACTTTATTTCTTCGTTGTAAAAACTGAGCTGTCATTTCTTTTGTTGGTGTAAGGTCACCGGTTAGTGCAGCAATGGCGGCTCGTTGTGAAATGGCTGAAGTAGCACTGGTAAATTGTCCCTGAACTTTTTCACATGCACGTGCAATTTCATTTGATGCTGCCAAATATCCTAAGCGCCATCCGGTCATGGCAAAGCCTTTGCTCAATCCATTTATCACTATCACCCGGTCTTTTATAGATGGAAATGATGCTATACTTTCATGGTTGCCAACATAATTAATGTGTTCGTAAATTTCATCACTCATAATATATACCTGAGGATACTTTTCAAAAACACGTACTAATCCTGCTAATTCATCTTTTGTATATAACGCACCTGTAGGATTACAGGGTGAAGAAAACATAAATAATTTTGATTTGGATGTAATGGCATCTTCAAGTTGTTGCGGATTGATTTTATATCCTGAGGCTAATGAGGTGCGCACCAATTTAACAGAACCTCCTACAAGGCGAACAATTTCACTGTATGTAACCCAATAAGGAGTAGGTATAATTACTTCATCATCTGCATCAACCATACTCAGTACTAAATTAGCAATGCATTGTTTAGCACCTGTGCTGATAATTATTTGTTCGGGTGTATAAACAAGATTATTGTCTCTTTCAAGTTTTGTACAAATGGCTTTTCGAACATCCAGATAACCGGCTACCGGAGTGTAATGGCTATAATTTTCATCTATGGCTTGTTTAGCAGCTTGTTTAATATGATCGGGTGTATCAAAGTCAGGTTCTCCAAGGCTAAGGTCTGTAATATCATGCCCAGCTTCACGTAAGGCGCGTCCTAACTTAGCCATTTTAAGTGTTTCAGGCTCATTAAATCGTTGAAGTAAGCTGGATAACATAGTTTCTATTTTTAAAGATTAGGCTAATATTAAAACTTTCCGGTTAAAAATTGATGATGCAAATTTACCACTTGGGGAATTAGCATCCCCTGTTCATCATTTATTAATACTATTTGGCACCGTGCTAATTTTTCTTCCTCATTCATTTGTTGTTTCATTCGGGCTAACACATTTTCGCGGCTAGCATTATCTCTGTTTTGCACTCGCTCAATGCGCAGCGCTTCCGGGCTGCTAACACCGATTACGATATCTAATGATTTATCAGCACCACTTTCAAAAATTAACGCAGCTTCTTTTATGGCATAAGGGTAGGTACATCGGTTCATCCATTCATTTGAATCACGTAATGTTTCGGGATGTACGGCAGCATTTAGCTTTGCAAGCAAGGAGCTGTTTTCAAAAACTTTATCAGATAGCCATTTTCGGTTAAGCATACCCGTTACTGAATATAATTCGCTGCCAAAAATTGAAACTAACTTTTCTTTTAGTGGTGCATAAGTCTCCATAAGCTGCTTGGCAGCAGAATCGGCATCATATACCGGTGCGCCCAGCACATTAAAAATACGCGCAACGGTTGATTTGCCACTTCCTATTCCTCCGGTAAGGCCTATGCGAAGCATGCTGCAGTTATTCATTAAATTGGAAAATGCCTTGGTTATTTGCTATCTGTTGCCGTGCCTTTGCTTTGGTTTTTACTCCATTCCAAACTAATAGTGCTCTTTTCAATCTTGATATAGCTTCCCGGGCTTACTTCAAGCATTAAGGTATTATCGTCATTTACTTTATAGATAGTACCATGAATGCCTGCAATAGTAACTACTTTATCACCTTTTTGCATTTTGTTGATGAATTCTTTTTGTTGTTTGGCTTTTTTTGCCTGAGGTCTAATCATAAATAGCCAAAATACAAGAATCATCATTCCCATTAAAAAGAGCGTACTTGTGCTACTTCCTTTCCCACTAGGATCCATCATCAAAAAAATGTTCATTAATTGCATGTGTGTTTGTTTTATTGTTTAGTTGTTTTTTTATTAATAGTTCCCATAAGTATTAATTGAGGAAATTCAGGTTTGGTGTTTGCAGTTACGAAAATAGTTTTACGTGTAGCGCCGGAACGGTTTGTAGTGTTGAATTTTACTTTTATATAATTCGTTTCACCGGGTTTAACGGGCGCTTCAGGCTTTTCAGGTATTGTACAACCGCAACTTGCTGTTACATTGGAAACAATTAAGGGATTGGTGCCGGTGTTTTTAAAACTATAATTAAATTCAACAATCTCCCCTTCCTCGGCTATGCCAAAGTCGTGTTCAATTATCGGTACATCTACCGTGGTGGAGGAAAGAGAATCCTGTACCATTGTTGTTTCAATAGGCTTTTCACTGCGATTGTTATTGTTGCAGCCAATTATCAACACGCTTATGATATATGTAAAAAATATTTTTTGCATGATGACAAATTATAAGGTGCTGTTCTTATATTGGCGCTTTTCTATTTTGCCCTGTGCTGTTAAGTCTTTGTTTATATTATCCAGCAAGCCATTAATAAACTGCCCACTTTGCTCAGTGCTGTATGATTTAGCTAGGTCTATATATTCGTTAATGGTAACTTTAGTAGGAATGGTTTCAAAAAATAAAAATTCACACACCCCCATTTGAAGAAGAATCATGTCTAAGGCTGCTATACGATCAGCATCCCAATTTTTAAGCCGGGGTTTAATCAGGCTTAATGTGGTTTCTGATTTTTGCTGAACTGTTTTTAATAACTGATGAGCAAAAGTTCTTTTTTCCTCTGAAAGAATTTGGGTAAAAGCCGAGTTTGTTGGTTTTGCCAAATAATTTAACATTAGCGTTAGCATCATTTCGGAGTCATCATCCCAATTAAGAAAATTTTCTTCAATATGGTTTGTGAAAGATTCATTAGGGAACATGAACTCACTAACAATGAATTCAAGGATGTTTCTTTCTTGCTTTTTTTCACGAGTAGATAGTTCAGTATATTCCCTGTAGGTAGGGGTGCTTACCAGTTCGGTGTATATCTTCTTTACTAAATTATGATCTATTAAAATATCAGGCTTTAACTCTTTAATGGCTTCTAGGTAGGATGGGTTTTCAATTATTTTTTTTATCACTTCATTTTCAGTAATTCGGGTGTTAACATGCAAATCGCTGGTTGAAGGAAGATGCTTATTTGCTTTTTGATAAGCATCTGTTTGAGCATAAAGAGCTACTTCCGACAGAAAATACATGAGATACGTAAACAGTTTTCGGGATTGCTCAATTTTATTATCCAGAATTTTAGCTGGTTCTTCCGGTTTTAGTGAATCCTGGATAGGCTCAAGCGCATATAGCGTTTGCATAACCTTTATCCTTATATTTCTTCTACTGAGCATAATAAGCCTTAATGGAATTTGCAAAATTAGCACATTAAACCCTCTTTAAAGTCCAAAATATTAGGTTTGTGAAAAAATGTCCTACCTGTTGCTGTAAATCTGACATCAACGATAGACAACCTGACAACAAAACACTTATGTATTTGTTGGCATAAAATTCGCCTACCTTTGCGTACCTGAAAAATCAGGGAATAAATTTTTAAATCAAAACAAACTATACAAGTATGGCTAAAGCTTCAAGCATCGCCCCAAAGATGAGTTTAACTCCGCTTCATGATAGGGTGATAGTGCTGCCCGCGCCGGCAGAGGAAAAAACTGCAGGAGGAATTATCATTCCTGATACTGCAAAAGAAAAACCCCAAAGAGGAACAGTTATTGCCGCAGGGCCCGGTAAAAAGGATGAGCCTGTTACCGTTAAAAAAGGAGATCAGGTGCTTTACGGAAAATATGCAGGAACTGAAATTTCTATCGAAGGGAAAGATTATATTATAATGCGCGAGAGCGATATTTTGGTTGTTTTATAAATCGCATACCCCTAACTGTTAGTTTAATAGTAAATTTTCTTTTTACAAATTTAAAATCAAAATAAAAAAATGTCAAAACTGATATACTTCGATATTGAAGCAAGAAACAGAATGAAAAAGGGAGTGGAAACACTATCCAATGCTGTAAAAGTTACCCTGGGGCCAAAAGGACGTAACGTAGTTATAGAAAAGAAATTTGGAGCGCCACAAGTAACCAAAGATGGTGTTACCGTTGCTAAGGAAATTGAATTGGAAGACCCTATTGAAAATATGGGTGCGCAAATGGTTAAAGAAGTGGCATCAAAAACTGCTGATACAGCAGGTGATGGTACCACTACTGCAACGGTTTTAGCACAGAGTATTATTGTAGAAGGGTTGAAGATGGTGGCTGCAGGTGCTAATCCAATGGATTTGAAACGTGGCATTGATAAGGCAGTGGCCCAGGTTGTGGAGAATTTACGTGCACAAACTCAAACAGTAGGAAGTGATAGCAAAAAAATTCAACAGGTAGCAACTATTTCTGCAAATAACGATGAAACCATTGGTAAACTTATTGCCGAAGCGTTCGGTAAGGTAGGTAAAGAAGGTGTTATTACCGTAGAAGAAGCAAAAGGTACAGATACTACAGTGGATATTGTAGAAGGTATGCAATTCGATCGTGGTTACATCAGCCCTTATTTTGTAACCAATAGCGAAAAAATGCACGTTGAATTGCAAAATCCCTATATCTTAATATTTGATAAGAAGATTTCTGCAATGAAAGATATTCTTCATATTTTGGAGAAAGCTGCACAAAGCGGTCGGCCATTGCTTATTATTGCTGAAGACTTAGAAGGAGAGGCATTGGCCACCTTAGTGGTGAATAAATTACGCGGAACAATTAAAGTAGCTGCAGTTAAAGCTCCGGGTTTTGGTGACCGCAGAAAGGAAATGCTTACTGATATTGCCATTCTTACCGGAGGGCAGGTTATTAGTGAAGAATTAGGAAATAAATTGGAAGGTGTTGACCTTAAATCTTTAGGTCAGGCAGCCTCTATTACAATTGACAAAGACAATACTACCATAGTAAATGGGAAAGGGGATAAAAATGCAATAAAAGCTCGTATTAATCAAATTAAAGCTCAGGTTGAAACAACCACATCAGATTATGATAGAGAAAAGCTTCAGGAGCGTTTGGCTAAATTAGCCGGAGGTGTTGCTGTACTTTATGTGGGTGCTGCAACCGAGGTAGAAATGAAAGAGAAGAAGGATCGTGTTGATGATGCCTTGCACGCCACCCGAGCTGCAGTTGAAGAAGGCATTGTGCCGGGTGGAGGTGTTGCCTATATCCGTGCAATTGCTGCATTAGATAAACTAAAAGGCCATAATGCTGATGAACAAACCGGCGTTGCCATTATTCGTAGGGCGTTAGAAGAACCGCTTCGTATCCTTACCGCTAATGCCGGAATTGACGGCTCTATCGTGGTTCAAAAGGTGCGTGATGGAAAAGCTGATTTCGGATTCAATGCACGGGCAGAACAATACGAAAATCTGTTTAAAGCCGGTGTTATTGATCCTACTAAAGTGAGCCGTGTGGCTTTGGAAAATGCAGCTTCTATTGCAGGTATGCTGCTTACAACCGAATGTGTGGTAGCAGATAAACCCAAAAAGGATGAACCCGCTATGCCAGGCGGAGCACCTGATATGGGAGGAATGGGATATTAATAGTATAAATTACATTTTAATAAAGGAGGCTGTATCAAAAGTAAATTTTGGTACGGCCTTTTTTATTTACATAGAAACTAACTTCCTGTTTTGCCAAAAATGGAAAGGGAAAAGTATTGGAGATAATAAAAGGTATTATTTTTAATTTAATAAGCCACTTTTATTCCAATATTTGGAGTCATAAAGTTTCCGTTTCGCATTCTGGGCCTAAAATTATGCTGCCATTTTTTGTCCCGATAATTAAACCAAACTAAATCTGTTGAAACAGACATATTGCCTAAAATATTTGTACATGAATTTTCATCGCAAGCATTGTTTGAACAAAGCCATTCCAATACTACAAAAACACCCTTTTTCGGCATAAGAATTTTGTAGTCGCTTAAGTTAATGCTATTTGTTCTCTTCAGTTGATTAGCAGCCACAATTAAATTATCACTAAGTAAATCCAATCCCGGTTTCATTTCAGTGGCGTTAGGTTCCAAAAGCCTAACCCGAATGTTACAATTGTTGCTTCTATGGGTTTTGGCTTTGAATGAAACCATTTTTATCCAGCCAGTATTTCCCCTTTTATTCTCCATAAATACTGCAATTTGACCACCCGGTTTCAAATCAAAAAAAGCATTGGTTTTAAAATGTAAGAAACCTAAATCTTCTTCTTCTGAAAGGGCAGTAAAGTTTGTGGCTATTACTTCATCTAATGTTTTTGTGAATTCCCTTAAAAATATGGTGTCGCTATTTAATAGTGTGTTAACTGGTATTAATTTTGGGTAGTA
Source organism: uncultured Ferruginibacter sp. (assembly GCA_964490345.1). Classification (GTDB taxonomy): domain Bacteria; phylum Bacteroidota; class Bacteroidia; order Chitinophagales; family Chitinophagaceae; genus Ferruginibacter. The sequence continues at coordinate 12,488 of CAZBBO010000016.1, forward strand.
GCTGATATTAGTAATCTTTATTGTATCATCATAATCAAGATGATTAAGTAGAAAAATCCCATTCTCGTTTGTTGTTGCTCCATTTTGCTTTTTTACGGATACGATGTTTGTGTAGGCTAATGGTGTACCGTTTACGTTGCAAACAATACCATGAATATTTATTTGTGAAAACAACATAGTGGGAGTTATTATAAAACTCAAAACAATACATTTCATTAAAGTGAATTTGTGATTTATTATTTGTATTTATGGTTCCTTGTTACTCCATGGAAGACAATTTATTATTGTGATATTACTAAAAATAAAGTACAAGAGTGGTACACTGCTATTTTTTACTACATTTTGAAACGTGAGTTAAATATGCGTGTATTAATCTGTTCCTTTCTTTTGTATAGTCTTCTATGCTCAGTATGTTTAAGTCATTTTGAAGGAAGAGTTGAAAGTATATAACCATCTTGTTTGTAGGAAAGATTACGCAAGTGCCAAACTTTAAATTGTCCACGCCGTGATCAAAAAGGCTAAACACATCTACTGAGTCAATTTTAAATTGAAAGAGTTTCAGGTCTTCTTTATGATCCACTTTATGATGTTCTGAAATTAATTTGTAATGAGCTAAGATGTATTCTTTAAATTTTTTATTCTCGCTTAATTGGATTTCTATCTTGAGATTGGTTTCTCCCTTTTCATTCTTAAACTCTGCTTCATAGGTGTCCATTAAGTGTATTCTAACTTTTTTCTCTTTTGTGATTTTAAACTCAGTAGAAACAGTACTTTGAAATGATTTTCTCTCATCAGAAGCGAATAGAAATTTATTGGTTCCTTCAAAATTCCTGTAACACTTAGGGATGGTTTTAAAATGAACAAATCCACAGAGTATCACAACACCGGCCAAGAGATAAATAACTTTAAATTTTGTACCTCGATACATAAATGGCTATACTTTCTATTTATAAATCATTTTTTTAGGGCTGTTAATAAAGCTAATCTATATGTGATATCCTGGAAATCAAATCAATATAGTTCCAATATACGTATTAATCATAAAGCTATAAAATCGTTATGGTCGTAGCTGTGGCGGGTTTGTGAAAAAATGATTTTATCATTGGTACAATCATTTAAGTTTCATTAGTTCGTAAGAAATAATCCAAATAGATTTGTTTCCATTTTAATTAAAGTATTACCTTTCCTTGAGGATAAAATAATTACGATGAAAAAGAATTTATTTACACTAAGTCTTCTGCTTATTGTTTCTATATCGTTTGCTCAAAATAAATCTAATCCGGCAAATTTTTATTATTATGGAAATCAAAAAATCACCTTCAAAGAGAGCAAATCAAAGCTCTTTCTGAGGGTTCCCAATGATAAGCTTGTAGAAGTAAAGAAAATGCTTTTTACCTCATTTTCATTAAATGAAAAAAATATTATTCCACTGGCTGAACCACGCTTTTTTGTTGTGGATATCAAAAAGGATGATGCTGATATTCTAAAAGCAATCATTAATGAAATTCATTTGTGGGGAAAGGCAGAAATTGTGCGTCCGGCATTGGTGTCTAAAGATGGTAAAAATCAAATTATTGATGAACGGTTTTATGTAAAACTAAACTCCGGTGTGAGTTATCAGCAACTTGTTTCATTTGCATCAACTAAAGCCTGTACAATTATTACGCGGTATAAATATGATGACCGCACCTATATATTAAAAGCAGGAGAACAAAATCATTATGATGGTTTAGCTTTGGCCAATATATTTTATGAGAGCGGACTTTTTGAATATGCTGAACCTGATTTTCAGGTATTGGATATGGCAAATAAAAGTAACAAGGAAGAAACTTTTTCAACCACACAATCCCAGCAAAATAATTCTATACTTGGAATAACTTCAACACCCAATGATCCATATTTTTCACTTCAATGGGCTGCTGTTAATGACGGTTCATTAATCCAATTTAGCGGTACACCGGGTGCAGATATTGATTTGGATGAAGCCTGGGATATATCAAAAGGTAGTTCTAGCATCCGTATTGCGGTAATTGATGAAGGGGTAGATAGGATACACCCTGATTTAATAAATAATATTTCACCTTTAGGATTTGGATTAGTGGCGGCAAATTCTTTAACTGGGTCGCCAATTAGTGATGCCAATACACACGGTACTGAATGTGCAGGCATTATAGCTGCGGAGGCGGATAATCTTATTGGAATTGCCGGTATAGCTCCTCAATGCAAAATTATTCCGGTTAATATCACCATAAATTCTGACGGCATTTTTGGAACCGCTTCTCAAATTGCAAATGGTATTGATTGGTCATGGGATGATGGAGGAGCAGATGTGTTATCTAATTCTTGGGGTGGTGGGCTACCTTCATCTTTGAAGAGTGATGCCATTCACAGAGCTGTTACATTAGGACGAGCAGGAAAGGGAGCTGTCGTTGTCTTTTCTGCGGGTAATTCCGGTGCAGGAGTACAATCTCCTGGAAATCATAATGAAGTTATCGCCGTAGGAGCAATGAGTATGTGTTATGAAAGAAAATCAGGAACAAGTTGCGATGGAGAGGATTGGTGGGGAAGTTGCTATGGTGCAGGATTGAGTATTGCTGCTCCCGGGGTGAAAATTGTTACTACAGTTATTACTGGTACTGGTACAGGTACTGGTAGTGAGACTAATTATAACAAAATATTTAATGGAACCTCAGCCGCTGCTCCCCACGTTTCAGGGGTGGCTGCCTTAATTTTAAGCGTAAATGGAAATTTTACCCAAAATCAAGTTAGGGAAATTTTAGAGCGTTCTGCACGTAAGGTTGGAGGATACAACTATTCGAGGGTTGAAGGGCAGCCTAATGGCACCTGGTCTACAGAATTGGGATATGGGATGTTGAATGCGAAAAACGCATTATTGCTTGCACAAAGTTCAAACCTTTGTCATATAGAAATTGCAAAACCAACCTCTTTACAAACTTGTGTAGGAAATAGCATCAATCTTCAGGTTACTAATAGTGTTTTAGGAAATACTTATAATTGGTTTAAAGATGGCATTAATGTGGGTTCAGGAGTTTCCTTTAATGCCAATCAAACAGGTAATTATAATGTAACCCTTAACACTTCCTCAGGCTGCAAGGATACTTCTTATATTATACCCATCATGGTGTCTTCATCTGATGGCCCATTAGTGGCTGATGCAGGAAGAGACACTACCATAAATGCGGATCAAAAGATATTTTTAGGCGGAGGCCCGGCAGGTGCCGGAGGAGCAGGGATTATTCATCCTATGCGTGGCATAGGGTTTAGTTATTATGAAGATATGCTGGTTCGTTTTAATGCATCAAACCCTTTGCTTCATTTTAAAGTGATTGATTCTAGCTTTGCACCTCTGAATACAACCTACTCTGGAGCTGCAGTTACTCCATACGGTTTGTATATGATGGGTGATAGCGGTGACTTTGTAAAAGTGGATACAGCAAATGGGAATACCTACTTAGTTGGTAATTTTAATATAAGCGGTTCTTTGTGCTATGGAATGACTTATGATCCGGTAACAGATAAAATTTTTGCAGTGTACTTTAATTATAGTATTAATAGAAATTATTTATATGAAGTGAATCGAATCACAGGAGCTGCTACCCAAATTGCTACCATTTCTCCTGCAACTAACCCTATATATAGTTTGAGCGCAGATAACAACGGTGATTTGTTTGCTATGGAATCTTCTTATGATTATGGCCAAAGTGCTAAAATATACAAAATAAATAAGGCGACCGGAGCCTCAACCTTAGTGGGGAACCTAGGTTTTTTAGGCTATTATTTACAAGATGGTGCAATTGACCCAATAACTAATAATTATTTTTTAACAGCTACCACAGATGTTTTGCCCGGGGGATACAATTTTTCTGGGGGAGGGTTGTGGCAGGTGGATAAAAATTCAGGAGCCGGGTCGCTTATTGGTATGGTTGGAAGGAGTGGATATATAATGGATGGTTTGGGATTTGCAAATAAAGAATACAAATACCAGTGGAGCCCAACTGCTTATCTAAGTAATCCCAAAGACGCTAACCCGCAGTTTTCGGCAAGTTGGGGAGGGGTATATAATTATACGCTAACGGTAACTGATTTATGCGGAAATACAACTACTAATCAGGTTGCTGTAACTGTGTTAGGGCCTACCCCGGTTACCTTATTAAATTTTAATGGTCGTATCCAAAATAGTATTACCCACCTGAATTGGGATGTAGAAAATGAAATCAATTTTGACCATTATGAAGTTGAAAGAAGTATTGATGGAAGAGAGTTTACCACATTGGGCGCCGTACCTGCTATAGGTTCTTCAAGGATAACCCAACGGTATCACTTTGAAGATTTTAAATTGCCGGCTGAAACATATATTTTTTATCGGCTTAAAATGATTGATATTGATGGGGCTTATAGTTATAGCCAAATTATTAAATTAAAAAGAGATAAATCTGCAAAAGATGGGCTAATAACCATCGCTCCTAATCCGTTTAGTGATAAAATAGTACTCTTGTACGAAAGCACCCAACAAGATGAAGTTCGTATATCCCTTACCGATAGTAAAGGAAGCTTAATGAAGCAGATGTCGTTTCAGGTTGAAGCGGGGGTGAACCAATTATATGTTAATGGTGCAAGCCTGGCTGCGGGAGTGTATTTTGTTACTATAAAAGACCGCAGTAAAATAGTGACAAGAAAAGTAATTAAACAATAACGCTAACTGCTCCTTTAAAAAAGCCGGTTTAAAATATAAGCCGGTTTTTTTTATTCATTTTTTACAGCATCGGAATGGATTAGTGGGTGCCTAAGTCATATATCTTTTGAATGCGGTGCAATATGGTTTCAAAATCTATGTTTAAATCAATTAAATTACCCGAATGCATGTCAAATACCCAACCATGAACAGTAGGAGCAGAGTGTTTTAAATAGCTTTTTTGTAAAGCAGCAGTTTTTATAATGTTGATACATTGTTCTTGCACATTTAATTCAACTAATTTTTTGTATCGTTCTTCCTCTTCTTTTATCTTGTCTAATGTGTCTTGATGAAGCCGGTACACATCGCGTATATTTCTAAGCCAGGGATTAAGAATACCCAGGTCTTTAGCCTCCATTGCTGCTTTAACTCCGCCACATCCATAGTGCCCACAAACCACCACGTGCTTAACGTGTAAATAAGAAATAGCATAATTAATAACTGCGGCAGAGTTTAAATCTGTGTTAGGAACTAGGTTTCCTACATTACGATGTACAAACATTTGCCCGGGCTGTGTGCCGGTCATTTCCTCTACACTAACCCGGCTATCACTGCAACCGATATACAAAAAATCAGGATTTTGACCTTGTGCTAAGTGATGGAAAAACGCCTTGTCGCTTTTCTTCTTTTCCTCTACCCAGATCCTATTATTTTCAAACGCTTTTTTATACTGTTCCATAATGGAGTTGATTTGTGAATGGTATTGCCATTGAATGAAAGTTGCTTAATCAACATTCAATGAAATAAGGCGAAAGTAATTATTTGTGCGAAGTTTCTCATTAAAATGTAATAAATAATTGTTTTGATGAACAAAGCGTGCATTATTCTTATGTGGATTCAAACATTTAATTAATTTTGTATGCTATGCGGGTTTTGATAATAACTTTTGGCCTGTATCTTTTAACTATTTCGGTTTTACCGTGTGGCGATGCTTTTATTTCACATCCAAATAATAAGGAGAGTCTCAGCCTTGTTCATCATCATTCTCCGGGTACTGAAGATAGATGTAATCCATTTTGTACTTGTAGCTGTTGTAGCACAGTAATAAACTCACCGTTTTTTTCAAATCTTGTTAAGGAACAATTCTCCAAAGGTTTGAAAAAACAGTTTTTCTCTCTTGAAAATTTTCATTCAACTTCTGATTTTTACGGAAATATTTGGCAACCCCCCAGATTGTATGCATAAATTTTCTTTGGTTAATTAATGCCGGCTTCTTTGTGATGTAATTCACTATAGGTATTTATAATTAACCATCCCGGCTTTTTGCTAATGCAGATACCGGTTTCCATAATGATTTATTCATTAATCTGAAATGGCATGTTAAATAAAATTATCCGATTTAGTATAGGCAATAAACTAATTATCGGAATCCTTACCATTGGTTTGGCAATATGGGGCGTGTGGAGCGCCGGCAAACTACCTATTGATGCAGTGCCTGATATTACTAATAATCAAGTGCAGATTATTACTGTATGTCCCACGCTGGCAGGTCAGGAAGTAGAGCAATTGGTTACTTTCCCGGTAGAACAAAGCATCGCTAATATTCCGGATATTGAAGAAATAAGAAGTATCTCCCGTTTTGGCCTTTCTGTAGTTACGGTTGTATTTAATGATGATGTAGATATTTATTTTGCGCGGCAACTAATTAATGAAAGGTTGCAATTTGCGGTAGAAGAAATTCCTAAAGGCATCGGTACTCCGGAAATGGGTCCTGTTAGCACCGGTTTAGGTGAGGTATATCAATATATTATCCATCCTCAAAAGGGAAGCGAAAAGAAATATGATGCTAAAGATTTGCGGACTATGCAGGACTGGATTGTGGCGCGTCAGCTATACGGAACTCCGGGTATTGTGGAGGTGAACAGCTTTGGAGGTGAACTAAAAGAATATGAGGTAGCTGTAAATCCATACCGACTAAAAGCAATGGATATAAGTATCCCGGAAATTTTTACTGCACTTGAACAGAATAATCAAAATACCGGAGGGGCATATATTGATAAACGCCCCAATGCCTATTTTATACGCGGGATTGGTATGGCAACTTCATTAGAAGATGTTAAGCGTATTCCTATCAAAACCGCAGGAGGTGTTCCTATCTTTATTAGTGATGTGGCTGAAGTGCGATTTGGAAATGCGATACGTTATGGTGCATTAACGTATAACGGAGAAGTAGACGCAGTGGGTGGCGTTGTAATGATGCTTAAAGGAGAGAATAGTAATGAAGTGGTGAAACGAATTAAAGAAAAGCTTCCTGTTATCCAAAAATCTTTACCGGATGATGTAGTGATTGAGCCTTATTTAGACAGAACAAATTTAGTAAATAGAGCCATTAGCACGGTAGAACAAAATCTTATTGAAGGTGCACTAATTGTAATTTTTGTATTGATTTTATTTTTAGGAAACTTGCGCGCAGGATTAATTGTGGCATCAGCAATTCCGCTATCTATGTTATTTGCTTTGGGTATGATGCGCGTTTTTGGTGTTAGCGCAAATTTAATGAGCCTGGGTGCTATTGATTTTGGGCTGATTGTAGATGGTGCAGTAATTATTGTAGAAGCGACCTTGCATCATTTGCAAATGCGAAAATCAAATATTCCTTTTAGTAAAAAGGAAATGGATGAAGAAGTGTTTTTGTCTGCATCAGGTATTATGCGGAGCGCTATGTTCGGTATCATCATCATCCTTATTGTTTATCTTCCTGTCCTCTCCTTAGTTGGAATTGAAGGGAAAATGTTTAAACCTATGGCACAAACGGTAAGTTTTGCCATAGTTGGAGCCCTTATTTTGTCAGTTACCTATATCCCTATGATGAGTGCCTTGTTCCTGCCTAAGCGTTTGAATACCCGTAAAACAATTAGTGATAGAATGATGGAGGCGCTTCAAAGATTTTATCATCCTTTACTAACAAGGGCTATTAAATTTAAATATGCAGTAATAACCGGTGCAGCGATCTTATTTTTAGGTAGCGTAATACTTTTTCGTTCTATGGGGGGAGAGTTTATTCCTCAATTACAAGAGGGCGATTTTGCCTTTCATTGTATTCTACCACAAGGAACTTCACTTGGCCAAAGTGTGGAAACGGCAATGTATGCTTCCCGAATTATAAAACGATTTGAAGAGGTGGAAATGGTTGTAGGAAAAACAGGGTCTGCAGAAGTACCTACTGATCCTATGCCTCCCGAAGGAACAGACTTAATGATTATTCTAAAACCCAAAAAAGAATGGCCTGTAAGAAAAAGTTATAATGAACTAGCTGATGAATTATTAGATTCTCTTGAGGCTATACCCGGCGCCTTTTTTGAAAAAAACCAACCTATACAAATGCGGTTTAATGAACTAATGACCGGAGTGAGGCAAGACGTAGCCGTAAAGATATTTGGTGAAAACATGGATACGTTAGCAGATTATGCTAAAAGGACCAGCAAGGTTATTGAAGAAGTAAGAGGAGCTACTGCTGTACAAGTTGAAAAGGTGGGAGGGCTTCCTCAAATTAATGTGGAGTATGATAGAACAAGGATAGCTAATTATGGTCTTACTATTCAAACAGTGAATGATGTGCTTAGTACTGCGTTTGCTGGAAAAAAGGCAGGGCTTATTTTTGAAAATGAAAGAAGATTTGATCTGGTTGTGCGCTTAGATAGTGCTCATAGAACAGGAATTGAAGACGTAAGTAATTTAATGATTCCAACACAAACCGGTAATCAAGTGCCCCTTTCACAACTGGCAAAAGTATCACTTGATGTAGGAGCTGCCCAAATAAGCAGGGAAGCAGGGAGACGCCGCATCGTAATCGGCTTTAATGTATCTAATAGGGATATTCAAAGCTTAGTGAATGAAATTAAGCATGAATTATCTCAAAAAATAAAATTGCCTACAGGATATTATTTTACTTATGGTGGCCAATTTGAGCATTTACAGCAAGCTACCTCAAGATTGCTTATTGCTGTGCCGGTTAGTTTATTACTGATTTTTGTTTTGTTATATTTTACTTTCAATTCTTTAAAACAGTCCGCCTTAATATTTACAGCTATCCCGCTTAGTGCCATAGGAGGTGTGGCCTCTTTATGGTTACGTGATATGCCGTTTAGCATTAGTGCCGGTATCGGATTTATTGCCCTCTTTGGTGTTGCTGTGCTTAATGGAATTGTATTGATTAATTCCTTTAACCAATTGGAAAAGCAGGGTATGCATAATTTAATGGATAGGGTGCTTGAAGGAACAAAAACAAGGTTACGACCGGTGCTTATTACAGCCACAGTAGCCAGCTTAGGGTTTTTACCTATGGCACTCAGCACAAGCGCAGGAGCTGAAGTGCAAAGGCCATTGGCAACAGTGGTGATTGGCGGATTAGTGTCTGCAACATTTCTCACATTGTTTGTGCTACCCCTGCTCTACATCATCTTTTCTACAAAAATGAATCATAAATCAAAATCTGTTATGAAGACTGTAATTGTTTTTCTTATAGTTTCATTGACTGGAATGAGTTCCACGGTGTCTGCCCAACTTCCAAAAATGATTACTATAGATGATGCAGTAAGCCTTGCATTAAAAAATAATAATGCTTTAATTGCAAATGACTATAGTTTAAAAGCTGAAAGAGCGCTTAAAAGAACAGCTGGTGAATTACCCAAGCTGAATCTTGATGCACAGTTAGGACAAAACAATAGTGAACAGTTTGATCAAACCTTTCAAATTTCACAATCTATCCCCTTTCCCACAATTTTTAGTGCCAGGAAAGCTTTTTTAAATTCCTCTATCAAACAACAAGAATGGAATAAAGAAGTGGAGATTAATGAGCTAACCAAAATGGTACGACTGAGTTATTGTGAAATACAATACCTTCTTTATTACCGGGCTAAATTAAATTATCTGGATAGCCTTTATAATGAGTTTGTAAGAATTGCACTACTTCGATTTAAAACAGGTGATGCAAAAAAAATTGAATTGCAAACTGCTGAAGCAAAAAAAGGAGAATTGGCTTTATTGGTTAAACAACACGATGTTTTGTATACTAATGCCTATAATGCCTTCCAAACTTTATTGAATACTTCCGATTCCCTGGTACTTTATTTGCCCAATAAAATTCAACCCTTAATTCCATCTGAAACTATTGACTCAGCTATGGTTAAACAGCATCCACGTATCCAACTCTTGTGGAATGAATTAACATTAGTGGAAAATAATAAACGGGTTGAAAAAATATCCGGCTTGCCTGATCTTACTTTTGGATATAATAACCAGTCTATTATTGGATTCCAAAATACTACTGGTGTTGAAAAGTATTTTGGTTCCGGTCACCGTTTTAGCTCATTTAATGTTGGTGTTGCTGTGCCACTTTCATATAGTGCCACCCGAGCACGTATGCGCGCTCTTGATTTACGAAAACAAGCTGTTGAATATAATGCATTGTATCAAACCCAGTTGCAAAAGAGCACTTTTCAACAAATGGTAAATCAATATCAATATGATTTACAACAGTATAATTACTATGTTCAACAGGCACTTCCAACAGCTCAAGATATTATTAAGGCAGGGCAGGCAGGCTACTCCACCGGAGATGTTAGTTATGTGGAGTTTTTATTTACGCTTCAAACAGCAACAGATATTGAGTTGAATTTTTTAAATGCAGTGCTGAAGTTAAATCAGTCTGTAATTAACCTGAATGCTATTGTAAACAAATAATGTTTATTTATATGAATACTATTATGACAAAAATAATAATTGCGATTTGTGTAATTTTTCTTTTTTCCTGCAAGAGTAATGATGAAAAGCGCGAAACTTCAAAGGAGGTAGCTATGGAATCGCATCACGATGAAAACCGGGTTTGGTTGTCTCCATTACAAATTAAAGGAGTCAATATAACTTTTGGAAAGATTGAAATGAAAGAACTTACAGCAACCATTAGGGCTAATGGTGCACTGAATGTGCCTAATAACCACAGGGCCAGCATTACCTCATTGTATCCGGGAGTTATTCAAAGCCTTAATGTGCAGGTAGGTGATGGTGTAAAGAAAGGACAAGTGCTGGCCACTATTGCCAATCCTCAATTTTTAAAATTACAAGAGGAGTATCTCTCATTAAAAAATAGGATTACACTTGCTGAACAAGAGTTACACCGACAAAAGGATTTGAATAATGGGAATGCCGGTGCCGGTAGAAATTTACAAACTGCGGAGGCCGAACTTTCTGGACTTACTATCAGGCATTCCGCGGTTCAACGAGAACTACAGTTAATGGGCATAAAGGTGAGTTACCTTAATAAGGATAACTTGATTTCTTCCTTATCTGTTGTAAGTCCTATTGATGGTGTAATTAGTGAATTATATGCAAAGATTGGAAGCTATGCAGATGTTTCAGCCCCCATTGCAGATGTGGTGGACAATAGTTTTTTGCACCTTGATTTAAATGTATTTGAAAAGGATTTGCCTTTATTGAAGGTAGGGCAAATTATACATTTTACATTAACCAATAATCCTATAAGAGAATATGATGCTGAAATTTTTAGTATTGGAGCCTCATTTGAAAATGATAGTAAAACGATACCGGTTCATGCTAAAGTAAATGGAAATAAAATAGGATTAATTGATGGTATGAATATTACCGGAATTGTAAGTTTAGATAATGCATTAATGCCGGCTGTTTTAAATGATGCTGTGGTAAGAGATGGTGGGAAGTACTATATTTTTATGGTTATAGATGATGATAGCCATGCAAATAAAGAAACAGAAGATTCTTTACACCACAATGAGCAAGGAACATCATTTTTAAGAATAGAAGTAGTTCCTGGAATTAGTGATATGGGTTACACATCCATTACGCCTATAAACGAATTACCACCCAATGCCGTTATTGTAACCCAAAGCGCATTTTTTATCAATGCCAAACTGGTTAATAGTGGTGAGCATGAGCATTAAAGCATTTTGCAAAAAGCTATTTTTTGTTTCTAAGTGCTGACAGTTTTCTAAACAAATCCTTTTCTTCTTCAGAAAGATTGGTTGGAAGAGTAATTTGTAACGTAATATATAAATCACCAAATTGTCCGTTTGATTTATATTTCGCAAAACCTTTCCCCGGTACACGTGTTTTGGAATAGGGTTGCGTTTCAGGTTTTACTTTTAGCCTAATAGGGCCGTGAAGCGTATTAATAGTAATTGAGCCACCCAGTATGGCTGTGTAAAGGTCTATTTCTTGAGTAAATTCGAGATCATTTCCAGTTCTGTTGAAATGAGTATCGTTGATTACATGAAAGGTGATGTAAAGATCACCGGCAGTGCCATTATTTCGCCCCGGCTGTCCATAGCCTTTTAATCTGATTTGTTGCCCATCTTCAATACCTGCAGGGATAGTTAAGCGTACCGCTTTCCCATTTATCTGAAATGTTTCCTGATGAGTGGTAAATGCCTCAGTAAGTCGGGTTTCTATTGTTGCGCGTGTGTCAGCGCCTTTAGAGCTTCGGGTTTGTCTGTTTCCACCACCAAACATGGAATTGAAAAAATCTGAAAAACCACCACCTCCAAATTCAAAATCTCCAAAGTCATAATCACCTTGCTGGCCACCTCCTCTGTAATTACGCTGTTGCTGCGCTTTTTCATAAGCCTCACTGTGCTGCCAATCCTTGCCATACTTATCATATTTCTTTCTTTTTTCAGGATCACTCAACACTTCGTTTGCTTCGTTAATTTCTTGAAACTTTTTATTTGAGGCGGCATCATTATTGGTGTCTGGATGATATTTACGTGCCAGCTTACGATAAGCTTTTTTGATTTCATCTGCAGTGGCATTTTTCGAAATGCCCAACACTTGATAATAGTCAATGAATTCCATAGAAATATAATCCTTACAAAATTACAGCAAGTGTTTTAAATAGGTATCATTCTACTTATTTACAATAAATGCCCTGTTTCCATAAAAACGACTTAATGAATCAAGTACCCGGCTGCTATCATAAATTGCTCCTTTAATTTGCATAGTTAATAGATACGTTATTGAATCTACTGTTACTACGGATAATAATTGGTCGGGCCTGCTTAATTGTACTCTTTTTGAATTGGCAGCAGCCAAAGTATAATATCGTTTAATAGCTACTGTATATACAGAATCATTAATAGGAGTATTATGCAGGATGGTGTCTTTTTTATTAGGATTGGAATGCACAGGCAGAAGGTCAACTGAAGTATCCTGAATGGGGTTAGTAACAGGTTGCTTTTTTAATTGTTTTTCACCAGCAAGGTAAATAATGGAAGTAGCTACAACGATGATTAATAATAACGAACTTATTCCTATCATCCAGGCTCTTTTGTTTGAACGCTTTTTTATTGGTGTAGCAAAACTTATTTCGTTGGTAATATTTTCTAAAATCGGTTTATCAATAATGAGTTTTGGATTTGCTAAATGCCCTTGTATAAACTGGTAATCTCCATTTTGTGTTTTCTGCAAGGCTCCTAAACCTTCTATGATATATGGCTTGCCTATATTTAAATATTCTCTGCTTAAAATAATAAATGAATCCAAATCAGAGGTGGCTAATGGCTTTATCTTTCTTGTGGTTTGAACAATAAAATCAATTAAGCCTTCATCATGCTCAGCATGTGGATTGTAGGTAAATTGAATTGCATTTTCTGGTAATTGAACCTCTTTATTATCGTCATCTTGGAGTACCACATCCGTGGCAAAGGAAAAGGTTCCAATGTGTTGTAGGGTTACCGATTTATTGGTAAACAAATACTGAACTATTAATTGCTCTATCTTCATTCTTTAATGATTACAACAAACCTACAAGGAATTGATAAATTTTCAAAGAGAACCGAAGAATGGTTTACTTTTGTATCATGTTGTCTGCTGAAGAAATGAAATTTATTCAATATTGGGAAGATGTGCGTGAGTTTGAGAGTTCTTTTTTGCGAAAAATGGTTAGAGGCATTCCATTTGCCAGTTTGTTTTGTATGCCAATTTTAATATTCTTTATTGCGGTTTATATATTTTTCCCCGATTGGTATGCAAAGGTTTCGGGCGAGGCATCTGCCGGAGCTGTTGTTTCGGTTATTGTAGCAGTTGTTGTGTCTATTGTTTTCATCGCTTTTTTTAAAATGCATTTTCGTTGGGAGATGAATGAACAACACTATTTGGAGTTGAAGTATAAACAAAGGAAAGATGAGTCAGGCTAGTTTCTATTCCAAATTCTATAATGTACAACTTATATATTTAAATTAGGTCTTTAATTTAAAATTTACGCCTTGAGTCACGAAGCCATTTCCGTTTTTGATATGTTTAAAATAGGGGTGGGCCCCAGCAGCAGCCATACCCTTGGCCCTTGGAAAGCCGCTTTGGCATTAGTGCATCATTTGGAAAGCAATAATCAACTAAAAAAGGTAAAAAGAGTTAAAACACTATTGTATGGTTCTTTGGCAAAAACCGGAGCAGGCCATGGTACCGATGTAGCTGTTCAAATGGGTTTGATAGGGGCTGACCCGGTAACATTTCCTGTGGAAAATATTAATCAGGTAATTCAGGGAATGTTTGAGAAGAAGGAAATGCTGCTAAATGCAACACATCCCATTGAGTTTAACAGGCCAGAAGATATTGTTTTTCTTTATGCGGAATCATTGCCCTATCATCCTAATGCACTCACCTTTGTTGTAGAATTAGAAGGTGGAGATACCCTTGCTGAAACATACTATTCTGTAGGAGGCGGGTTTATTCATAAGGAAGGCGACCAGGCTGCACAAAGCAATCAGGTAGAATTGCCGTTTCCTATTAATACAGGAGAAGATTTACAGCACTGGTGTAGAAAAACCGGACTAAATATTTCAGAGGTAGTTTTTCAAAATGAATTTTCATGGCGTAATCATGAGGATACCATAAATGGTTTATTGAAGATATGGGATGTAATGAAGCAATCGGTGTATTTAGGATGCCACTCTAATGAGTCCTATCTACCGGGAGGATTGAATGTAAAACGCCGGGCTGCAGCATTAAATAAGAAATTGCTTAATAATGCGTTGTATACCGGGTATGAGCAATGGATAAATTCTATTCGAAAAGGAGGCAATGATTTTAAATATATTTTAGATTGGGTTAGCTGTTTTGCACTTGCAGTAAATGAGCAAAATGCTGCATTTGGCAGGGTGGTTACTTCACCAACCAATGGAGCTGCCGGCGTGATACCCGCAGTGATTCTTTATCATCAAATATTTGTTGAACACGTATCATCAAATGAAAAAATTTTAACCTTCCTTGCTACCGCATCAGAAATTGGTTGCTTGTTTAAAAAGGGAGCTACCTTATCGGCTGCAATGGGTGGTTGTCAGGCTGAAATAGGTGTGAGCAGCGCAATGGCAGCAGCAGGGTTAACAGAAGTGATGGGTGGTACACAACGGCAAGCTATGATGGCAGCCGAAATAGCAATGGAACATCATCTGGGTATGACTTGCGACCCAATAAAAGGCCTGGTTCAAGTACCTTGCATTGAACGAAATACTATGGGCGCAATAAAAGCTATTACTGCCAGTCAACTTGCTTTACAAAGTGCACCTGATTATGCAAGAGTAAGCCTCGATGGGGTGATTAAAACCATGTGGGATACTGCATTGGATATGAATACTAAGTATAAAGAAACTGCCGATGGTGGATTGGCAGTAAATATCCCCATTAGCCTAAGCGAATGTTAATACGAATATGATTTCATTGACTTGGGTCACACTTAATTATTATCACAGCGCATTTTTATCTCCTTTAGGTTAAAGTAATTTTGCCTTATTAAATTAATAAGTATGGCAAATAGAACAGTAAACAACGTGTTTGCACCTGCCCCTCCACATTTTGTAGGAGATGGATTTAGAGTGCATAATTTTATTCCCGGCTTTGCTCCGCTATCCATGAAGAGAATGGACCCTTTCATCATGCTTGACTATAATTCAACCTTTTATTTTCCACCATCTCCAGTTCCAAGAGGAGTGGATGTGCATCCTCATAAAGGATTTGAAACAGTAACGATTGCTTATAAAGGAAGTGTTGCACACAATGACAGTAAAGGCGGCTCCGGTGTAATTAGTGAAGGAGATGTGCAATGGATGACTGCAGCATCTGGCATTTTGCATAAAGAATACCATGAAAAAGAGTTTTCAAAGAAAGGAGGTGATTTTCAAATGGTTCAATTGTGGGTTAATTTACCTGCAAAGGATAAGATGTCAACGCCAAAATACCAGGCTATCACAGCATCTCAAATGACTCATGTACCTATCAAAAATGGGAAGGGTTTTATTGAAGTGATTGCAGGTGCATATCATGAACATAAAGGACCAGCTTTTACTTTTACACCGGTTAACCTGATGAATGCAAAGTTAAAAAAGGGAGATAAGGTGGATTTTAGTTTTCCTGCCCATTACAATACGGCTCTGTTGGTAATTGAAGGTGAAGTAACGGTAAACGATACACGCAATGCGGCTACCGATCATTTTGTGCTTTTTGATAATGATGCCGATGCGTTTTATATTGAAGCCAAAGAAGATGCCATTGTTTTAATAATGAGTGGAGAGCCTTTAAACGAACCCATTGCATCACATGGCCCTTTTGTTATGAATACCAGGGAAGAACTGCAGCAGGCCTTTGTTGATTTTCAAAATGGGGCTTTCGGTAACTTAAACTAAACTTGATAGAACAATCATTGAAGTCACTTAGTAGATAAGTGGCTTTTTTTATACCCGGTATTTTCTTCTGATATCACGTTCTATATCCCTGCTTCGCATCGTCTCCCGCTTATCATGTGCCTTTTTCCCTCTACCTAAACCTATTTCTAGTTTAAAGTATCCACTTTCTGCTAAAAAAATCCTTAAAGGAATAATGGCATATCCTTTTTCCTTGGTTTTTGCTTCTAATTTGCGTAACTCTCTTTTATTTAGCAATAGCTTTCGCTCACGAACCGGATCGTGATTTGTATAACTTCCAAATTTATATTCAGGAATATGCAGACTTTTTACATACAATTCGCCGTGTTGAAAAAAACAAAAACTATCTGCAAAGGATGCCTTCCCTTCACGAAGTGATTTTATTTCCGTTCCTTGTAACACCATTCCGGCTAAAAATCGAATTTCAAAAAAATACTCATGAAATGCCTTACGGTTATTCAGTTCCAAAATAATCAATTGTATTAGTAAAGGGACATCGAGTTAAATATGTAAAAATAGATAGTGTGGTTGCCTAACCCAATAATGAAAGAAAAAAAATTAGCTAGAGAAAAGTTCTATTAAATTGGCAAGTTTTTCTTTCAATACCTTCCTATCAACTATAAAATCTAAAAATCCGTGCTCCAGCAAAAATTCACTCCGTTGAAATCCTTCCGGTAAGTCCTTTTTAATGGTTTCTTTAATTACTCTGGGGCCTGCAAAGCCAATCAGCGCGCCGGGCTCACCCATAATAATGTCTCCTAACATTGCAAAGGAAGCAGTAGTGCCTCCAAAGGTTGGATCGGTGCAGAGTGAAAAATAAGGAATCTTAGCATCGCTTAAGCGAGATAGTTTGGCAGATGTTTTGGCTAATTGCATTAATGAAAATGCAGATTCCATCATCCGAGCTCCACCACTCTTGTTTATTATTAAAAGTGGGATATTATGTTCCACACAATAATCACATGCGCGGCTGATTTTTTCACCCATTACTCCACCCAAACTTCCACCAATAAATTCAAAATCCATACAGGCAACCACAATGTCTTTTTCATTTATTTTTCCGTGTGCTACGGTAATAGAATCATGGATATGTGTTTTTGAATACGTTTCTTCTAACCGTTTGCTGTAAGGCTTTAAATCAACAAAACCGAGTTGGTCCTTAGAACGGATATTTTCAAATAATTCCGTAAACTGATTATCGTCAAACAGTATTTCAAAGTATTCATCGCTTCCAATGCGATGATGATAATTACACTTGGGGCAGGTGAACTTATTTTCTTGCAATTCTGTAATAGTACAGGTGAATTTACAGTTAGGACATTTACTCCACAGCCCTTCCGGAGCATCTTTTTTATCTTTGGTAGATGTAAGGATGCCTTTCTTCATTCGTCTGAACCAACTGGGTCTGCTTTCTTCCATAGAATTATCTTCCCCTAAAAGATGTGTTGAAAAATCGTCTTCCTCGTTAGCCATTTCTTAAAGTTAATACTAAAAATTGCTCAAAATAAAAAGAAGCCGGCAAAATTAATCGCCGGCTCCTGTTTTTTTTATCACATTATGCTAATGTTATACTTTTATCAAGGTAAACATCCTGGATGGCATTAAGGAGTTCTACGCCATCTTTCATTGGCTTTTGAAAAGCTTTACGGCCGCTAATTAACCCCATTCCGCCGGCTCTTTTGTTTACAACGGCAGTATATACTGCTTCTGCTAAGTCAGTGTGCCCCCTGCTTTCTCCACCACTATTTATGAGGCCTACACGCCCCATATAGCAATTAGCCACTTGGTATCTGGTAAGGTCAATTGGGTTGTCGGTGGTTAATTTTTCATATACCAATTTACTGGTTTTGCCATGTTTGGTAGCCAAATATCCACCATTATTTACCGGTAATTTTTGCTTAATGATATCTGCCTGTATGGTTACTCCAAGGTGGTTGGCCTGGCCGGTAAAATCTGCTGCAGCACTATAATCAACACCATCAATTTTAAAAGCACTATTACGAACATAACACCACAATACAGTTGACATTCCCAATTGGTGAGCCAGTTCAAATGCATTGGCAATTTCCTGTAATTGGCGTGTGCTCTCATGACTTCCCCAGTAAATAGTAGCTCCTACAGAGATAGCGCCCATATTCCAGGCATCTTTTACCTGTCCAAACAATACCTGATCATATTTATTTGGATAGCTAAAAAATTCATTATGATTTATTTTAACCATCATAGGGATTTTGTGAGCATATTTTCTGCTAATACTACCCAAAACACCAAAAGTGGAAGCAACAGCATTACAGCCTCCCTCAATGGCTAATTTTACAATATTCTCGGGGTCAAAATAGAGTGGGTTGGGAGCAAATGATGCTCCACCACTATGTTCTACACCCTGATCAACAGGTAAGATAGATACATATCCCGTGCCGGATAACCTTCCATGGTTAAGCATTGCATGCAAACTACGTAGGGTTTGGTTACTTCTGTTACTGTCCATCCATTGCTCTACATGGTTTGGACCGGGCGCATGAATCAAATCCTTTGATATGGTTTTGCACTCATGGTTCAACAACTTATCGGCGTCTTCTCCTAATAAGTCTGCAATTTTACTGGATGCCATAATTGAAATTTTCTGCGAAAATACGTACTTCCTTTGTTAAAAGCATCACTCAATGATTTATAACAGGTTATAAAATGATTAGGGTCAAATTTTTAGTATGTATTGCCACAATATTTAGTATTTAAAATTTGCTATTCAGGGCTTTAAAATAATCAACAGCTTCAAGCATCCTGCTGCCGTACCAACTAAACATTTCACCATCTGCAAGTATAATTTTGATGTGTTGAGGTAGTAGCGCCCGAAGTTCGGCTGCATGTATTTCTTTAAAAGGGTAGGGCTCAGATGAAAGAATAATTATTTCAGCACCCGAATTTATCATGTCTTCAACAGAAATGACCGGATATCGAAGTTGCTGGGCAAATACATTTATAAAGCCTGCCATTCCCATCATATAATGAATAAAAGTATCTCCTCCTACACACATATACGGAGCTTTCCATATTACATAAACAGCTTTTCGTATTGCAATAGGTTTAAAAGAATCCATCGCAGTTTTAATCTGTTTAATCAATTCGCATCCACGGTTATGCATACCCGTTAGTACAGAAACATCATCAATCATTTTTAGGGCATCCTCAATGGTTATTACATCAGTAAGAAAAACCGGAGCATGGTTTGCAATAGCCTCAATTTGCTCTTTTATATTCTCTTCCTTTCCTGCAATTACTAAATCAGGTTTAAGAGATATAATATCTTCTACATGTAGTTTTTTGGGGCCACCTATACGTTGCTTGGAGGTGTGCCATTGCTGCGGATGTACACAAAAAGGAGTTATACCTACAACCTGCTCGTTTAAACCCAGGTAAAAAAGCAATTCTGTAATAGAAGGGATTGCAGATACAATGCGCTTTGCAGGCTTTGCATCATTGGGTGGTTGAGTGAACAACATGTGGCAAAGCTATGCCAATTAAAAACTTCCATTAAATTTCGCGTTAACAAAAATTAATGGAAGTAATTCAGATTGTTTTGTGCAACGAACTCTTTGGTTGGTTGCGCAGGATGATTTTAATTTCACTTGGGGGTAAAATGTTTTTATCCTGGTTTCAGTTCTTGGCTTTCGCTGTAGTATTAGCTACAGATTTTTAGGATATTAGGATACTTAGTTTTTCAGTGTCTTTCAACACACAGGACTCGGATTTACTTGGTTTTTACTAACATGTTTCCATGTTACAGAGGATATTGGTCGTTTTCTTTGGTTATTGGTCTTTGGTTTCTTTCATTGGATACTGTAAAAGCTTTCGGATATTGTTTGGCTCTTTTCTATTGGATATTGGAATGGTTAGTATTGGATTTTTTGTTGGGTTTCTACAAGGATTCAGGCACTATATGTTAAGAACTAAAAGTAGAAGTTGACTGATACTGGATCTTATGGCTTTTTGGTTAGGATATTGAAGCTCGTTGGCTGGCTTTGTCAGGATTTTTGGATATTGATGATTGATTTCTTATTTCCGATCAATCAACTTCTGATACAAAGATGCGACAGTTAATGTCGCTATACAAGAGCAATACTGCCCCTTTTTCGCAATGTTGAATTCAACCCTTTTGCCGTAAACAACCCATTAAGCTAATAGAAAACTTACACTACTTGGAATAGTATTTTTACTATTTTACGTATAAAAAACTGTATAATTGTGTCCAATATCTTAAAAATATAGATACCTGACCCAAAGTAGTAAGAATTCTAATGGATTAGTTCCTACCCGAAACATTAATGATAAGATTAAAAAATTAGCCATTTTAGTCTAAGGAAACATTCAAAAAATTATTTTAAAAAGATAGATACCCATATACACAGCCAGTTAATAGTATTAAAAATCTAAAATTTTACTTTAATTAAATATTCGCTTGTTCTTTTGCTATTTAAAGTGCAGGTTTTGGTTATGGTAAATGTGGAGCTGGCTTTGTTTCTTTAAAACAAAGTGGTGCTTTTTTTACCAAATAAATCCAATTTGAGATTAGGGGAATAGTGTTCCAGGCCGTTTTTATCTTTTCGGTAAGTTTAGGACAAAAAAAAACTCCCGCTTGGATGAACCATACGGGAGCTTAAAACTTTCCTCCGGATTTTAGGCCGGGTTTCAGGATGGTCTTACTTTTCAGAGGGGGTTACTCTATTATCAAGTAAATGTGTTATCCTGGTTTAGTGTGCACTTGGCATTTTTGGATTTTTCCAAAATTGCCGGACATGGCTTTCATTCGGACTGGATTAGGTGCCATTATCGCTTTTTAAAGCATAGGCGGGTTTTGGGATATTGGTCCGGTTTGGTCTTTCTACACCATGATATTTAGTCATGGATTAGGATATTGGGTTTTAGTTTTGCCATCATCGCTTTTTAAAGCATAGGCGGGTTTTGGATATTGATTTCTACTGGTCTTTCTCTCATAGTTCATTATGATGATAAGATATTGGATAATTGGGTTTGTCATTATCGCTTTTTACAGCATAGACGGATTTTGGATTTTAAATCGGTTTTCACAGGGTTTTAATTATTTTATAAAAACGGTGTCAAGGAACTAAAATAGAAGTTGACTGATACTGGATTTTGGCTTTTTAGGGATATTGGAACTACCTTTTTTCAGGATTTTTGGATAATGATTGATTAATTTCCTCATCAATCAACTTCTGATACAAAGATGCGACGGTTTACCAGCCTGTGCAAGAGCAGTATTGCCCATTTTTCCAGTTGTCAGATTTGACATCAAATAGCCTAAATAGTAGTGTTTTACCTAAAAAATATATAGGAAAAGTACGTTCGTAGTTTTACGATATTTTTATTATTGGATACCTATAAAAAAGAGGCTGAATCGTTTGAAACACAGCCTCCGTAAAGGTATTAGCGTTTTTTTCGGTGGGTTATTTAGTCAGGCTCTGAATAATATCGTATTTGGTAAGAATATGGTATTCTCCACTTTCATCGCGGCTTAAAACAGCGCCATTTTCCTTATTGATATAGGTGCCTAAGCGCCCAACAGGGGTATCAAAAGGCACTTCAGGATACGGTTTTTCCATTATTTGGCTCACTTTGTAATCTTTCACCTCTGCATTTTCCAAAACTTTTGCAAATAATCCGGAGGCTGATATTGCGCCTATATTTTCAAAACCATCCATAACAGGCACATTCTCAATATCGTATTGCTTCATTAAATCTATAGCCTTCATGGCTAAGTCGTCTTTATTAAGAGTAATTAATTTCTTTCTACCCCGGCCACCTACAATATCCTTAAAGCTCTTCACATCCAAAAAGCCGCGCTCCAGCATCCATTCATCATTATATATCTTACCTACATACCGGCTACCATGGTCATGAAATATCAATACCACCACATCCCCCTTTTTTAACTGGCTGCTTAATTGCAACAATCCCTGCATACAACTTCCTGCGCTATAACCACAAAAGAGGCCTTCATCCTTTGCCAATTTGCGGGTCATAACCGCACCATCCTTATCAGTTACTTTTTCAAAAGCATCAATAACCGACATATCATAATTATCAGGTACAAAGTCTTCTCCAAATCCTTCACTTATATATGGGTAAACTTCATTTTGATCAATTTCTCCAGTATCAAAGTATTTCTTTAATAGAGAGCCATAAGAATCTATTGCCCAGACTTTTATGTTTGGGTTTTTCTCTTTTAAATATTTCCCTGTGCCCACTATTGTACCTCCAGTTCCTGCGGCTACAACAAGGTGTGTTATTTTGCCTTCCGTTTGTTCCCAAATTTCAGGGCCGGTTTGTTCGTAATGTGCTTGGCGGTTAGCTAAATTATCATATTGATTTACATACCAGCTATTGGGTACCTCGGTAGAAAGACGTTTTGAAACCGAATAGTAGGAGCGTGGATCCTCAGGCTCTACATTTGTAGGGCAAACAATAACCTCTGCTCCAAGGGCACGTAAAATATCTGCTTTCTCCTTAGATTGTTTGTCGGTAGTGGTAAATATACATTTATACCCTTTTACTACGGCTGCAAGAGCTAACCCCATACCTGTATTTCCGCTGGTGCCTTCAATTATTGTACCTCCGGGCTTTATTTTCCCTTCCTGCTCGGCTACCTCAAGCATTTTTAGTGCCATTCTATCCTTAATGGAATTTCCCGGATTAAAGTATTCCACCTTTGCCAATACCGTGCAAGGGAGATGACGGGTTATTTTGTTGATTTTTATTAATGGAGTATTGCCAATAGTTTCCAAAATATTATTCAACCACATAATGTGAAATTTTTGGTAAAGATACTGCCTTTTGCCGAACCCCCGTTTTGATAAGAAATGAAAATCAGCAGGTTTGGATTGTCGAACTATTTCTATCTATATATATATATGTAACTACATTTTTCAGCTTTCCCAAAAAGTACCTTTGTATGGTATCCCGTTTTAGCATCCAATACTTCATATTATTATAGCCTCCATAAAAGGGGGCTTATTTTTTTAGCACCTCAAGTGCCTGATTTATTACAACATCATCACGGTTCATTATTTCATAAAAGCCTTCACTACGCCATAATTGGCGCGCAATACTAACTTTTATGCTTCTCTGAAGTTGAATGATCTCTTCTTTTTCGAGGTCTTCTATAGATATGCCAAGGGAGTCTTTTGATATAAGTTCATCAAATTCATGAAGCATTTCTTTATTTACTTCAAAATGATTGTTATAATTTTCCGGCGAGCCCCATTTCATTAAAACTTGGCGGTTTTTTACCGAATAGGAATAAGCATAATTCCGAATAACTTTTGACGAATATATCAGTGCCAGATTGTAGGTGAGTTTTAATGAATCTTTGCCACCATAAATATCAGGAGAAATACCTCCTCCTCCATAAAGCTTTTTTCCTGATGGGGTGGTATAAAACTTTTTATTGTCTTCAATAGAAGATGTATCAGGATTTTCAAGACGAGATTCGGCTGCAGCGTAATAAGCAATGATTCCTTTTTTATACGTGCGCTGAATACTTCTACCAAGTGGGGTGAAGTATCTGGATATGGTTAATCGCAAAGCGCTACCATCACTTAAACTATATTGCTCTTGCACCAGTCCCTTCCCAAAAGTTTTCCCTCCTATAATAGTAGCTCTGTCCCAATCTTGTAAAGCGCCTAATAAAATTTCGCTGGCAGATGCGGTGCTGCCATTGCACAGCACCACTAATTCGCCTGTTTCGAATTGGCCGGTACGCCGGCACCGATATTCTTTTTTCGGCACATGAAGTCCTTCTGTATAAGTAATTAACTTATCACCCGATAAAAACTCATCTGCAATTTCTACAGCTTCTTCCAAAACGCCCCCACCATTATCACGCAAATCGAGAATAAGCTTTTTCATACCCGCTTTGTTTAAAGTGTCAAGGGCTATCATAAATTCGCGGTATGCCTGCTGGGTAAATTTGCTTAGGTAGATATATCCAATACCGGGGCTAATCATATAGGAGGCATCAATACTACTTACAGAAACATAATCGCGTTTTACTTTTAAGGATATCTTCTGGTTATTACGAATTACCGTTATGATAAGTTCACTGCCTCTGTTTCCTTTCAAGATATCCCGCATCTCTGAGGCATCCCGATGTTGACCTGCCATTAATGAATCACCGGCTTGTATTATTTTATCCCCCATTTGCATACCAGCTTCCTCAGCGGGGCCTCCAGGTATAACCTGAAGTACGTTCATGGTATCGTTAAATATGTCGTATTCAATTCCAATACCATAAAAATTCCCAGCTATATCATCATTAACCGCCTCTACCATTTTAGCAGGAATAAATTGAGAATGTGGATCTAATTGCATCAGCATAGCTACAATGGCAGTGTCTGAAAGGTTGCCGATATTTACTGAATCAACATATTTGTTTTTTATAAGCGACAGCACCTCATCAACAGGCCGTTTGCGATCGGTTACAAAAATTTTCTCCCTTGGAAATACATTGCTTAATTTAAAACCAAAAAATATACCTGTTGCCATCGTTATGCCAAGCAATAGAGGGAGCCAAATATTAAGTTTTCTTTTCGTGTTCATATATATATCCGCATTTTCAGCGAATCAGAGTTTATAAAGTGGATTGAATTTGGGTGTGTTTTTAGAAGGTTCGTTCTGGTTTAGCAGCTGAAATAAAAAATATACCGCCAATATAAGGAAGATAAATCCAATGAAATGGTTTAATCTTAAAGTATCTTGTTTAAAAACGATCCAGGTAAAAAGCGTAAATACCGTTAATAATATCACTTCTAGTTTCATTTTTAATTGCCACTTATTATAGGGGCCGCCAAAGCCGCTATATTCTAACCGGTTGGCAGGTGCTTGTAATATATATTCAAACAAGACGATTCCCCAACTTATGAAAATAATCCACCAAATGGCTGAAAAGTTCACAGCCGGTATTTGCCTGAATTTTAAGTGACCATACCGGGCAATTGTCATAAATGTATTTGATGTTACCAATAGTCCAATGGCTGATAGGCCTCTACTCATTTTTTGAAGTGTACACTGAAATGCGAAGTTAATTTTTTGTGGATTAGCAACCGAATTTTGATTATTACCATTAAAATTTATACTACCTTAAATTAAAAATGTACCATGCCTACTATAATTGTTGCAGATAGTGGCTCTACTCAAACTACCTGGGCCGTAGTTTCAAAAAACAGAAAAAGGGTTTTTCAAACGCAAGGGTTAAGCCCTTATTTCCTTTCTGAACAGCAAACAATTTTCATATTAAAAAATGAGCTCTTGCCTCAAATGAAAAGGATTAAACCTGATGCCTTGTATTTTTATGGAACAGGTTGCGGTAATACGGATAATGTAAAAATGCTAACAAAATGCTTTAAGGCTGTTTTTAGTGGCATAAAAATTTATATTAAAACAGATATTCTTGGTGCGGCTCGGGCTGTTTGTGGAGATAAAAAAGGGGTGGTTTGTATTTTAGGAACTGGTTCCTCCGTTTGTTATTATAATGGGAGGGCAATTACCCATGCCAGGCCGGGCCTTGGTTTTATATTGGGGGATGAAGGAAGTGGAAGCTATCTGGGTAAAAAAGTATTGCAGTATTACCTGAATAATACGTTTGAACCGGATTTGATAGATAGGTTTAGGATGAAATACCCGGCAGACAAGGTAGATATATTAAATGCAGTTTATAGAGGTGCCTTCCCTAATAGATATCTGGCTTCTTTTACTCCTTTTTTAGTAGAAAATAGGGGGCATTTTATGGTTGAAAATATTATAGAAGACGGATTGAACGACTTTTTCTTTAATCATATTTGTAAGTTGTTTGAAAGTTGGCAAACCTCCATCCATTTCGTTGGTAGTGTTGCCTTTGGGTTTAAAGACGTAATTAAGGAGCTTTGTTTAACTTACGAATTTGAAATAGGGAACATTGCTAAGTCTCCCATTGATGGATTAATAAAATACCATTCCTAAGAAAAAAAGTACAGTTTTAATAGAATTTTGGCTTTTATTAATTTAAAAGTTGTAAATTAGAATTTCATAATCTCACCTTAAAATACCTGAAATGAATTTCAAAATTTTACTTACTACCTCTTTACTTGCTGCAGCTCTAAGTACTACTGCGCAAAAGAACACCGGGTATGCTATAACCGGCGATGGAAACAATGATTTTATTTGGATGAATATTCGCCAAGTTGATATAGAAACAGGCCAGGTAACGAAAACTATTTTTGAACGGAGTAAAACAAATTATCAACTGATTGATGTGAACACCGGAAGGAAAGTTGCCGGAACTGCTCCTGCAGACGGAAACATTTTTTCATCTGCTGATTACCCTACTTCAACCTTCGTTGCCGCAGCTGCTTTAGATGCTAGATCAAATAAATTATTTTTTACTCCCATGCGCATGGGTGAATTGCGCTGGCTTGATTTAAATGTAAAGGGTGAAACACCCATGTTTTATACTTTACGAAGCCCTGTGCTGCGTCTTGGTGATGGAACAGATGAAGCCAACAATATAACCAGGATGGTAATAGCCCCTAACGGTTTCGGATATGCGATAACAAATGATGGGAATAATTTCTTTCAATTCTCTACCGGTAAATTGCCGGAAATAACTAATCTGGGCAACCTTATTGATGATGAGGCCAATAAAGGAGTTTCAATTCATAACAAGTGCACAAGCTGGGGCGGTGATATGGTTGCTGACGCATTTGGAAAATTGTATGTAATTTCTGCCAATAAAAATGTTTTTGTTATTGATCCCGAAACGCGTATAGCTACTTATAAGGGTTCAATTTCCGGTTTGCCAGTTAATTACACCACCAATGGTGCCGCGGTAAGTAATGATGGAGATATTGTGGTAGTAAGTGCAAATTTCTTTGAAGGTTATTATAAAGTGAAATTAGCTGATCTTAAAGCAACTAAGATGGAAGGCTCTGATGTGCGATTTAATGCAGCCGATTTAGCAAATAGTAATTTCCTTTTACAAAAAGAAAGAGATGAAGCCACACGTTTTGAAATAGGCGAACTGCCTCAGGTGTCTTTTACCAGTGGTAACGCTCGCGTATTCCCCAATCCTGTAACCGGTAATACTTTTTATATTACACTAGATGGCCAAAAAGAAGGACGTTATCAAGTAATTTTATCAGACTTGAGCGGTAGAACATTACAAACACAAAAGATTCAGGTTACTAAAGGAAGGCAAAATGTAGAGATGAGAATTGACGGACGCCCTGCAAAAGGAGTTTATATGGTTCAATTGGTTAATACCAATAACCGGGTTGTATTTACAGATAAAGTTGTTTTAGAATAGTTTTTTTATTTTGGGTTGATAAGTTAGGAGGCTGCAAAAAAGCAGCCTCTTTTTTTATTTTAATGATAACTTTGTATAGTGCATGATATAGAACCATATTTTAATTGGCGCCATTTATACGTTGCAGAAGAAGATCCTTTGTCACCCTTTTACGGAAGACAATATAGTGAGTTTGAATTTTCGCAAACGGTATATAATTATTATATACATCCGCAGTGGGATGATTTTGGTTCGCGTACCTTGTATATTAAAATATTATATGCCGATTATGAACATCAGTTTGCCATTTTAGAATTTATTGGAGAATGGAATGATGCGATTGAAAATGATATTATGACCTTGCGACGTGAAGTAACCGACAGGCTTTACGCGAAGGGAATAAAAAAGTTTATATTAATTGGAGATAATATTTTAAATATGCATAGTGATGAAGATGATTATTATGCAGAGTGGTACGATGAGTTGAAAGATTACAACGGATGGGTTACTATGCTTAACCTACCAGAACAGAGTAAGCATGATTTTAATGTAACCAAACTGGATCGCTACATTACCTTGCTGGAATTGCCTCAGTGGCGGTCTTTAAAGCCTGAGATAATATTGCAGGTTGTGGAAGAAGAGTTGTATGGGTTAAGCATTGAATAATGTAGTTAATAGTTTTATTTATTTTATTGAACTGCAATAAGTACATTTGTTATAACAACCACAAATTCTTTTGCTTATGAAATGGGGCTATTTCTTTTCAACAACTATTGGGAAAAAATCAATGGTAGCTGCTTCGGGTATTTTTCTTATTCTCTTTTTGGTGGTTCATGCCGGTATCAATGCCTGTATTTTTTTAAATGATGGTGGAGAAACTTTTAATACCGTTGCAAGCTTTATGAGCCATAACTGGATTATGCGTTTCTTGGAACTTGGGCTTTTTGTTTTTCTGATAGCACATTTTGTTCAAGCGATGATAATAGAACGCAAAAACAGAGCAGCACGCCCGGTGAAATATCATTTTTCACAACCTAATAAAAATTCAAAATGGTATAGCCGCTATATGGCAATTTTTGGTATCCTTATTTTACTTTTTCTAATCATGCACCTTAGCCAATTTTTTATTGGTACAAAGAAAGCGTTGTATTTTGAAGGCGATCCTTACCATGATTTGTATGGTGAAATGCTGGAAGTGTTTAGCCATGGTTGGATAGTGGCCTTGTACTTGGTAGGTTTGATTGCTCTTTTTTGGCACCTTTTACAAGGCTTTCAGAGTGCCTTTCACACCCTGGGTCTTAGCCATAAAAAATATGCCCCTATCATTAAAATGATGGGCACCTGGTATTCTGTTATCATTATTTTGCTGTTTGCACTGATGCCATTGTCTATGTATTTTGGATGGATCAGTTAAATAATACTTGCGAGAAACATTTCTTACTACTGAAAAATATTATAGTATGTCATTAAATGCAAAGATTCCTGAGGGCAATATCAACCAAAAGTGGGAAAATTACAAAGGCCACGTAAAATTGGTTAACACTGCTAATAAAAGAAAAATTGAAATTGTAGTTATTGGAACCGGACTAGCTGGCGCTTCTGCTGCTGCCACACTGGGTGAGTTGGGGTATAAGGTAAAAGCCTTTTGTTTTCAAGATAGTCCGCGCCGTGCGCATAGCATCGCCGCACAAGGTGGTATTAATGCAGCTAAAAATTATCAAAATGATGGAGATAGTGTGTATCGGTTATTTTATGATACCGTAAAAGGGGGCGATTATCGCTCACGCGAAGCAAACGTATATCGCCTGGCAGAAGTGAGTGCTAATATTATTGACCAGTGTGTAGCTCAAGGTGTTCCTTTTGCACGTGAGTATGGTGGCTTACTTAGTAACCGGTCTTTTGGCGGTGTACAGGTACAACGCACTTTTTATGCAGCCGGACAAACCGGGCAGCAATTATTGCTCGGCGCATATAGTGCACTGGAAAGACAGGTTGCACTGGGTAATGTAACGATGTATAGCCGACACGAAATGCTCGATATTGTGGTTGTTGATGGCAAAGCCAGGGGTATCATTGCACGCAATTTAGTAACGGGAAAATTAGAGCGCTATTTCGGACATGCGGTACTGTTATGCTCAGGTGGATATGGGAATGTATTCTACCTAAGTACAAATGCTATGGGTAGCAATGTTACTGCTGCATGGAAAGCTCATAAAAAAGGAGCTTATTTTGCAAATCCTTGCTATACTCAAATTCACCCCACTTGTATTCCATTAAGTGGTGACCATCAAAGTAAACTTACCCTGATGAGCGAAAGCTTGCGTAATGATGGACGCATTTGGGTGCCTAAGCAAAAAGACGATCCACGCAAAGGAATAGATATCCCGGAAGATGAAAGAGATTACTACCTCGAACGCAGGTATCCTGCATTTGGTAACCTAGTTCCCAGAGATGTGGCTTCCCGTGCTGCTAAAGAAAGATGCGATGCAGGATATGGTGTGGGCACAACAAAAATGGCTGTCTATCTCGACTTTGCTGATGCAATTCAACGCTATGGCCACATAGAAGCAGGTAAACACGGTATTCATAGCCCGTCTTCCGAAGAGGTGATTAAAATGGGTAAAGAAGTGATTGCTGAAAAATATGGAAACCTTTTTGAGATGTATGAAAAAATTACAGGAGAAAATCCATACGAAAGACCGATGAGAATCTATCCTGCCGTACATTATACCATGGGTGGCTTATGGGTAGATTATGAATTGCAAACTTCAGTGCCCGGATTGTATGCATTGGGAGAAGCTAATTTTAGTGATCACGGTGCAAACCGACTTGGTGCCTCCGCATTAATGCAAGGATTGGCAGATGGATATTTTGTAATTCCATATACTGTGGGTAATTATTTAGCAGGCGAAATTGGAACAGCTCCTATTCCTACATCACACGAGGCTTTTGAAAAAGCTGAAAATGAAGTGAACGCCAGAATAGAAAAACTGATGAGTATTAAAGGAACAGAAAGTGTTGAAAGTTTTCATAAAAGATTAGGAAAAATATTATGGAATAAATGTGGAATGGCTCGCAATGAACAAGGATTAAAAGAAGCCATAGAAGAAGTAAGGGCTTTGCGGGAAGAGTTTTGGAATAATGTTCGTATCCCAGGTGATATTAACAGCTTTAATAATGAATTAGACAAGGCTGGGAGAGTGGCTGATTTTATGGAACTGGGTGAATTAATGTGTCTTGATGCACTAGATAGAAAAGAATCCTGTGGCGCCCATTTTAGAGAAGAAAGCCAAACTCCCGATGGAGAAGCAAAGCGTGATGATAGCAATTTTAGTTATGTGGCAGCCTGGGAATTTAAAGGAGGAAATAACTGGCAACTGCATAAAGAAGATTTGGTGTTTGATGAAATCCACCTTACACAAAGAAGTTATAAATAATATATCCTTTAACCCCATAAATATTTGTTATGGAACATTACAATATGAATCTTACGTTAAAAGTATGGCGACAAAAAAACAGTGATACAAAGGGACATTTTGAAACATTTAAAGTTGGTGATATCTCTTCTGAGATGAGCTTTTTAGAAATGTTTGATGTGCTGAATGAGCGGTTGGTTAGTGAAAATAAGGAACCTGTAGCCTTTGATCATGATTGTCGTGAAGGCATTTGTGGGGCTTGCAGTATGTATATTGATGGAGAGCCACATGGCCCATGGGCAAAAACAACTACTTGCCAATTACACATGCGTGCGTTTAAAGACGGTGATACCATTGTTGTTGAACCTTGGAGAAGTAAGGCATTTCCGGTAATTAAAGATTTAATGGTAGATCGCTCTGCTTTTGACAGAATTATTCAGGCCGGTGGTTTTGTTTCTGTTAATACTGGTAATGCAGTAGATGCAAATTCATTGCCTATTCAACGCTACAAAGCAGAAGAAGCTTTTAACTCGGCTGCATGTATTGGATGCGGTGCTTGTGTGGCGGCATGCAAAAATGGTAGTGCCATGCTGTTTGTTGGCGCCAAGGTTTCTCAATTAGCTATGTTACCCCAAGGAGACCCGGAAAGAACAACAAGGGTATTAAATATGGTGGCCCAAATGGATAAAGAAGGTTTTGGTAATTGCTCAAATACTTATGCCTGCGAAGCAGAATGTCCTAAAGGTATTTCTGTTGCAAATATCGCCAGGCTTAATCATGAATTTCTTCGGGCAGGATTGTGCTCGGAAGAGGGTGACCTATAGTTTTCAAAAGCCTTTCGTTTTCGGAAGGTTTTTTGTTTAATATGCCTTGCAAAAATTAATAACTAATTTTAGGAAACTTAAAAATTGCACCGGGCAAAAAAATATCTACTCTTATTGGTTGGCTCGTTATGGATATCTTCTGTATTAGCACAACCCGCTCCTTCAAACCTAAGAAGTAAATTTATTCCTGCTGGAACAGATTATGTTATAATTGATTCATTAAGTATAGCTCCGGGCTCTTTCCAAATTCGTGATATAGATACTTCTTTCTATTCGCTCGATCCGGTAAATGGGATACTAAAATGGAAAAAAAATCCCAACATAGATAGCGTTGCCATTACCTACCGGGTGTTTAGCCAAAAATTAAATAAGCCGCTTTATCGTTTTAATTATGATAGTATTCGATTTAATTTCCTGGCAGAAAAACCAATAAAGGTTCCTGCAAAAAAAAATACCGGAAATGCCTTGTTCGACTTTGGTCATTTGGAGTCAAACGGAAGCTTTGGACGGTCTATTTCATTTGGAAACAATCAGGATGCCGTACTTAATTCTGTCATGAACCTGCAACTGCACGGTTATTTAGGCGATAGCCTGGAATTGATAGCTGCAATTTCTGATAATAATATTCCTATTCAGCCTGATGGGAATACACAAGACCTGCGTGATTTTGACCGAATCTTTTTAGGAATTAGAAAGAAAAATTGGCAGGCATCATTTGGAGATATTGATGTAAGAGAAAATAAAAATCATTTTATTAATTTTTACAAACGTCTTCAGGGTGCATCATTTCAAATCCAACACAACAAAAACAAACGTGTCCAAAATACATTATTTACCAGTGGTGCTATTGCCAAAGGAAAATTTACACGCCACTTATTGGAACCGGTAGAAGGTAACCAAGGGCCATATCGCCTTAGAGGAGCTAATAATGAATTATACTTTGTGGTATTAGCAGGTACCGAACGTATTTTTATGGACGGTGAATTACTGCAAAGAGGTGAGGATATGGATTATGTGATTAACTATAATACTGCAGAGATAACGTTTACGCCTAAACGATTAATTACAAAAGATAAACGTATTCAAGTGGAGTTTGAATACGCAGATAGGAATTTTCTGAATACCCAATTATATGTTGCTAATGAAATGTTGATTAATAAGAAACTGGGAATTAATGTAGCGCTTTATTCAAATTCAGACTCACGTAATGCGGCTATTGACCAAACACTGGATGCAGAGCAAAAGCAATTTTTGGCTAATATTGGAGATAGCATTCAACTGGCATTTTACCAAAATGCTATTCGAGATACTTTTTCCTCAGGAAAAATATTGTATAAAAAAGTTGAAATGGTTTATAATGGTACTCAACGTGATTCTGTATTTGTAATATCTGCTAACCCTAATGATGTTTTGTACCGGGTAAACTTTACTTATATGGGTCCAGGGAAAGGAAATTATATTCCACTTCGTAATGCAATAAATGGTTCTGCATTTGAATGGAGTACTCCGGATGCAGAAAATAATCCCACCGGAGAATGGGAGCCGGTTACCCTGCTGATTACTCCCAAAAAACTGCAAATAGCCTCATTAGGCACCAATTACTTATTTAATAATGGAATTACATTGGCATCAGAAGTGGCAATGAGTCATTATGATGTGAATCTCTTTTCATCACTTAATAAGGCTGCAAATAATGGCTTTGCGGCTAAAGTAAATATTTCATCGGCAGATTCTGTAGCCACAAAACAAAAGAAAATCTTTTGGGCATTTGGACATGAATTTGTGGCTGCACGGTTTAAGCCTATTGAACGATTGCGAAACGTTGAGTTTTTGAGAGATTGGAGCCTGCCCTATGATGTTTTACCGGCAGATGAAAATATTAGTTCCGGACTTTTTAAAATTCGATTGAAAAATATTTCTCTCCAATATAATGCGGATAGCTATTTGCGAAGTGATCATTATACCGGAGTAAAACAAATACTCACGTTAAGTGGAACACGAAATGGATGGAACTATTTGTCATCGTTAAATTATCTCACCTTTAATGCTGCAAATCAAAAAGGAAGCTTTATTAGGCCAATGGCAGATATTAGTAAACATATAAAGAGAATTCAAACTGGTGTAAAATATAATGGAGAATTTAACCGTATAAAAATCAGGGATGCCGATACCCTTTCTCTTTTTAGTTTCGCATTTCATACTTATGAAGCCTATGTAAAATCAAATGCTGAGAAACTAAATCATTGGAGTTTATCGTATAGCAGGAGAGAAGATTGGTTGCCATTACAAAAGCAATTGTTGCGAGCTAATCATAGTGAAAACTATTCACTACAAGCAGACTGGATGCAAAATCCAAACCACCAAGTTAAGACTACTATAACTTACCGAGATTTAGAAATTGATAATGCAATAGTGAGTAGGGAAAAGACCCCAGATAAAAGTTTGTTAGGAAGAACTGAATATACTTACACATTCCTTAAAGGAGCTATTAGCGGTACTGCATTATATGAACTGGGTTCTGGGCAAGAACAAAAACGTGAATTCACCTATCTTGAAGTGCCTGCAGGGCAGGGTGAGTATATGTGGATTGACTATAACAACAACGGCCTGGCCGAGTTAAACGAATTTGAAGTAGCTATTTATTCAGATCAAAAGAAATACATTAGGGTATTTACTCCGGGTAATGAATATATAAAGGCAAATTATCTTCAGTTTAATTATAATGTGCTATTTGAACCTCGCAATCTTTTTATAAATATTAAAACAGGATGGAAAAAAATTATCAAGCGTACAGGTGTGTCATCTGCTTTACAGATTAATAAAAAACAAGTGGCAGATAAGAAATATCTCTTTAACCCGTTTGATAATCATGTGGCAGATACCAATATTATTAGCTTGAATTATTATTATTCCAACACACTTTTTTATAACAGAACAAATCCAAAATGGGGGTGGGAGGCAACGCATAGCAAATCATCTGCTAAAACACTACTCGCTTATGGATTGGAAAGTCGTGACTTGCAAAACCTGAATACCCGCCTTCGATATACAATAAACCGTCGGTTTAATACGTATTTGATATTAAAGGAAGGAGCACAGCGCTTAAGCACACAAGGCGCAAAATTTTCAAATAGAAATTATTGGGTTAAAATGCATACTATAGAACCTGCAGTTACTTATTTATATGGGTCAAAATTTAGGGCTACCGTTAGTTATGTTTTGAGTTTAAAGGAAAATCAAATAGATTCCTTAGAAAAATCACAACATCAATCATTGAATGCCGAGCTTCGATATAATATGGTTTCAAATAGTGTTTTATCTGCAAAATTTACTTATACCCATATTGATTTTAATGCCTATTCCGGCGCGGCAAATACTACTGTAGGTTATTTGTTATTAGATGGCCTTTTGCCCGGCAGTAACTATTTATGGAATATTGATTTTACTCGAAGGCTTGCAGGTAATATAGAACTGAGTATGCAATATGAAGGCAGGCATCCCGCAGGTTCACGTATTGTTCATATTGGCCGTGCGTCTATAAGGGCATTATTTTAAAGCTGCAAACCTTGTTCTTGTTTTAAAAATACATGAAATCAGAACGTAAGAAAAATATAAAATAGCTTAAAGAAACTTCTTCCTTAAAGTTTTATGCTATCTGGTATAGAATAACTAACAACAGCTACCAAAAAAGATTAAGAGGGGTTTCACTAAAATAGCTAATTCTCTTATCCTTTTCGTAATGGCCTTATACCTTCACCAACTTTAAAACCATTGTTGTAAACTTCAATGGTATATATACCGGTTTCAAAATTCTTTTCCTGTTTCCAGTCAAAGCTTACTGTTTGCCGTTGGTTCTTAGTATAGTTAACATCTAATTTCTGAGTGAATGTTTTTTGTTCACCTTCACGGGTGTAAAAAGAACCTGAACCCATAGCTTGTTCAGAGATAATGTTATTATCTGGGCCTTTAATAATGATAAAAACCTCTTTATTGCCGCTTGGGCTAATCATATTTTCATCCAAATCAAATGAAACACGGAGCTTATCTACTTTTTTTGCTTTCTCGGTTACCTTTTCTTTCCCATTATTCCTTTCATTAATACCAATGATATTAAAATTTGAAGCATGAAGAGTAGAGGCGATGTCAATTAATTCATCCCGTTGCTGAATAATTACCTTAGCAGAATCAAATCCTTTTATAACTCGATCGCGCTCTGTAGTAACTACATTTTTTTCTTCTGTTAATTGTGTTTTTTGATTTTCAAGAATTTCAATCTGCTTTTTGTATCCTTCAATATCAGTATTTAAGGAGGCAATTAATGCTTTGGCTTCTTTTAATTCCTTAATGGATGCATTGGACTTGGTTAGCAATTCCTGTATGCGTTTTGCCTTTTCAGTAATCTCTTGATCCTTTGCGCTAATAGTGCTGTCTTTTTGTGCATTATTAGTCTTCAATAGGTCATAGCGCATAGTTGCATCCGCTAATTCTTTTTGCAATTCATCTCGTTGAGTAGAGGTAGTGGTTATTAGATTTTCTTTTTGTGAAATAGTTTCATTGGTTTTACTCTTATCCCACAATAGATACCCCCATGTGCCAACCAGGGCAACAATTAATAAAATTAAAATGAGCGCACGAACTGGATTCGTATTCTTTGTTTGAGCTTCAGATTTGTTTAAAGATGATTTTTCAGTTTCGGGAATGTTTTCAAATGCCATAACATTAGGTTTTTGCAATTAAAATCAGCACATGAGAGGCTGAAAATTGGATTTATTAAAAATTTCATTAAAGAATGAACCCAAATCTATGCTAAAAAAAATATTCATCTGCAAAAATGTTCTAATTTAAAGTTAATAAAAACCATTACCTTTTGTATAACCCACTGAGTAGGAATTTCAACTAAAATATTTATCATTGTATCATGAGTATGGATAAAATTCTTTCAGCCTGGAAGAATAAGGATTTTAAGCCGGTTTACTGGTTTCAAGGCGAGGAGGATTATTATATTGACAGGTTGCTCCAGTATGCCGAACGGAATATTTTAAGTGAGGCAGAAGCTGAGTTCAATTTGAGCGTTTTTTATGGAAAGGATGCTCAATGGCAAGATATTATAAACAGTTGTCGCCGATATCCTATATTTTCAGAAAGGCAGGTAGTGCTTTTAAAAGAAGCCCAGGAAATGGATGTTAGAAAGCTGGAACAGTTAACCCCTTGTTTTTTGCATCCGCTTAATTCTACTGTTTTTATTGTTGGGTATAAAGATAAAGGGCTAGATAAGAGAACGAAATTTGCAAAAGTGATTGCTGAGAATGCAGCAATGTTTACGTTTCCTAAAATAAAGGATAATAAAGTACAAGAATGGATAGTGACCAGGGCAAAGGAAAAGAAAATTGAGATTACCTCAAAGGCGGTTTGTCTCCTTGAAGAACATATTGGTAATGACCTTTCCCGGCTGGATAATGAATTAGGAAAGCTTATAATTAATCTTAAACAGGGAAAAGCAATTGATGAGGATGATATTGAAAAGTATATCGGTATCAGTAAGGAATACAATGTGTTTGCCTTGCAGGAAGCTATCAGCAATAAGCAACTGGCAAAGGCAATGGCAATCTTAAATTATTTTGGTAGCAATCCTAAATTAGTGTCTATTCAAATGGCCTTACCTGCATTATATGCTCATTTTGGAAAAGTATATGGTGCCTTTGGGCTTAAAGACCATACTGCTTCTACATTAATGCCTGAATTTTATTATAATCCATTATCTGTTCAACAAGCGCAGCAAACCATTACGAACTATGGTTTTGAGGGTGTATCTAAAATAATTCTTTTACTAAATAAATATAATCTTCGTAGTGTTGGTATTGATGATGCAGGTACAAGCAGTTCCGCTTTGTTGAAAGAATTGGTTACTAAGATAATTCTTACCTAATCCAGATACGCCTCTTCCCTGTCTTTCTCTAACTGCTTTTTCAATTCTTCCAAACCTGAAAATTTCTTTTCATCACGTATTCTTTTCAAAATGGAAATATGTAAAGTGCTGTGATAAATGTCCCGATCGAAATCTAAAATGTGTACTTCAATGGTTAATGAGGTGCCATCTACTGTGGGCCTGTATCCAATATTCATCATTCCTTTAAACTCGTTATCATCTAAATGAACCCGTACACCGTAAACACCAACAGCAGGTATGAGTTTTTCATCCTCTTTAATTAATATATTGGCAGTAGGGAACCCTATGGTACGGCCTCGCTTATTGCCGTGGATAACTTCACCTGAAAAATGATAAGGATAACCCAATAATTCATTAGCACTGGATATGTCACCCACTTGTAACGCTTCTCTTATTCGCGTACTGCTTATAGCAATATGATTAATTACTTGCTCAGGGATTTCTTTTACCAAAAAATGATATTTCTCTCCTGCTAATTCCAATAAATGGTAATCTCCCTTTCTGTCTTTCCCAAAGTGATGATCATAGCCTAATATTATAGTATGTGGATGAAAATTGCCAACCAAAAAATCGGAGATATAGGACTCTGCAGTTTGATGTGCAAATGCTTCATCAAAATGTACAACTACAACATGTTCAATTCCATTCTTCTCAAATAGAGAAAGCCTCTCCTCTAATGTAGTTAAAATAAACAACGTATTTTTCTTATTGGGCTCTAAAACTTTGCGCGGATGAGGGTCGAA
Source organism: uncultured Ferruginibacter sp. (assembly GCA_964490345.1). Classification (GTDB taxonomy): domain Bacteria; phylum Bacteroidota; class Bacteroidia; order Chitinophagales; family Chitinophagaceae; genus Ferruginibacter. Next base: position 51,166 of record CAZBBO010000016.1, read on the forward strand.
AGTAATGACAACCGGGGTGCCGTGTACCTTTTCTGATTCAAGACATACCTGCCTGAGTATCTGTACGTGGCCAAGGTGAACTCCATCAAATACACCGATGGTTAAAACCGGATTTTGAAGAGATGGAAGTTGATTAAATTGACGATAAACATGCATAAACTGATGCAAATGTAATTGATAATGGAAAATTGCCATACTGCTTGTAGTTTTGCCGGTATAAATTTTTCAGTATGGGATTATATGATAAGCGGGGCGTATCGGCGCAAAAAGAAGAGGTGCACCAGGCCGTTCGCAATTTGAATGTCGGACTTTATCCTCATGCTTTTTGTAAAGTGTATCCGGATTACTTGGGGGGAGATGCAAATTGGGTAAATATTATGCATGCTGATGGCGCTGGTACAAAGAGTATTTTGGCCTACCTATATTGGAAAGAAACCGGTGATTTGAGTGTGTGGAAAGGTATTGCACAAGATGCAGTAGTTATGAACCTTGATGATTTATTGTGTGTAGGAATACATAATAACATAGTATTTAGTTCTACCATTGACAGAAATAAGCATTTAATACCCGGAGATGTTTTGGAGGCTGTTATATCCGGTACCCAAGAGCTCTTTGATATGCTACATAAATTTGATGTTAATATTCATTATTTGGGTGGGGAAACGGCAGATGTGGGCGATGTGGTGCGTACAATAGCTGTAAATGGAACAATGGCTTGCCGATGGCCTAAAAATAAAATTATTAGCAATGAAAAAATAATGGCAGGAGATGTGATTGTTGGTTTTGCAGGTTTTGGACAAACAAATTATGAAACCACTTACAACAGTGGTATTGGAAGTAATGGACTTACCAGTGCCCGACATGATGTGCTGGAAAAATTTTATGCGCTTAATTATAAAGAGAGTTACGATCCAAACTTAATGAATGATGTGGTGTATATAGGCAAAAATAGGCTTACAGATGAATTGCATATTCCCGGTTATAATCAACCTTTTCATGTGGGAAAACTCTTACTGAGCCCAACACGAACCTTTGCTCCTATGGTAAAGCAAATTTTGGAAAATGATTTTGATGCAATCCATGGTATGATACATTGTAGTGGAGGTGGACAAACGAAGATTATGAAGTATCTGCCTCAGCATTTTTTAGTTTTAAAAAATAATCTCTTTACTCCACCCCCTGTTTTTGATTTAATAAAGGAAGGGAGCGGAAGTAATAATAAGGAAATGTATGAAGTGTTTAATATGGGATGCAGATTAGAAATGATATGTGATGGCAAAAAAGCTGATACCCTTATTCAGTTTGCCAAATCATTTGGCATTGAAGCACAAATAACCGGTGTCATTGAAGGCTCCAATAACAAAGCATTAAGGATTCAGCTTCAAGATGAAGAATTAGATTATTAATTAGTATTTTGCACTGATCTGTTTAATAAATGAACTATATGTCTAAAGCAGTTATTGAATTAAAAAATGTAAATATTTATCAGGGAAAGTCTCTTGTACTCCAGGATGTGAATATTTTAATTGATAAAGGAGAATTTGTTTACTTAGTAGGAAAAACCGGTACAGGTAAAAGCAGCCTTTTAAAAGTGCTATATGGAGATTTACCCGTTAAAGAAGGAGAGGGGTATGTAGTGGGTCACAAGCTTAACGACCTGACATGGAAAACAGTTCCCTTTTTAAGAAGGAATTTAGGTGTGGTATTTCAGGATTTTCAATTGCTTACTGATAGGAATGTACATGAAAACCTAAAATTTGTTTTAAAGGCCACAGGATGGAAGGATGAGAAATTAATGAATGAAAAGATTAATGATGTTTTAGATAAGGTAAATCTTAAAACGAAGGGCTTTAAAATGCCTTTTGAATTAAGTGGTGGCGAACAGCAACGAGTAGATATTGCACGGGCGCTTCTTAATTCACCCAGGCTAATTTTGGCTGATGAACCTACCGGGAATCTTGATCCTGAAACAAGTGATGAAATAATGCAATTACTCTTTAATATTTCTCGTGATTATAACACAACTATATTAATGGCAACCCACGATTACTTAGTTATAAAAAAATATCGGGCACGTACTATAAAGACTGAAGGAGGCCGGGTTTGGGATCATGCGGAAATAAGTGCGATATAAGTATTTCTGCATTTTTATTATTATCGTATATAGCGTGTAAAGTTTTTTCTCTACAATCTTTCATTTCATTTGTATATTCAGTATTCATCAGGGTAATGATGTGCTGTTGTATTTGATTAGGCTCATTGGCAATAATGCATAAATCGGTGAGTCCGGAGCCTTCGGAGCCAGCATTATTTGTTATACAAAAGCGCCCTATATAAAGGGCATGTAATACTTTTAATTTTACACCGGTTTCGTTTAGAGAAGGAAGAATATTTATATGCGCCTTGCTTATTAATGTAGTCATTTCTTCCATGGTGGGGTTGGCAATAACTTTAGCATTGGAAACCTTTAAAGCTGATTTAATCAATTGTTTAGAAGGATTAAGTCCTGCAATGATAAACGGGATAGAGGTTTTGGAAAAAACATTTTCCAATAGCCAAATAGCTGCTTTTTCATTCTCATTTACCGATAGATTACCATGATAAAGACAATATTTACCCTTGCCCAGCAAACTTTTTACCTCGCGATAAGGCACAAATACCGGTACAAATGCTTCCTTTTTGGGATGACGCAATTTGTTGGCTAACCACCGGCTGTCCTTCATACTTACAGTAAGCCACGAGCAATTTAGTTTGAGGAGCTGATGTGTATATTGTTTTAATAAGAAAGCTTCACGTTTAAAAAAGATATGCTTAAAGAAATTGTTTTCATGTTGGGCTAATTTTAAATAATACAGGTGCTCAATATTATGCAATCGTATGGCAACCGTTCTGTTTATTAACGCCCCCTTCCATAATGGCCAGGTACATTGGATGCCTTCCAGCAAAACCGGATAATTGTCTTTACATAAGTTTTCTATTAGCTCCTTATTAATTCGCGAACTAACAATATAGGGTAAACGAAATGAAATCTTCCACTTTTTACGGGGATAATAATGTACCGAAGCACATAATGATGCTATGTTATCCATGTTTACATTACCATAGATAAAGCAATGGAAATGGACTTGATAGCCCATGTTGTGCAGGGTTGCTATTTTAAAATATAAATCAATCAACCCACCATGAACCGGAGGGTAGGGCAGGGTATGGCAAACGATATGTAAATGCTTATCCAAAAATTTGCTTATAAAAGTGAATCAGGTTTTTTTCTTCTTCCTGCCAGTTAAATACCTGTGCCGCTTTCAAACAGGAAATATGCATTTCAGTTCGTAAGCCTTCATCATTTAGTAATCTGTTTATTTCCTTTGCCAGGTTTTGGGGTGATAGGTCATCTACCAAACAGGCCACTTGATATTGTTCATTAATTTCACGGTAAACAGGAAAGTTGGAACAAATTTGCGGAATGCCGGCATGTAAATAATCAAAAAAACGGTTGGCCAATGAATAGTAATTACTTTTCGCATCCGGTTCAAACAAAGTAAAACCCAATATAGCACCTGCCGTAATAGATTTTAATTCGTTAGGTTTTACCATGCCTTTGAAAATAACTTTTTGCCCCAGTCCATGTTTTTCTGCCAGTGCCTTTGCCCGGTTCATAAAATTTCCATCACCACAAATCCATAGCGGAATATCTACCCATTGCATAGCCGGAATTAATGTTTCAAAACTCCTGCCTTCATTAACAGCCCCCTGATATAGGATATATTTTCCTTTAACGGCTTCTATGTAAGTAACAAAAACAGGAATATTTCTAATAACTGCATATTTTAATCCATACATTTTATTAAACTCTTCTGCAATAGGTTTGTTTACGGTATATCCAAATTTAAATTTTGGAACTGTATTTCTTTCAATCCATTTCCAAAAAGAATGTATGCGAGGTCTTTGGCTTATCTCCTTCATTTCACAAAACAGCTCGTGTGCATCATAAACGCGGGGCTTGCCTTTTATTTTTGATACCAACAAACAGGGAATAATGGTGTCGAGGTCAATAGCACAAATTCCATCTAATTTTTTAAAAAGCAGGTAGAAGAATAACTGAATATTAAATAGGCAATAAAAGAGAAAACCTTTGTGGATTGGGCACCATAATCTAACTCTGTTGAAAGCCTCAGGAGGTAATGGCTGCGGGTTTTTACCCTTTCTGCCGATTAAAGTAACCCGGTATCCTTCATTGGCTAATGAACTACAGATTCGAGTCATGCGCTGGTCATATATAAGATTATTGGTAACAGTGAAATAAAGATGCACAGCGCTGTTTTTGGTAAAGATATTTAAAAAAAAATCGCACTACAAAGAACCCCGTTTTGAGTTTTGAACTTTAATGAAAAATGGAAAGATTGTTAAAAGATGCTAAAGTTAAAGCAGCAAACGATTTTAAATTTATCTTTAATCTATATTACTGATATAAAACCATTTATATGCGATTAAAATTTTATTCATTGTTATTCATTTCAGGATTTACAATTACCTCGGTTTCAGCTCAGACAAAATTGATTGAGAAGGTGGTTCAAAAGGGAAAAGAAGTTGTTATTCCTTATGAAAAATATGTTTTACCTAACGGGCTTACTGTAGTAATTCATGAAGACCATTCAGACCCAATTGTACATGTGGATGTCACATATCATGTAGGCTCTGCAAGGGAGGAAATTGGCAAAAGTGGTTTTGCTCATTTCTTCGAACACATGATGTTTCAGGGATCAGACAATGTAGGAGACGAACAACATTTTAAAATTATTTCCGAAGCGGGAGGTACACTTAATGGAACAACAAACAGAGATCGTACCAATTATTTTGAAACAGTTCCTAATAATCAAATTGAAAAAATGCTATGGTTAGAAGCAGACAGGATGGGCTTTTTGTTGGATGCTGTTACCCAACAGAAGTTTGAAGTGCAAAGAGAAACTGTAAAAAACGAAAGAGGTCAAAATTATGATAATCGGCCCTATGGTTTAGTATATGAAGTGTCTTCAAAAAATCTTTATCCTTATGGCCATCCTTATTCATGGCTTACCATTGGTTATCTGGAAGACTTAAACAGGAGTGATGTAAATGACTTAAAGAATTTCTTCCTTCGCTGGTATGGCCCAAACAATGCTACCCTTACCATTGGTGGCGATATAGTTACTGCTGATGTATTAAAAATGGTAGAAAAATATTTTGGTAGTATTCCTCGTGGCCCTGAGGTGAAGCCAACGGTTTTAAAGCCGGTTAATTTGGAGTCTAACCGTTATGTTAGCTATGTAGATAATTATGCACGTACACCTTTGCTGAGGATTGTATATCCCACGGTTCCTTCTTTTGATGCTGATGAACCTGCACTTGATTGCTTAGCTGATATTTTAGGAGGAGGAAAAAATTCAATCCTATATCAGGAGTTAGTTAAACCAAGGAAGGCTGCTCAGGCATCGGCGAATAGTTCTATGTCGGAGCTTGCAGGTGAGTTTTCTGTAACCGTTGCCCCTTTTCCCGGAAAGTCTCTTGCAGAAATGGAAGAACTGATTAATGCAGCAATGGAGAAATTTGATAAACGTGGAGTTACTGACGAGGATATAGAAAGATTTAGAGGTGGAATTGAAAGCAGTACCATAAACGGTTTGGCCAGTGTATCTGGAAAAGTAAGCAGGTTGGCTTATTTTCAAACATTTCAAAATAACCCCAATTTAATTGGAGATATGTTGAAAAGAAATATTTCGGTTACAAAAGAAGATGTGTGGCGCGTATATGAAAAATATATAAAAGGAAAGAACAGATTAGTAGTAAGTGCTGTGCCTAAAGAAAAAGAAGACCTGGTGGCCGGTAAAGATAATTATACCGTATCTAATGCAGGATATAAGGCACCGGATTATGGCTACAAAGGGCTTGTATATAATAAAGCAAAAGATAATTTTGATAGAAGTAAGATGCCTGCTGCTGGGAAAAATCCAGTAGTTAATGTGCCGCCCTTCTGGAAGAAAACTTTAACCAATGGGATGCAGGTAATAGGTACTGAAAATACAGAGATTCCTACAGTTAATATTAGTGTTTCATTAAAAGGAGGAAGGCTGATGGAGAATAATGAATTAACTAAAGCCGGGTTAACTTCAATAGTAGCATCAATGCTTAATGAGGATACAAAAAAATATTCCAGTGAAGATTTCAGTACTGAATTAGAAAAATTAGGCAGCTCTATTTCTGTGTATAATACCACCGATGCTATAGTTTTTTCAATGCAGTCATTGGTGAAAAATATGGATAAAACCATTGCTCTTTTTGAAGAGCGTATTCTAAATCCGGTTTTTAATGAAGATGATTTTAAACGTATTAAGGTTCAACAAATAGAAAGGATTAAAAATAGCAGTAAATCAGCTTCCAGTGTGGCTTCTAATGTGTATGCGTTACTGAACTATGGAGATAATCAAATATTCGGATTTCCTAGCACCGGTACATTGGCTACTGTTGAAAATATTAATCTTGATGATGTAATAAATTATTATAGCCAGTATTTTACTTCTGATGAAGGAAAGGTGATTGTTGTGGGGGATGTAAAGGAAGCACAGGTGGTGCCAAAGCTATCATTTCTAAATAAATTACCCAATAAAAAATTTACGCTGCCTATAATAAATTCATTTGTACCGATAAATAAAACAAAAATTTATTTGGTTGATATCCCTGATGCAGCACAAACTGAATTCAGAATTGGTGGAGCTAATAACTTAAGATATGATGCCACCGGAGAATACTACCGTGCGTATCTTACCAATTTTAATCTTGGTGCAGCATTCAATAGCCGCTTAAATATTAATTTACGTGAAGATAAAGGATGGACATACGGGGCACGGAGTGGTTTTTCAGCAGACAAATATTCAGGCACATTTACTTTTAGCAGTGGAATTAAAAGGGTGGCAACAGACAGTGCAGTGGCTGAAATAATGGGGGAAATAAATAATTATGTAGATAATGGCATAAGCCAGGAAGAAGTTGATTTCATGCGCGCAAGTATTGGCCAGAGTGATGCACGCAATTATGAAACGCCCGGACAAAAATCATCTTTTATCGGACGTATCTTACAATATAACTTACCTGCTGATTTTGTTTCGCAGCAAACTAAAATTTTGAATAATATCCAAACTCAGGATATAGATAACACAGCCAAAAAACTAATTGATACGAAAAAAATGAATATCGTATTAGTAGGAGATAAGGCTTCCATCCTTCCCGGATTAAGAGATTTGGGTTATGAGATTGTAGAGTTGGATACTAATGGCAAGTCACTTTAAAAGATACACCAACTATTTTTATGAAGCGGTTTGAAAGAGCCGCTTCTTTTTATTTCCTTTGCAACCAATTATCAAATACCATTCTGCCTGATGAAATCACTGCTTCTCTTTTTCTTATTGAATTGTTTTCTTATGCCGGGTTCAGCGCAGCCAACCCGTGAAATGCGTGCAGTATGGTTAACCACATTTTCAAATATTGATTGGCCACAGCGAAACGCATCTCCGGAAGAACAACAAAAGTCATTAATTCATATTTTAGATGAAGTAAAATCTATTGGATTCAATACCATCTTCTTTCAAGTGCGTAGTCAATGTGATGCCATGTATAATAGCACCATTGAGCCTTGGTCGGCTGATTTAACGGGTAAACAAGGCACACCACCTGTTGCTGCATGGGATCCCTTAAATTTTGCGGTAATAGAAGCGCACAAACGCGGACTTGAACTCCATGCCTGGATAAATCCTTATAGAGCCGTTGCAAATATTAATGCATTGCCTTATTTCTCGCCTAACCATATTGCCAATAAAAAGCCTGAGTGGTTGCTGAGTTCTGGCACACTCCGCACCCTCAACCCCGGCATTCCGGAAGTGAGGAAATATATTTTAAAAGTAATTTCGGATATTGTTGCCCGTTATGATATAGATGGTATTCATTTTGATGATTATTTCTATCCCGAAGGAAGCTTTAATGATAACGGAACGTTTTTAAAGTATCCTGCAGGATTTGAAAATAAATCAGATTGGCGAAGGAATAATGTTAATCTGCTAATAGCTGATTGTAAAGAAATTATTTATTCAATAAAACCATGGGTAAAGTTTGGGGTTTCACCAACGGGAATTTATCTAAATAGTAAGGATCCATTAATAGGAACACCCACCTCCGGAAAACAACATTTTTCAGAATTGTATTGCGATAGCAGGCTATGGATAAAAATGCATTGGATTGATTATTTACTTCCTCAGGTTTATTGGTATGGGGCACAACCCGGCTCACCCTTTAATATAATAGCGCCCTGGTGGAGTACCGTTACCGAAGATAGGCAGATTTATATCGGACTTGCCGGTTATAAAGTTGGAGTAGAAAGAGGATGGGAGCATACAAATGAAATTCCTGATCAGATAAGGCTCGTAAGACAAAATGAGAAAAATGGATTAAAAGGGATTAGCATATATAATACAAAAAGCCTACTACAAAACCGGTTAGGATTCCGCGATTCAATACAAGCAGCATTCAAAAAAGCATCCATGCCACCGCAAATGCCCTGGATAGACAACATACCCCCTCCTTCACTTCAAAATGTTTCCGTAAAAAAGAATAGCTCGTCTGCCATTGGCAATACATCTTATACAGTTACATGGAATCAAATAAATAACGATGTAAATGAAATGGATAAAACAATTGGGGTGGGTATTTATTATTCCTTACAAGTTCCTGATCTTTCTCAAACTCAGTTCTTAGGATTTTATAGTGCACATGATGGTATTCATAATGCAGAAATTAATTTACCCGAAACTTTTGAGTCAGTTTATTTTTTCGTATCGGCTGTAGATAGATTATATAATGAAAGTGTGCCTACTCTGGCAGAGGCATCATTCATCCAGCAGCCACCTATTGTTGTAAATAAGAGGGAAGATCCGCCGCTGGCTCACACAATAGAAACACCATCCCCTCCACCTACACCATTAAGAAAAGAACCACAACCCATACCACCCGCATCAAAAGATATCACACCGGCTCCAATGGAGGGAAAGAAAATAGCTGGGAAAGAGATTGCTCAAGATGCGCAAAAGCCGGTTGCCACTAAACCAAATCTCAAACCCGAAGAAAACAAAAAGCCCGAAGTAACAACCGATATTCAGCCAAGTGCTGGGTTAACTATTGCAAAAGACCCCGGATTGATACGAAAAGATGCCGGAGTGAGAATATTATTGCTTAAAACCGGAATTATTGAATATATACTTTATGATACCAACGGAAATAAAATAACCTGGGGAAAGATAAAATCCACCGCACCTAACCTGTATGTATTTATTCCATCTACCTTAAATATAGAAGCCGGCATATATTTTTTGGAATTGCACAATGAAGATTTGAAGGAAATAGTGAAACTCAGGATATTATAACCCAAAACCTCTTTAAAAAAGACGCAAAAAGTGTTTAAAATAGGAAAAGGAGAAATAGTGCATTATAAATAAAAAGAAATTAGAATTATAGTTATTTTTTTGTAATTTTGCAGCCAATTAAAAGAGAAATTAAAACACAGAGTTTTAAAAAAAAACAACAAAATGCCGTATTTAACGACCGAAAAGAAATCAAACATCTTTGCTACTTATGGTGGTAAAGCCCAGAACACAGGGTCTATTGAAGGACAAATAGCCATGTTGACCGAACAAATTAACCACATTTCAGGTCATTTAAAAAACAACAAAAAAGACTTTTCTTCTCAAAGGGGTTTAATGAAAATGGTAGGTAAGCGTAAGCGCCTACTCTCGTATCTCATGAAACATGACCTTACCGGCTACAGAAGCCTTATTGTGAAACTTGGCCTCCGTAAATAATATTATTCTGTATGTAATGAAAATTATTCCCAACTACTATACAAGTTGGGAATAATTCTTTTTACCCTACAATCATTTGTGGTTAACAACCGCAGTAAAACAAAATATAATGTCAATTTTTAATCCTAAATCAATAACATTCGATATAGGTGAAGACCGTATGGTAACTATTGAAACCGGTAAACTTGCCCGCCAAGCTGATGGTTCTGTTACCGTAAAACAAGGTAATTGTATTATCCTGGCTACCGTGGTGGCTAATAAGGAACCACGAGAAGGGCAATCGTTCTTTCCTCTATCGGTAGATTATCAAGAAAAATTTGCTTCTGCCGGACGTGTTCCGGGCTCATTTTTTAAACGTGAAGCGCGTTTAAATGATTATGAAATTCTTACTTCAAGATTAATAGATCGTGCATTGCGCCCTTTGTTTCCCGAAGATTATTTCTGTGATGTACAAGTACTGGTTTCATTGGTTTCATCAGACGATGAAGTGATGCCTGATTCTTTAGCCTGCCTTGCTGCCTCTGCAGCACTTGCTGTTTCAGACATTCCTATTCAGGAAATTATTTCGGAAGTGCGAATTGGAAGAGTGGATGGGAAGATGATTGTAAATCCAAGTCGTACTGAGTTAGAAAAGTCTGATTTAGAATTTATGATAGCCGCTACCAATAAAAATATTATGATGGTGGAGGGTGAGGCAAAAGAATGTCAGGAAGCTGATTTAGTTGCAGCCCTTGAAGTGGCTCACGAGGCTATTAAGATTCAGGTAAAAGCACAAGAGGAGTTAAGAGCCCTGGTAGGTATTACCAAAAATCGTGAATATACAAAGCCATATAGAAATGAAGAATTGGAGCAAAAGATAATTTCTCTTGCAAAAGATAAAATGCACGCCATAGCAATTGCCAAAACCGCAAAGCATGAAAGAGCCGATGCATTTAAAGCGCTGGAAGATGAAGTGAAAACTACCCTTGGTGATGAATTGCCCGAAGAAGACCAAAAGCTAATTGGTTTTTACATGGGTGAATTACAATATCATGTGGTGCGGGATATGATATTAAATGAAGGAGTAAGACTGGATGGCCGAACAACAACTGATATCCGACCGCTTGAAATGGAAATAAGTCCACTGCCAGCGCCCCATGGCTCTGCATTATTTACAAGAGGTGAAACTCAATCTCTTACAACTGTCACCTTAGGTACTCCTTTAGATGAGCTTTTAGTTGAAAGTGCCCATCATTCAGAATTTACAAAGTTCATTTTGCACTATAACTTTCCACCGTTTTCAACCGGCGAAGTAAGGATGTTAAGAGGAGTGGGCAGGCGTGAAGTGGGACATGGTAATTTAGCCATGAGGAGTTTGAAGCAGATGATGCCAAACCGTGATTATCCTTATACTGTTAGAGTAGTTAGTGACATTTTGGAGAGTAACGGTTCTTCCTCTATGGCTACTGTATGTGCCGGTTCATTGGCATTAATGGATGCCGGTGTGCCATTAAAAAAGCATGTGAGCGGCGTGGCTATGGGATTGATAAAGAAAGATGATAAATATGCTATCCTTACTGATATTCTTGGTGATGAAGACCATCTTGGCGATATGGACTTTAAAGTAACCGGTACACGTGAAGGTATTTGTGGTGTACAGATGGATATAAAGGTAGATGGCTTAAGCATGGATATTATGCGTAAAGCACTTGAGCAAGCTCGTAATGGCAGAATGCATATTTTAGATTCGATGCATAATACTATAGAGGCCGCTCGCCCGGATGTGAAACCTCATGCACCACGCATGGTGAAGATTAAAGTAGATAAAGAATTTATTGGAGCCATTATCGGACCTGGTGGAAAAGTGATTCAAGAAATTCAACGGGAAACCGGAACCACTATTAATATAGAAGAAGTAGATAATGTAGGAGAAGTAAGTATCTTCTCAAAAGAAAAAGAAGGAATGGAAAAAGCGTTAGCCTGGATTAATGGTTTAGTGGCTGTTCCGGTAGTAGGAGAAACATACGAAGGAACGGTAAAAGGAATAAAGGAATTTGGTGCATTTGTTGAATTCTTACCAAAAAAAGAGGGATTGCTTCATATAAGTGAAATTAGCTGGAAACGCTTACAAAGCATGGAAGGAATTTTTAAAGAAGGGGATAAAGTGAAGGTGAAATTGCTTGATATTGATCCACGCACAGGTAAATTTAAACTGAGCCGGAAAGCGCTTTTACCTAAACCTGAAAAGCAAGATTAAACGAAAACCATTAAACAATAACGGTAAAGAAATAACAGGAGGCTGTATCAAAAGTAAATTTTGGTACGGCCTTTTTAATTTGATTTATTGAAG
>CAZBBO010000017.1:0-57569 GCA_964490345.1 uncultured Ferruginibacter sp.
AAAAATGGAGGTCATTATCCAATAGAAGAAATTGCATTGCAACAATTAGTTAACTGTGCAAACGAATTTATTAAAGCGTTGAAATAAAGTACTAGCCACCAACATGAGCTGTGCATAAAACCAAATAACTTTTAAGGTTTTTGTGAGCAGAAATTGGGTTGATAAATTATGCTCTTACTTGCCCACAGCGTACACTTGTTTTAAGAGTTTATTTATTACTGCCACCAATACTTGTTTACGGTTTTTCCGTTTGCCCACAACCAGTCATAAAGAGCCAGGCAGGCCGGATTGGTTTGCTTTACATTCATCGTACACATGTAGAGAACATCACGCAAAGGCTAACCTCCCTTTTTGTAGATTCTGCCGCTACCTTTAATGCTTGTGCCACTACTACATTCTGTCGGATTCAGTCCTACAAAACTGATGAGTTTGTAACCCCTCCAAAAATTTATAGAAAGAAAAATATTCAAGTTATATTGGACTGCGTTACGCTTCACTACACCCAACAACTTGAATAAACACAATAGCGATGATAAATTATTCTACTTTTGAACTGTACTAAAAAAGAGAGCTTACAGTAATATGGTTAAAACTTCACAAAAAAAGAAGGGTGAACACAACATCAGCGGTTTGAGCGCAAACAGGGGCGAATTGCATCGGTTGAACTTTTGTGCTATATTTGAACTGTAGTTCTCGCATCAACAGTAGGGATAAAATGCCTTTGCCTTCGTCAGATTGCAAAACCGTTGGCAGCAGTATGACTCCCTGCTGCTAATTACTAAATCATAAGTTATTTTATATGAAGACATTATTATCAATTTTATTGACAGTTACTATTTTTTCGTCATGTACAAGGGACACTCCTTCAAATTTACTTGACGGTTCAATTCAATATAAAGTTAATGGCAGTTTAGTTACAATAAGCAATCAAAACATTACAAATGGAGAGTATGCAGTATTTTTTAAGCAATTACAAGGAACTGCCATACCTCATACCAGATATATGTTTAATGGACAAAAGGGAAGTAATAACGGTTGGGTATTTGGTATTCAAACAGACAGTTTAAGAACTCAAAATTACACCTATGATAGTACATACCTAAACACATCGGGTATCCCGTGTACAATGATTTTTAACGGACAAATGTCTAGCTTGTTTTATAGTGGGGACAACTTAATCATAAACATAACTTCATATTACAATAGCCTAATTAGCGGGAATTTTTCTGCAAGATTTACACCGTTACCATTTGGCGGAATACCAGACTATTCAACAAGAGGGACTACAGTAATCACAGAAGGACAATTTAGGAATATTAAATGTACCTACTAAATTCACTTTGGTGTATAATATTATCAACAAAAAAATACTGCAACCAACAAAAGTATTTGCAAAAGCAGGGTTGGACATTGGAGCAATCAGCAGCAGTAATTCTGTTGTACTGCGGTTCTGGATTAACGAATAAAACCTAGCCTTAGTTCTCTTATTATCAAAAAGCCAGGCTTCGGTTTCTGCAGACGGAATACTAATTCCACACCATTGCCAAGCCCTATTCGTTGTATGTACAAAACCGAAAGTAATATAAATGGAAACCATACAATATTTTGAATTATTAGTTGATAAATTCCCTCAACAAACCAACACGGACTTTATCAGCCAACTTGAAAGCAAGTGTGGTATTCTTATGCTTAATAAAAACGAACCTTTAATAACGTTTCAATCCAACAATCGGAAAATTTAATTTATTGCACAAGGCAGTTTCATTCGCAACATTATCACTTCAAGGGGCGAAGAAAGAACGGTAATGTTTCATACCGAAAGTTTCTGTGAATTTTTCAAATCCTATGATACGATTTACTTTCATCAAAAACAAACTACGAAATTAAAGCCAACGAAAAATCGGTTGTCATTTCTATTGATTTTGACTTTCTGTTTCAGCAAATTCAACACGACATCAAACTCATAAATTTTTACACACACGAAACAGAAAAATTGTTTGTGAACATTGACCTTTTTCGTAACTTCCACTTAGGCCTGACAAGCGAAGAATACCTAAAATGGCTTTACGAAAATTATCCATTCATCTTTCAACGTTTTGCATCACAAAACATTGCAAGTTTTATGGGAATTACCAATGTTTGGTTAAGTAATTTGAAGGCCAAACTCACTTTTTAAATTACTTTAAACGAAATCATTTTTAGACTTCTGATTTTTGCATTAACTAAATCCGGTAAAAATGAAATCCTATAACTCAAACACAGCGTGGAAACAATTAAATGAATTGCTTCCCACAGATTTTCAAATCAAAGAAAACAATCAACCTTTAGAAGAAACTTGGGATTGGAAAGGCAACAAAATCCACTTAGACCGCTACCCAAACCCCAATGCCGAATACCGGGTTTTTATGCATCACGGAGTGGGAACCAACGGAAGACAACTCAATATGATTTTGGGGCATAAATTAGCCCAACTCGGCTATGAAATCGTTGCAATAGATAACTTAGGATACGGCATGACGGAGGTAAATCAGAAGGATATCACTTACGACAATTGGGTTCATTGTTTTGCCGACTTTGTGAACACCGAAACAAAACGAGATTACAAAAAAACGATTCTATACGGGCTAAGTGCGGGTGGAATGCTCTGTTACAATGCAGCTTGTTTCATGAACGAAGTACACGGAATTATAGGAATGTGCTTTTTGAAAAATGATAATAAAACAGTAGGAAAAGAAACAGCAAAATACGGTTGGTCTAATTGGTTTGTTTTGCCATTAATGAAATTTTTCAGAAAAATAGGCTTTGGACGATTACCTATCCCTATGAAACTAGTTTCAAAAATGGGTACTTTGGTTAATGATACAGCAGCCTTAAAAATATTTTTGAAAGATAAATCATCGGCAGGAGCAAGTGTGCAACTTCAATTTCTTTACGAATACATGAGCTATCCATTGCCTATTCCGGTTACAGAATTTGACAAATGCCCAATCATTTTAACCCAACCTGAAAAAGATAGGTGGACACCAATACATTTATCCGAATTATCTATGAAAGGTATCAAAGCACCATTTACAGTAAAAGTTTTAAAAAATGGAGGTCATTATCCAATAGAAGAAATTGCATTGCAACAATTAGTTAACTATGCAAACGAATTTATTAAAGCGTTGAAATAAAGTACTAGCCGCCAACATGAGCTGTGCATAAAACCAAATAATTTTTAATGTTTTTGTGAACAGTAATTGGGTTGATAAATGGTGCCCTTACTTACCACAGCATACACTTGTTTTAAGAGCTTATTCATTACTGCCACCAATGTTTGTTTTCCGGTTTTTCTGTTTGCCCGCAACTGGTCATAAAGAACCAGGCAGTCCTGATTGGTTTGCTTTACATTCATCGCACACATGTAGAGAACATCACGCAAAGGCTAACCTCCCTTTTTGTAGATTCTGCCGCTACCTTTAATGCTTGTGCCACTACTACATTCTGTCGGATTCAGTCCTACAAAACTGATGAGTTTGTAACCCCTCCAAAAATTTATAGAAAGAAAAATATTCAAGTTGTATTGGACTGCGTTACGCTTCACTACGCCCAACAACTTGAATAAACACAATGGCGATGATAAATTATTCTACTTTTGAACTGTACTAAAAAAGGGAAGTCTACAACCAATATCCAAACCGCTAGCAAAAATGCGAGCGCCAATCTTCACAAAAATTACATTTCCCGTTTTGGTAACTTTTACTTACTTTTGACAAAACAAGGAGGTTGAGAGTAATTGCAAAGAAAGTACTTAGAGAATTTTGGGAGAAACACAGTGATTGTGAGCACCAATTAAAAGCATGGTTTCAGGAAATCTCTAAAACCGAATGGACAAATCCCAACGAAATAAAAGTTGAGTATCCGAGTGCAAGCATTATTGGCAACGACAGGATTGTATTCAATATAAAAGGCAAAAAATATCGCTTAATCGTAAAAATCAATTTTGATTATCAAATGGTATGGATACGGTTTATTGGAACACATTCCGAATATGACAAAGTAAACGCAAAAACTATTTAATATGAACATCAAACCCCTCAAGACAAAGAAAGACTACGAACAAGCAATGCTTCGGCTTGAGAAACTATTTGATGCTAAGAAAGGAACATCCAAGGGAGACGAATTAGAAGTAATAAGTATGTTAGTTGAAAAATACGAGGATGAGCATTTCCCAATAGACTTGCCAGACCCTGTTGAAGCTATAAAATTTAGAATGGAGCAACTTGGAATGACACAAACAGACTTAGCTAATCTTGTCGGACAAAAAAGTCGTGCAAGTGAAATATTGAATCGGAAACGAAAACTCTCGTTAGAAATGATTAGACAGTTGCACCAACAGTGGCGCATACCTACCGAGGTTTTGGTGCAAGCCTACTAATGACAACGTACTTCTGCCAACATGAACTGTGCATAAAACCAAATAACTTTTAAGGTTTTTGTGAGCAGTAATTGGGTTGATAAATTATGCTCTTACTTGCCCACAGCGTACACTTGTTTTAAGAGTTTATTCATTACTTCCACCAATACTTGTTTACGTTTTTTCACTTTGGTATGGATGTTAATAAAAACAACATGATTAAAATCTTTTAAAAAAATAAGGTTGTCTTCAAAAATGAAAACAACCTTATAACAATTTTATGATTTACCGGCCAACTCACTGTTTAGTGAATCCCTTTCATCGCCTTATTTAAGAATGGAGATAGTATCAACAACCCTACACCCGATCCAATCATCAACCACGAAATAGTTGAGTATAGCTCTAAATTATATCTTTCTAAAAGCTGCTCCAGCGTAGCAGCAAGATAGTTTCCTAAAGCAAAGCTTGCCATCCATACGCCCATCATTACAGAAACAATTTTACCCGGCGATAACTTAGTTACCATTGATAATCCTATTGGTGATAGCATCAGCTCTCCGCAGGTAAGCAAAACATAAACAACAGTAAGCCACATTGGACTAACAAGGACTCCTCCTTCTGCTTTATTGGCTGCAATGGTCATAATATAAAATGACAAGGCTCCGATAAACATGGCTATTGCAAATTTAATTGGCGTACGTGGATTAAGTTTTTTTGCTGCCAGTTTAATCCATAAAATAGAAAACAGTGGAGCTAAAGTAACAATAGCAATTGGGTTGATATTTTGAAACCAGGTGGTTGGAATTTTAAAGCTTCCAACCATACGATTGGTATTTTCCTCTGCAAATAAGTTGAATGTACCTCCTGCTTGTTCAAAACCTGCCCAGAATACAATATTAAAAAATGCAAGAATCAAGATAACCAAAACTCGCGACCATTCGGTAGATCCATTCGTTCCTTTAAAGATAGAAAAACCAATAAAGCCTGCGCCTGCCAATCCAACTATCAAAACTAAGATTTTATGAACCAGGTCATTAGTAGCTCCCCAAAATGCCATAATTCCAAATACAAGAGCCACATTTACCACAACATATAAAATTATATCCCTCCAGTCTTTAGATAGCAAATCGGTTTGTCCTGTGATTTTTGCTTTTGGAGGTAATCCTAAACCTTCTAATGTATTTCTTCTGAAATGAAACCATAGCACACCGATTAACATTCCAACACCTGCTGCAATGAAGCCATAGGGCCATCCTACATTTTCACCAAGTGTGCCTGCTACAAAAGGAGAAAGGAAAGCACCTATGTTAATCCCCATATAAAATATAGTAAAGCCACCGTCTTTTCGCGGATCATCATTGTCATATAGATTTCCTACAATGGTAGAGATATTGGGTTTAAAAAATCCATTCCCTAATATTAATACACCCAAACCCAAGTAGAAAAAGTGTTGCCTGCCGGCTAACTCAGAAATCAAGACATCGGTAGAACTCGCTGCAAGCATGAACTGGCCAATAGCCATAGTGATACCACCAATCAAAATAGATTTTCTTTGTCCTAGTATATTGTCAGAAAACCATCCACCTAAAATGGGAGTTAAATAAACCAAGGCTGTAAAAATTCCATAGATTGCCAAAGACTCTGCTCTGTTCAAACCAAATCCGCCGGTAATTAATTGAGCAGTTAAAAAGAGGGTGAGCAAGGCACGCATTCCATAATAAGAGAATCGCTCCCACATTTCGGTAAAGAATAAACTGTAAAGCCCTTTGGGATGTCCGGTTTGGGAAATTTTTTCAGCCATATAAATTCTTTTTATTTAAAAAAATGAGCAATTATTTCTGAAAAGTAAGCAAAATACATTTAACCTGATACCAAATTTTTTCAGAATTATACCGTTAGATTTTCACATTATAGAACGATAATAGATTTTGACTTGCTAAATTCGCTAATAATAAATCGGATTTACAGTATGAATATATTATTAATTGGCGGAGGTGGGAGGGAGCATACTATGGCTTGGAAGCTGAATGAAAGTCCGCTGTGTGATACATTATTTATTCTTCCGGGAAATGCAGGTACTGCCACATTAGGTGTTAATTTACCTATATCTACTACAAATTTTGAAGCAATTAGTGAAGCTGTATTGAAATATGAAATTAATATGGTTGTTGTTGGGCCGGAGGAACCTTTAGTAAAAGGAATTTGTGATTATTTTAAAGCAGATGAAAAACTTCGTGATGTTTTATTTATAGGCCCTTCGGCAAATGCTGCTATGCTGGAAGGTAGCAAGGCTTTTGCAAAAGCCTTTATGAACAGGCATGGAATTCCTACTGCATCATACAAACAGTTTTCTAAAAACGAATTTGATGAAGGATGTGCTTATATTAAGCAACAAGCATTACCGATCGTATTAAAGGCAGATGGCCTTGCAGCAGGAAAGGGGGTGATAATTTGTACTAATTATATAGAAGCACTATCTGAATTTGAACTGATGCTGCTGCATTCTAAGTTTGGCAAGGCGGGAGAGAGAGTTGTTGTTGAAGCCTTTTTAACAGGAATTGAAATGAGTGTATTTATTCTTACAGATGGTAATTCGTTTGTGTTATTGCCCGAAGCAAAGGATTACAAACGTGTAGGAGAAAGAGAAACCGGATTAAATACAGGCGGTATGGGAGCCATAAGTCCTGTTCCATTTTTTAATGAGGTACTTAAAGAAAAAATTGTTCAACGCATTATTCAGCCCACCCTTGATGGTTTGAGAAAGGAAAAGTTAGATTATAAGGGTTTTATATTTTTTGGATTGATGATAAGTGATGGAGACCCCTGGGTTATCGAATATAATTGCAGAATGGGTGACCCAGAAACTGAAGTTGTGCTTCCCAGACTGAAAAATGATTTTGTTGAAATGTTAAAAGCAACTGCTGATGGCACACTACATAAAATAGATGTAGAAACCGATTCCCGGGCTGCTTCTACAGTTGTAGCAGTGAGTGGTGGCTATCCGGAAAAATATAAATTGGGAATTCCTATTTATGGAGCAGAAACAGAGATGCAGAAAAATACCCTCCTTTTTCATGCCGGAACTAAAATGGAAGGAGATCAATTACTTACTAACGGAGGCCGGGTGTTGGCTATGACAGCATTTGGAAGTTCTGTAACAGAAGCTACAACACATGCAATGAGCAAATTGGCTGATGTGTCTTTTGAAGGGATGTATTTTAGACGAGATATCGGTTTTGAATTTTCAGATTCCCTTTAACTAACGGTAATAAATAAACGAAGTAATTCTCATTTTTTTAACAAACTTTAAACAGCTAAAAAATTTAGCAATCCGTTAGGGAGTGTAGTTTACGATGCTTGAATAAAAATCAGGTAATATTTATTGTTTGAAATAGCGCCTAGAATCGTTGTAAAATCAAATATTTTGCTCCAAATTTGCGTGGATTGAATTTTTGAGCCGGAAGCTAATTGAATTATGGGAATTTTTAATTTTTTGACAAAGGAAATAGCCATGGATTTGGGAACTGCCAATATCCTCATTATTCATAATGATGAAGTGGTAGTTAATGAGCCATCTATCGTGGCTTTGGATAGGAATAATCCAAAGAATTTGCTTGCTGTGGGTAAGAAGGCATTGATGATGCATGAGAAAACCCACGACAGTATTAGAACTGTTCGTCCGCTGCGTGATGGAGTAATTGCTGATTTTAATGCAGCTGAGTTAATGATAAGGGAAATGATAAAGATGATTTTTCGTAAGAAACCTTTATTTGCACCCAGTTGGCGAATGATGATTTGTATTCCAAGCAGTATTACAGAGGTAGAAAAGCGTGCGGTAAGGGATAGTGCGGAACAGGCAGGCGCTAAAGAAGTATATTTAATTCATGAGCCAATGGCTGCGGCCTTAGGTATTGGTATTGATGTGGAAGAACCGGTAGGTAACATGATTATAGATATTGGTGGAGGAACAACAGGAATAACTGTAATCGCCCTTGCAGGAATTGTTTGTGATCAAAGTATTCGTGTTGCAGGAGATGAATTTACTGCAGATATTATGGAAGCGCTTCGTCGTTATCATTCCTTGTTAATTGGAGAACGCACCGCAGAACAGATTAAAATTCAAATCGGCGCAGCATTAAAAGACTTAGAGAATCCTCCTGAAGATATTGCCGTTAATGGAAGAGATTTGGTTACCGGTATTCCTAAACAAGTTATGGTGAGCTATCAGGAAGTAGCTGAGGCCTTAGACAAAAGTATTTTTAAAATTGAAGAAGGTATTTTAAAAGCACTTGAAACGACACCGCCGGAACTGGCTGCTGATATTTATCGTAGAGGATTATATATTACCGGGGGGGGAGCATTGTTGCGAGGATTAGACAAGCGCCTTGAAGCAAAGATTAAGCTTCCTGTGCATATTGCAGATGATCCGTTAAAAAGTGTAGTGAGAGGAACGGGTTTGGCCTTAAAAAATTATGATAGATATCCTTTTGTAATGCGTTAATAGTACAGTATTTGTAATTAATGCTAATCTTATTATTCCAAAATCCACCTGTATTTGCGCAATATCTTTTTATTTATACGCAGGTATTTTAATGTGCTGCTTTTTGTAGTACTACAGGTGATTTGTCTTTTGCTCATTGTTCGCTATAGTAAATATCACCAAGCAGTTTTTGGTAGTACTGCTAATCAGATTACAGGAAAAATAAATGCAGGATATAATAATATTGAATATTATTTCCATCTACGTCAAACCAATGATTCATTGGTTAAGGCAAATGAAATGTTGTATAATAAGTTAAGATACAGTTTTAATTTGCCGGATTCGGTAAATAGAGAGATGTTAGATTCAATGAAGGTGGATTCTCTCTATCCTTTTAGACAATATCGTTTTTCTTCTGCTAAGATTATTGCAAACGATGTTACCTTACCTAATAATTTTTTGGTGTTATCAAAAGGTTCAAATGATGGATTTAAACCGGGTATGGGTGTTATTACTGCACAAGGTGCAGTTATTGGTATTATTACCGACGTAAGCAATAACTATGCGGTGGTAATGAGTTTATTGCATAAAGACAGCAAAATAAGCGGTAAGTTGTTGAAATCGGGAGAAACAGGCACCTTGTTGTGGGATGGTAAAGAACCCAATATACTTGTAATGAATGGTGTATCTAAGGGAGCAAAGCCTATTGCTGGCGATTCAATTATTACCAGCGGATTTAGTACCACGTTCCCAAAGGGATTGTTATTGGGCAGGGTTATTTCTGCAAAGCCCGATGAAGGCACAAGCTATTTAAAAATTACGTTAAGAAGTGCGGCTAATTTTAATACCATAGAGTACGGCTATGTAATTGATAATTTTGATGCCCCCGGTGTAAATAAACTTTTGGAAAAAGCAATTAAGCAACAATAAATAATGCCTGGTATAGTTAAAAACCTATTTAGATTTTCATTGTTTATGCTGGTACAGGTATATGTACTAGACAATATTCGCTTACATCAAATGGTAACGCCTTATTTATATTTCTTATTTATTTTATGGTTACCGTTTCATATTAATCGCACGTTGTTAATGATTATTGGTTTTGCTGTTGGGTTTACATTAGACAGCTTTCGGCACCAACCGGGTTTTCACGCTTCCGCTTGTGTGCTAATAGCATACCTACGCCCGTTTTTGATTAATATCTTAATTCCCCAAGAAGGCGCTGAATCAAATTATTTAGCTCCATCTGTACAGAGTATGGGTGGATTATTGGCATTTATGGTATATGCCGGATTACTTGCATTTATACATAATGCTTGGGTGTTCTTACTTGAGGCCTGGCAGTTTGGAAGTGTGTGGTATTTTTTAACAAAGACATTATTGTCCACAGCAATTACATTAGTGCTAATTTTGATTACCGAATTAATTTTTTCCCGGAAACAGCGGTTCCGGACTAATACAACATAAGCGTAATATTTTTAGCAGTGCCTACCTTTAATCATTCAAGAAAGAATGTAATTAATGTCATTTTTGTTGTAACCGTATTGGTTATTCTCGTTCGTTTGTTTTCACTGCAAGTTTTTTCTTCAAAATACAAGGTACTTGCCGATGATCAGGGGATATTTCGCAAAGTTGTTTATCCCGACAGAGGATTGGTTTTTGATCGAAAGGGACGTGTAATTCTTCAAAATAGCATTATTCATGATTTGATGGTTATTCCATCAAAAATAAAAGGTACCGATACTACCACACTTTGTGAAATTCTGGGTATTGATACTGCAGAGTTTAGAAAAAGAATTATTACTGCAATAATTAAAAATAGAAGTTACCGGCCAAGCGTATTTGAAGCTTTGTTGCCAGAAGAAAAGATGGCAAAGATTAATGAGAATATGTACAAATTTGCACCGGGATACTATTTACAGGAAAGACCGGTGAGAGATTATCCGTATGATGCCGGAGGAAATATATTGGGTTATCTTTCTGAAGTAGATACAAACTTTTTGAAGAAACATGAAGGCGAAGGTTATGTATCCGGTGATTATGCGGGTAAAACAGGATTAGAATTGTCTTATGAAAAAGTGTTGATGGGACAGCGTGGGATACAGTATTTAAAAAGAGACAATAAAAACCGAATCACCGGCAGGCTTGAAAATGGACTCTTTGATACATTGGCAATAGCAGGTAGTGATTTACACACCAGCTTAGATATTGAATTGCAAGAATTAGGAGAAAAATTGATGACTAATAAAGTAGGTGCTATCGTTGCTATTGATCCTCAAACTGGTGGAATTTTAGCTATGATTAGTAGCCCTACTTATAAACCCAGATTACTTACCGGTGCCGAACGAAAGAAGAATTATGTAGAGCTTTTGCTTGACCCGAGAATTCCATTTTTGAACCGTACTATTGGGGCGTATTATTCACCGGGATCAACGTTTAAAACATTACAAGGTTTGGTTGGTTTACAAGAAGGAGTGATTGATGTGAATACCACCTTCTTTTGTCCGGGAGCATTTTATGGTTGTGGAAGACCGATGCGCTGCCTTGACCCCGGAACGTTTTCTCTTAAACCGGCAATCACACACTCTTGTAATACATACTTTGCTTATGTAATGCAGCGTGTAATTAATAATCCGGCGTATCCTTCTTTAGACAGCTCGTTAAATCAATGGGCACATTATATGCATGCGTTTGGGTTAGGCCATAAACTGGGTGTTGATTTACCTTATGAAAAAGCCGGGCGAATTCCTACCTCTCTAACCTATGATAAGATATATGGTAAAGGACGTTGGAACTTTTGCACCTTTAGATCAGTAAGTATTGGACAAGGAGAAGTGGAAACAACCCCACTGCAGGTTGCAAATGAAATGGCCTATTTGGCTAATAAAGGATGGTATAAAACCCCTCATATAGTTGATTCAATTGAAGGAGGTGATCGCTATGGAATTCTTACAAGGTTTAATGAAAAGCATATAGCCGTACATATTCCTGATAGTATTTTTGATGCTGTTCATGATGGTATGCAAGGCGTAATGGAAAGTGGAACGGGTAGATATGCCAAGGTGCCGGGAATTGAAGTGTGTGGAAAAACAGGTACAGTAGAAAATTCATATAAAGGAGTGAAACAAAAAGACCATGCCTTTTTTGCTGCCTTTGCCCCAAGGCGCAATCCGCGTATAGCCATTGCCGTTATTTGCGAAAATGCAGGTTTTGGTTCATCATCGGCAGCTCCTATTGCCAGCTTGATGATTGAAAAGTATCTTAATGATAGTATAGCTGGTAAAGCTCGACAAGATAAAGTGGAACAATTGAGTAAATTGAACCTTATACCGCCGCGCCTTGTTCAGGCACTGCGCACTTATGATTCTACTCTTCATCGAAGAGATTCTGCTTATCTTATGGCAAAAGGGTACATTAAAATTGCGCGTGATACTATTGGTATGGAGGCTGATGATGATTCTGAAGGGTTGGATAGGTTGAAAAAAGACAACAGTAAAGAGGCCCCTAAAAGCGATTCCATGGTACATGCACCTGCTGCTGTACTAACAGATAATAGAAAGATTTTGGGTGATAGTATTCAAAAGCAACCTGCAGAATGATGCAACATAAACCTATATCCAAACGCATAGACTGGTTGATGATCTGGCTGTATTTTATTATTGTAATGATAGGGCTGATTTCTATTTTTTCAGTTGAATTTAAATCAGGAGATGATTTCTTTCAGGGAATTTTGAGCTTTGAAAAAAACTACAGCCGGCAAGCTGTTTTCTTTTTGTTCTGCCTTGTTGTGGCAGTATTTATTTTATTAATAGACAGTAAGGCCTTTACTGCAATGGCTAATCTCCTTTACCTTTTGGGAATTGTTTTGATGCTGGCCACTTTTGTACTTGGTAAGGAAGTGAATGGCTCAAAGAGTTGGATCCCTTTGGGATTTATGAATCTTCAGCCTGTGGAAATGGCTAAAATTTTTACCGCACTTGCTTTAGCCAAGTATTTATCGCTTCCTGATATAGATCTTACCAAACCTCGTACTCAATTTATTGCAGCCGGAATTTCCTTTGCACCTATTGTGTTTTCGATTTTGCAAAATGAAACCGGTTTGGCATTAGTATACTTTGCCTTTCTTATTCCCATGTATCGTGAAGGCCTTCCTCCTGTTTATTTAATAGGCGGAGCTTCTCTTGCAGTTTTACTTATTGTAACCTTATTGCTTCCTACAAAATTGTTGGTGATTATACTTTCTATAATTGCTGCATTGGTTATATTTTTTATGAGAACTACTTTTCAACGTAATCATAATAACCTTTTTTGGATAATTGGGCTTTGGTTGGTGTCTTGTTTATTTGTTGGATTGGTAGTTCCGTTTATGTTTAAAAAGGTATTTCAACCTTATCAGGCAGACAGGATATTTAGTATGGTAGGAAAGGATAATCCTTTTATTATAAAGGATTCTACTGCCTTACTCAACCCACTTAAGAAAAAACCTGTAGAGAATTATAATGTTAAGCAATCAAAAATTGCTATTGGTTCGGGAGGTTTCTTTGGTAAAGGATTTTTGAAGGGAACCCAAACCCAGGGAGACTTTGTTCCGGAGCAACATACGGATTTTATTTTTACTTCATTGGGCGAAAGTTTTGGTTTTGTGGGATGTGCTGTATTAATGCTGCTTTATTTGTTTATGCTGCTTAGGATTGTATATATCGCAGAACGGCAGCGAAGTGTTTTTAGCCGTGTTTACGCTTATTCTGTAGCTGGTATTTTATTCTTCCATCTGGCTGTTAATATTGGAATGACCATTGGGTTGGCTCCTGTAATTGGGATAACCCTTCCTCTTATGAGTTATGGTGGGTCATCCCTGCTTACCTTTACCATTATGCTGTTTATATTAATTAAGCTGGATACTGACCGCCAGATGGTGTTACGATAGTGTAAAAAAATCCTAAGAAATATTTTAGTATGGCAATTCAAATTATTCCACTTAGTGAAGGAGCATTCACTATTGATTCAACAAAAGAATTTGTGCCCTTTGATTTAAATCATGATATACTAAACCAACGCCCAACCGGAAGCTTATTAGTAGAAATTCAACCCTTTCTATTAAAAAGCGGAGATACCTGTCTTTTGTTGGATACCGGTTTGGGATATCGTTTGGCTGATGGTAATTTACAAATCCATCAAAACTTATTACAGCACGGAATTAAACCTGAAGCGATTTCCCATATTTTACTTTCACATCTTCATAAAGATCATTCAGGAGGATTAGGATATTCATTGGGTGGAACAAAGGCGGCTACCTTTCCTAATGCGGTACATTATATTTATAAGGCAGAGTGGGATTTTGCACTTGAAAAAGGACTGCCATCCTATGATCCGGCAGATTTTTCATTTTTGAAAAATGCAGCACCCATTCAATGGCTTAAGGATGCTGAAGGAGAGGTGCGAATAAGCCCATTTTTAATTAAATATAAATGGGTGGGGGCGCACTGCCCTTATCATATTGCTTTTTGGATTACAGATTTGGATAATAATCAAACTGTTTTTTTTGGTGGTGATGTAGCCCCTCAATTAGGTCAAATGAAGAGAAGGATTATAGCTAAGTATGATTTTGATGGAAAGAAGAGTATGGAATGGAGAGATGAATGGTGGAGTATCGGGAGAAAGGAACACTGGTCCTTTTTATTTTACCATGATATAAAAAATCCGGTTTATGGCTAAAAAAATGAAGGCCTGCCCTAGAAAGAGCTGGCCGTTGCTAACCTATGAAAAACACCTAATACAAAAATAATTGAAAAAAAATAAGATACAAGTAGAATGAAACCTTTTTGTTAAGTGTACAATGGATTTTATCCCCATTATAAAAAAGCCACTTTGAAAATAAGTGGCTTTTTACATTTTTGATTGTTAGTTATTATTTCCTCTTCGATGCGGAACGTTTTGACCCTGACGCTTTTTTACAACTTGTTCCAGCAACCGTTTTCTGAATTCAGTGTCTTTTTTAAAGAATTCGTTGGTTCTTTCTTTTCCTATTATAGTAACAAATCGGGGTTCAAATTTCTTTTTTATATCTAAAATAGACTGTTGCCGTGATAGTTCGTCCCCTTCACTTGCTTTTAATGATTTTAAATCGGTATCATATTGATTATGTAATGGCCAAAATTTTTGGGCTTCGGTGGGCGTTATTTGTAATTCACGAGTAATAAAGGCTACATATAATGCTTCGATTTTCTCTTTACGTTGGTTGTTGTCATTAGGCTGTGCAAAAACAGCCGAACTAACCGTTAAGCATAGCAGGAGCAATATTTGTTTCATAAAAAAAGTGTTAGTTTAATAGTTGTGTATCATAATCAGCTAGAAAATTATCAAGTGTATTATCGTCAAACAAATAGGCATCAGGTTCGGGTAAGGCTTCGTTTTTATTAACAATAGTAGCAACAATGGCTGTATTTACATCACTTCCATTTGATTCTAAATAGCTTATAATATCTGATTCAGGAATATCGGATAATACCTGTTCAAAACTATTGTCTTTAATTATTTGTTGAGCATCAGCAAAGACTTTATTATCCTGATTATATTTATTTGCAACAAGGGTATTAAAAACAAAAAATCCGATTAAGCCAATAACTACTGCTGCTACTGCATATTTAATAATCTTATAACCAAATTGTCCTTTAATAACCTTTGCTTTTTTTGTTTTGATTATTACTTTTTGTGCAAATGAATCAAAATAATCATCCGGAACGGTATAAGGGAGTTTGCTACTAATTTGTTGTAAGGTTATTGTGGATGTTTTTTCGCTTTCATTTATTTTGTTCAAAGAAAATTGTGGAAAGCTATTAAAATACCCTTCAGGTACTGAATATACCTGTTTATTTTGAAGCTCAATTAAACCCGGAGCGATTTTCAAAAGCTCGTCTATTATGGTTTCAGATTGTTTCATCGGGCATTAGACCTGATTTTATGATTATGGTTTAATGATTTAGTATAAAATCTTCAACTTTTTTTACTGCATGATAATAACTCGCTTTTAATGCGCCTTCACTTGTTTCCAGTACCCGGCTCATTTCTTCGTAGGGCATTTCATCAAAATACCTGAGATTGAATACGATGCGTTGTTTTTCAGGTAATTGTTGAATAGCTAATTGCAGCTTCCATTCTAATTTATTCACATCAAAATCTTTGTCTGCTTTAATCTTATTTTCAAGATTGTGTGCCACATCATTTAGAGAAGTTGCATTTCTTTTCTTTTGTTTTTCAATAAAGCTCAAACATTCGTTGGTTGCAATGCGGTAAATCCAGGTGAATAATTGGCTTTGCTCACGAAAACTGCCAAGATGATTCCAAATTTTAATGAATACATTCTGCATTACATCGTTTGCATCATCATGGTCAACCACCATGCGTCGTATGTGCCAGTAGGTTTTTTCCTGGTATTTTTTTATAAGAGTTGTAAATGCCTGCTCCTTGGTGTCTGGGTCATTGAAACTGTTCAGGATTTCTTTATCGTTTGGAAACTCTTTCATAGTTTATTTCCCAATTTTTTCGGTATGTATAAAGGATGAGTAAGTGTAATCAATCATCCTTTTTTTCGAGCAATTGCTTTTTCGGCGGCAGTAACGATATGTTCTGCATCCAGCCCGTATTTTACCAATAATTCCATCGGCTTCCCACTTTCACCAAATGTGTCGTTTACTCCAACATATTCTATAGGAACAGGTAGTTTTTTTGCAGCTACTGATGAAACAGAATCACCCAAGCCGCCAATTATATTATGTTCTTCGGCAGTAACCGCACACTTTGTTTTCTTTAGTGAAGTCGTAATAGCTTCTTCATCTAAAGGCTTTATAGTGTGGATATTTATGATGTCTGCAGAAATCCCTTTTTCTTGTAATTTTTTTCCTGCCTCAATAGCAATCCATACCATGTGCCCACAAGCAAAAATAGACACATCACTACCTGAAGAAATTTGTTGTGCCTTACCAATAATGAAGTCTTCTTCACGTGTAAAGATAGGCCAAACAGGTCTGCCAAAACGCAGGTACACAGCACCGTTAGTTTTAGCTATTGCTTTTGTTGCGGCCTTTGTTTGGTTGTAATCAGCAGGTACAATTACCGTCATACCGGGAAGCATTTTCATCATACCAATATCTTCCAGCATTTGGTGAGTGGCACCGTCTTCCCCTAAGGTTAAGCCTGCATGAGAGGCACATATTTTTACATTCTTCCCGCTATAGGCAATGCTTTGTCGTATTTGATCATAAACTCTGCCTGTAGAAAAGTTGGCAAAAGTGGTTGTAAATGGAATCTTTCCTCCAATGGTTAGGCCTGCTGCTATACCCATCATATTGGCCTCTGCTATCCCACACTGAATGAATCTGTCAGGAAATTCTTTAATAAATCCGCCTAATTTTAAAGAGCCGGCTAAATCAGCGGTTAGTGCAACAATATTTTCATTTTCTCTGGCGGCTTCAAGAATACCATCTCCAAACCCACTACGTGTATCTTTATTTCCTGTTACTTTAATTTCTGTAAGCATAATTTGAGATTTATAGTGAGTGCGATCTCACCGATTGTTTTAGTTTAGGTCAGTAAATTTTATTTTATCGTTTTTCATTTTCAGTTCCCAGTCCCAGGCTGTACGCATCATTTCTTCTAGAGAATATCGGCAAGACCAATTTAATTGTATTCTTGCTTTATCATTATTTGCAAAAATAGCAATTACATCGCCAGCACGGCGTGGCCCAATTGAATAGTTTAATTTTCTTCCTGAAACCGATTCAAATGCATTGATTACTTCAAGTACGGTATATCCATTGCCACTACCTAAGTTAAATACATCAGCGGCTGTTTCATTTTTCCCTTCTATTAAATAATGTAGGGCAAGGGTATGTGCATGAGCAATATCTGAAACATGGATGTAATCTCTTACACAACTCCCATCTCGGGTAGGATAATCACCGCCATGTACTTTCATTTCTGGCAATTTGCCAATTGCAGTTTG
The DNA here is from genome assembly GCA_964490345.1 of uncultured Ferruginibacter sp. Classification (GTDB taxonomy): domain Bacteria; phylum Bacteroidota; class Bacteroidia; order Chitinophagales; family Chitinophagaceae; genus Ferruginibacter. The sequence continues at coordinate 17,878 of CAZBBO010000017.1, forward strand.
TGTGATTGCCGGAACAAGATTAGCTGGTTTACCAATAGGTACTTCGCCAATCTGAATGGAAGGGTGTGCTCCAACAGGATTAAAATAACGCAGTAATACCGACTTCATAGTATTGCTTCCAATAGTAAATTTCACCATTTCTTCTCCCATTTGTTTTGTATAGCCATAAGGAGATTGAGCTTGTAACCATGGAGTGGATTCAGTTACCGGAACATGTTCGGGATTTCCGTAAACAGTGCAAGAGGAGCTAAAAACAAAATATGGAATAGAAAACTCTTCTGCACATTTCAGCACGTTAATTAATGACTGGTTGTTATTTTCAAAATACATCAGTGGTTTTTCTACTGATTCACCAACTGCTTTGTAGGCTGCGAAATGTATAATACCGGTAATGTCGGGGTGCTCCTGAAAAACGGCGTGGGTGTCGTCAAAATTACAGAGGTTAACCAAATAGTTTTTTACAGTAACGCCGGTAATATTTTTAATTCCGGTTAAAATATCTTTTGAACTTCTGCTATTATTATCAATTGAAATTACATCAAAACCATTTTCAATCAAATCAACAATTGTGTGAGATCCGATATAACCGCAACCTCCGGTAACCAAAATCTTCTTCATGGTGCAAAGAAAATGAAAATTCAGACATTAATAAGGTCATATCATTACAAAAACAACTTAACAATGAAGTAGGATATTCCTGCAAATAAAGCACTTACCGGGATGGTAAGAATCCAAGCCCAAACCAAACTAACGGTAACTCCCCATCGAACGGCACTTAAACGCTTTGTTGCTCCTACACCCATAATAGCACCGGTGATGGTATGTGTGGTTGATACAGGGATTCCCATTTGCTCTGTTCCAAATAAAGTAAGTGCGCCAGAAGTTTCGGCAGCCACACCTTCTAATGAAGTTACCTTAGTAATTTTTGTTCCCATCGTTTTAATAATCTTCCATCCTCCACTCATTGTTCCTAATGCAATCGCCGAGTAGCAAGCGAGTGGAATCCAGTCTGGCATCATCTTTATATCCGGTAAAATACCTTCAGCTACCATAGCGGCTGTAATAATACCCATTACTTTTTGCGCATCATTTCCACCGTGGCCTATGCTAAGGGTTGCCGAGGTTAGAAGTTGGAGTTTTTTAAACACCTTACCTTTTCTTTCTGCACTTGGTTTGTGCAGCACATCTACATAGAAGAAGCTAAGTAAGAATATAGCAACGAAAATAACCAGTCCGATTCTAATCATGGTGTTATCGGCACGTTTTATTACTTTAACCAGGTCTTTATCAATATTGATATTGTCCATTCTTGTTAAAAGCCGCTCTCTTTCAACTGCGGTAAGGTCAAGGCCTAGGGCTATAGAATCGGCTAATTGTGTATTAGGGATTTTACTATATAATTGATTTAGGTGGCCGATGTTATTCAGATTTTGAGAAATTTTCTCAAAGTGTTCTTTTTGAGAAGGGTTGTCTCTTGCAGCCTTTCTCAATCCTTCAATACGGAATGTGGTATTTACCACGTCTTCCATATTTTTCTCACTTAGCAGTACAGTAAGATTTTCACGCATAATACGTGCAGCAATAGAATCAGCACCATCATGTTCAAAATCATCTGCAATAACAACAGCTCTGTCATAATGTGCTTTAACTTGTAAATAGTCGGCTTGATTTGCAGGATTCTTTTCAGCTTCCGATTTAAATTTATCTATGTAGAAAAATTTTGCAAGATTGTCTTTTACCTTTTCATCTTGAAAGTGCTTAAACACCATCCAGGCTACTGCAGTGGAGATCACTATAATTAACGTTCGTACCCAAAACCTTGGACTAATTATAACGAGGGTGATAAACATAGATACTATCATCCCTAACAGAGGGGCAACAAAAATAAAAAGGATGATAATAAGAATCTTTTTCTCTTCCACTATTTTTGCTAAACCGATAAACCCTTGTGAATCGAATGCATAGGCAATGGCTGCACCGGCAAAGCCACCTATGAGGGTGTGTGAAGAAGACGAAGGAATGCCATACCACCAGGTAATTAAATTCCATGCAATAGCAGCTAATAATCCCGACAGGATAACAGGTAAGGTGATAAATTCTGACTTTACAGTTTTAGCAATGGTGTTGGCAACAGCATGGTCAGTGAAAATAAAAAAGGCAACAAAATTAAAAAATGCTGCCCATGCTACCGCTTGAAATGGAGTAAGTACTTTGGTAGAAACTACGGTAGCTATTGAGTTTGCAGCATCGTGGAAGCCATTAATGTAGTCAAAAAGAAGAGCAAGAAAAATAACAATTATCAGTAGTGTGGACATAATGGAATGAGTAAAAAATTCTTTTTATCAGGCATATTTGATGATGATACTTTCAATTACATTAGCTACATCTTCGCATTTATCAGTAACTATTTCCATTACTTGATAAATTTCTCGCTTTTTAATTACTTCTTTAGCGTCTGGCTCATTGTCAAATAAACGTTCAATACTTAAATCAAATATATCATCTGCAGTATTCTCAATGGTGTTAATAGCCATCAGTGCATCTGTAATCTGTCTGATGTTTTTCATGTTCCTTAATTCAGTCACTGCTTTATATACGTGGTTGGTAGCGGTGTCAATAAGTTCTGCAAATTTGTGCATACCCATATCATCAGGGTTCACATGGTAGAAGTTTATTTTCTTTGCTGAAGCATACATGTAGTCTGCAATATCATCAAGGCTGGATGCAAGCAAATGGATGTCTTCACGGTCAAATGGAGTAATAAAATTTCGACCTAATTCTGTAAAAATATTATGGGTAAGATCATCCATTACGTGTTCCATGTCTTCCATTTCTTTAATGAGCTTACCTCTTGCTTCATAGTTGGGCTCATGTACCACCTCTTTTAATTTTGACCCCATTTTTTTTAATTCCGCAGCTACTTGTTCAAATAAGCTATAGAAGATACGGTCCTTAGGTAAAAATATTTTTAAGATTGCATTGAGAGACATATCCGTATGTTTTTTACAAAAGTAATTGTTTTGGTTAGGTGCCGGCGGTTGATTAAAAATGGTAATGATTTATTAATATTAGATTTTAGGATGGAGAGGCATTATTTTTGTCAATAAAGGAAAATAACTTGAAAACGGTTTTATCTTATCTTTTAATGGGGGCTTTGTTATTTGTGATAAGGCAAGAAAGCTTTTGCCAAGCAACTTTGATATCTGATAGTGCATCTGAAATTAGTAATCAACACCAGCTTGTGATATCCGGATATGTTCAACCTCAGTTTCAGTTGGCTGCACAAAAAGGGATTCATTCTTATCAGGGAGGAGATTTTGGTGCAGAAGTAAATAACCGATTTATGTTGCGTAGAGCAAGGGCAAAGGTTGAATATCATTTACTTTCGAATAACAGGAAGCCATCAGCAGATTTTGTTTTTCAATTAAATGGTACAGAACAGGGAGTTTCTATTAAAGATGTTTTTGGGCGTATTAACGAAAACCACTTGAAAATGTTTTCCTTGTCAATTGGTGTATTTCCCCTTCCGTTCGGAAATGAGCTTACCTTATCGTCTATGTCTCGGGAGAGCCCTGAGCGTGGCCGTATGAGCCAAATATTATTGAAGGGAGAACGGGATTTGGGCGCAATGATTTCATTTGGACCCAGGAGCAAAAGCCATTTATTAAAGAATTGGCGGTGGGATGTTGGTATTTTTAATGGAACTGGTGTGTTCTCGGATATTGACAGCAGAAAGAATTTTGTTTCCCGGCTTTATCACTTGCCGGCTAAGATAGGGAAGGAGACTTTTTTAAGTGGTGGTATTTCGGTTTATCATGGAGGAATGTTGCAGAATACTAAATATCGTTACAGGGTAGCCAGTCAAAATGAGATTAAATTATTTGTTGTTGATTCCGCTAATGGAAATATTGGAAAGAGTGCCCCTAAAAACCATTTTGGAGCGGATGTGCAGTGGGTGTGGAATGGTAAAAGAGGAAGTACGGAAATTCGTGCTGAATATATTTTTGGAACGCAAACCGGTACCGAGGTTTCGTCTGAAACACCTTTGGCGCTATTGATTGGTGATGAAGGTCATTATATCAGAAAATTTAATGGTGGTTATTTTTATTTAATTCAGGATATATTCTCTTCCCGGCATCAATTGGTTTTAAAATATGATTGGTATGACCCTAATACTCATGTTAAAGGTCGTAATATTGGTGGTGTTGGGAGCAATTTTACGGCAGCAGATGTGAGGTATTCAACCTTTGGAGGAGGATTTATTTTTGGAATTTCTTCTAATGTAAAGTGCTTGTTGTGGTATGATCATGTAGTAAATGAAAAAACGCTGCTTAACGATTTGCGTAAGGATATTAAAGATGATGTATTTACTCTTCGATTACAGGTTGAGTTTTAAAAGAATGTGAAGGCTTGATTATTCAAGAAATAAAATAGTTTTTATTGGTTCAAATTATTTTAAAGGCAGGCTAAATCCAAGGGTAGTACCTATATCCGGTTTGCTTCTAACTTGTATAGACTGTCCATGGGCTTCAATTATGTGTTTGCAAATAGATAATCCCAATCCGCTTCCACCCACACCTCGGCTTCGGGTTTGATCTGCACGAAAGAAGCGTTCAAATATTCGAGATATATAATCAGGTGATATGCCATAGCCATCATCAGTAATCTCAATTAGCACCCATTTATTATCTACCTTATATAAACCTACTTCAATAATTCCGTTTTCGCGTCCATATTTAATAGCATTATCAATTATATTAATTAATACCTGTCTAATCTTTTCCTTGTCAGCAACTACGTTTTTTGGTATTTCGCACCCTTTTTTAATAAAAGCGTGAATATTTTTTTTACGTATTTTGATTTCAAGTGAGTCAAACACATCTCTTACTAATTCCTGAATTTGAAAAGAAGAAAGCGACAAGGGGATGCTTCCACTTTCTAATTTAGAAATCTCATCAAGGTCATTTAAAAGATTTACTAACCGGTCTATATTACGGGAAGAGTTTTGTAAAAACCGTAGATTCACATCAGGGTTGTTTACTGCACCGTTAAGTAAGGTTTCGGTATATCCCTGGATAGCAAAAATTGGCGTCTTTAATTCATGACTGAGGTTTTGTAAAAACTCTTTTCTGAAATGTTCGTTTTGTTTTAATATTTCTATTTCTTCTCTTTTTTGAATTGCCCATTGTTCAACTTCTGCTTGTACATCTTTAATGTTTTTTTTAGGCAATAATTCCTGATAATAAAACTCTTCACGTTTAGTAGCCTTTGTTTGAGAAATTAGCTTAAATATTAATTTTATTTGTCGATAAATGAAATGCTGGAAAAAGAAATAAATAATCCCAAAACTACCCAAACCAAATACTGTTGCAATCAATAATGCAATCCACCATACCGGGTTTAAAAAAAATAGGGTTATACCCAAGGGAATTGCAATGAGTAATGCCGATAATGCTGAAACTTTTTTGGGTGAAATATTTTTTGTGGAAAGCATGAAGTGCTTCATTTGTAATGTAAAGATAAATGGAATTATCCCTCCGTACCCGAAGGCTCAAACTTATATCCTACACCTTTTACAGTGGCAATACAATCTACACCCAGTTTGCTGCGTATTTTACGGATATGAACGTCGATAGTTCTGTCACCAACAATTACATCCGAGCCCCAAATTTTTTCAAGAATTTCGTTTCGCAAAAATACCCTTCCCGGCGATGAGGCTAATAAGGCAAGAAGTTCAAACTCTTTTCTGGCCAAAATAATATCCATGTTATTATAAGAAACCAAATATTTTTCGCGATTAATTTTTATATTATTATGTTGAGTGAGGAGGTCTTCTTCAATATCCAGTCGCCTGAATAATGCATTTACTTTTGATATTAATAATTGGGGGCTTATGGGTTTGGATAAAAAGTCATCAGCACCGGTTTCTAATCCTTTTACTTCAGATTTTTCATCACTTAATGCGGAAAGGAAAACAATAAGGGTAGAATTAAATTGTGGCAATTTCCGAAGTAAATTGCAGGTATCCAATCCATTCATTAACGGCATCATAACATCCAAAATAATCAGGTGAGGATTATTCTTTTTAGCTAACTCCACAGCTTCTCGACCATTTGCTGCCTCAATAATTGAATAACCCTCATTGGTGAGGTTAAACGAAATTATTTCTCGAATGTCAGGCTCGTCATCAACAATTAAAATCAAGCGTTTTGCCATGAAAGGAAAGATAGGAAATTTGTAGCTTTTGTAACTATGTAGATAGATAGATTGGGAACCTCTTTTTCTTTTTTTATTATGTATCCTTTTTGATTTTAAAGTATGCGGTTGAAACGCCAGGTTGTTTTTCGTTAATATCTCGTTATTAAATTATCTGATTTTGGAATGCTTTTACCTTATCTGTTTAACTTATGGCAAAATAGCACCATCTTTGTACTTGAGGATAATTATGCGAAATTTTCTATTCATTTTCTTTCTTCTTTCCTGTTTTACAGGCTATGCTTCGGTTGATACAGTTAAAGTTCCTGTAAGCCGTATGTTGTTTCATGATAAAATTAAAAAGGAACAAAAATTGGTGGATAAACTGGATGGAAGGGAAGATAAGTTTCTGCGTGTAGCCGGACATGAAACGGTAAGCAATCATCTTACTGATGTGTTGTATAGAAAGATAAATATACTTTCCGATTGGATAGAAACAAATGATTCAATTGCTACCAATAATGAAAAAGTACGTTATTTAACTTATATAGAAAGTTTGCTCAGAAATTTTAGAGTTGGAGTTAGAGAGCGTACAGTAACGGTGGTTGAGTTATCCTCTTTAGTGAACACTTTTCAGCGAGTAATTAATGCCAGTGTGCTGGGAGGTGATTTAGCACTTATTGTTAGTGAACTGCCCTATGGCCAGGCAGATATTATTGCTGAAGTAATGAAGGGCACGAGTCAATACCCAGCATTGCGTAATTTGGTTTATCTAAAATTTTGTTCTCTTTATCCGGAGAAGATTTTGCAAAGTATGCAGTCTTTTGTTAAAGAGCCTTTTGCAGATAGTTTGGTTGTGGTAGCTGCTAAAAAATACCCTGCTCAATTATATACCTATGCACAATCAACCGCTTCCCCTCAGGGAAAATTGATTGCATCAAGTACAGATTGTTTAGTACGTTTTATTGTTCATTTAAGTAAAACACCTAATGCCCTATTATACTTTCCATTTTTGGATAATTTACTATCTGGAAAAATGCAGATGGAGGAAATTAATTTGCTCTTAGGTGATGGAGAAACCGGATATGATAGCGTTGGCTACTTTAAGCTTTTGGTAAAAACGGAAATTGATTACTTCAGGCGCATGTCACCACCATTAAAAGATACACCAATAGCAGTTTTTGGTCCTAACGGGCTTAAAGAGATGTTACAAAAAAAAGCGTTGCAGCATTTTGTTAATCCTATCAATGAATTGCATAATGAAAACAACCTTGCAGTTCGTATGCGGGCAATTGATTTGCTAACACCCATTGATTTGTATTATGTAATAGTGATGGGAGAGAATGATTTATATACGTCGAGTTATAAACATGCATTTAGTCGAATGCTTCAACGGATGGGTTCAAAGCCGCGCACAGATTCTTTGCTGATAGATGTGCACTTTGATTATTTTAAGAAGTTTATTAAAATGGCAGCTAATTATAACAAGTTGGATACTTTTTTAGCACTAATGCCTCCCGAGCGGTCAGAAATATTGATGAAGGCTTTTGTGGCCAATTTAGATAAAACAAATAGCCTTGAAGATGCAGTAGATGTGGCAGATTCATATAGCAGTATAACCCGGCCGGATTTAAGAAAGGCTATTTTGGGATATGTAGATTGGAACTATCGTAAAAGCATAGACGAAAAGAACAAACAGGGTGAAATAATATATGGGTTGCTGCATGAAATTTTTCTTTCTGCCGATGACTCTACTGTTAATCTCACCGCTTCTATAGGTATTCCTTCTATATACTCTGTTAGTAATACCGAAGTGCAGAACGAAGCTGGCAAGGTTGTTCAACTGGTATTCTTTTATGGAGATGAAGATGGTAAATTATTTTTTCCTTCATTTATAAATTCATTTTCACCGAAAGATTGGAAGATAACACCTCAAAAGGAATGGGTGGAAATATCTTCAAATAATGGGCGTATGTGGGTCTTTGTGAATCGCCCACTGGATAGTGATGCTAATTTAGATGACAGTGCACAAGTACATCTGATTGCCTATATGGAATCTATAGGATTGCAACCTACCGTTATTATTCATCGTGGTCACAGCTATTGGTTACCCACAACAATAAAGAGAATGCCCGAAAGTGCAAAGGTGGTGCTATTGGGATCATGTGGAGGATATAAAAACCTAAATGAAATTTTGGATGTGAGTCCTGATGCACATATTATTTCAACTAAAGAGATTGGTAAAGGGGATTTGAATCAACCTATCATTAATTATTTGAATGCACAGTTGTCATTAGGAAATAATATAGACTGGCGAAAAATGTGGGCAGGCTTATCTAAGCAATTTGAAACGGCACCGCGTGATACTCGTGAAAGTTGGGAAGATTATGTACCTCCTTATAAAAATCTTGGTGCCATATTTATTAAAGCATATCATAAAAAGACCGAACAATAGAAATATTGATGAGGTGTTTAATTTAATTTCATGAGCCAACCGGCAGTACAGAAGTTTAGTTTTAAATTATTACAACGGGTGTTTTCCTTTGCTCGCCCGTATAAGAAAAAGTTTATCTTTTCTGTATGCCTTGCTATTGTGTTAGCGATATTGGCACCTTTACGACCTTATTTAATTCAAGTTTCTGTAAATAAGGGGATTGGTGATGGAGAAGCCGGTTTTTTGATTAGCGGTGTTGCCGGTTTTTTAATTGAAATAACCATTATTCAAATTGGTATGTTGCTGGTAGAATCGATAGCCCGTTTCAACTTTACGTTTATAAGTGCCTCGTTAGGCCAAAATGTAGTGCGTGATTTACGTAATAAGACCTATCGAAAAATTCTAGGATTACAATTGCGACAGTTTGATCGAACCCCTATTGGAACATTAACTACGCGAACCATAAACGATATCGAATCTATAAATGATATTTTTAGTGACGGATTTATTCCTATCGTTGCTGATTTGTTGAGTATCTTTTCCGTTTTGGCGTATATGTTTTGGGTAGATTGGGAGCTTACCTTAATCTGTTTAATTCCCTTTCCATTTTTAATTTTGGCTACCTATTTTTTTAAAGAGAGTGTAAATCGCTCCTTTAATCGGGTACGAAATGCGGTAGCTGCATTAAATACCTTTGTACAAGAACATATCTCAGGGATGCCTGTTGTACAAGCCTTTTCAGCAGAACAAAGAGAGCACAATAATTTTAAAAGAATTAATCGTGAACACCGGGATGCAAATATTAGAGCCATTTTTGCTTATTCTGTTTTCTTTCCCATAGTAGAATTGATTTCTGCCGTGTCTATTGGTTTACTTGTGTGGTGGGCCGGGATAGCCTCTGTGGGTAACCAGGCAAACGGTATGTATGCCCCGGGTATTATTACCGCGTTTATTCTTTGCCTTAATCAATTATTCAGGCCGTTGAGGGTGTTGGCAGATAAATTTAACGTAATGCAGATGGGCATGATAGCTAGTGAACGTGTTTTTAGAGTACTCGATAATAATGATGTGTCTGTAGATAATGGGAAGGATTGTTTACCTATTGTTGGAGAGATTGAATTTGAACATGTGAATTTTTCCTATCTGCCCGGACATCCGATTTTAGATAATGTATCTTTTAAGCTGGAAGCCGGAAAAACATTAGCGATTGTAGGTTCTACAGGGAGTGGAAAAACAACCATCATCAGTTTACTCAATCGTTTATATCCTGTTTCGGAAGGAAAGATTACTATTGACAAAAAGCCAATTGAGGATTTTAGTTTAGATTATTTAAGAAGTAAAATAGGTGTGGTTTTGCAAGATGTTTTTCTGTTTTCAGGATCAGTGAAGGAAAATCTTACCCTGCGCAACAATAACATTAGTGATGAAGCTGTAATAACAGCAGCCAAGTTGGTGGGGTTGCATGATTTTATTATGCAATTACCAGGTGATTATAGCTATCAAATTAGAGAGCGTGGCGTAACATTATCCGTAGGTCAACGACAATTATTGTCGTTTGCCAGGGCGTTGCTTTTTAATCCTGCAATTTTAATTCTGGATGAGGCTACCTCATCTGTTGATCATGAGAGTGAATTACTGATTCAACATGCTATAGATCACCTTATTTCCGGCAGAACCTCTATTGTTATTGCTCACAGGTTGAGTACCATCCGTAAAGCAGATACCATCTTGGTATTAAGCAAGGGTAAGGTAATTGAGATGGGAAATCATGAATCTCTATTGGCAGCAAATGGAGTTTATGCTAATTTATTTCGCATGCAGTTTTCAACCATTGTTTAAATACCCGTTGGCCGCTTTAATAGCATCATTTTTTTTATTTTCAGCCTCCGCAACCCTATCTTTGCGCCAAAATTGCGGATAGTATGGGTAAAAAGTGTTTTAAATCTTTGCTGGTAGCGGTTTTGAGCCTTTTTTTAGGCTTCTCCGCATGGGCTGGGGGAGAATCAGGTAAGACTGAGAAGTTAGACCCGGCCGGTATCATCATGGATCATATCAAGGATGCCCATGAATTTCACTTTTTTGATATAGGTAGTTTTCATGCAGTAATACCGCTTCCTATTATTGTTTATTCATCGGGTAAAGGGTTTTCGGTGTTTTCTTCATCACGATTTGAACATGGTCATGCAGCTTATGAAGGATATGAATTAAAAGAAGGTAAAATTGTATCAACTGATGGAAGTAAGGTTTATGATATTTCCCTCACACGAAATGTGGTACAAATGATTTTGGCCCTTACGGTGTTGGTGTTATTGTTTACCGGAATTGCGAAGAAATATAAACAGGGTATTGGAGTAACTACTGCACCTAAGGGATGGCAAAATGCTTTGGAACCTGTTATAACCTTTATTAGAGATGAGGTAGCTAAACCGAATCTTGGAGCAAAGGCAAATAAATACCTCCCTTACCTGCTCACCTTATTCTTTTTTATTTTAATTAATGCATTATTTGCACTGTTACCGGGTTCTGCTAATGTAACCGGAAATATTGCTTTTACTTTTGTTTTGGGTATCATTTCATTAATTGTGATTTTGTTTAGTTCAAATGCACATTTTTGGGGGCATATTTTTTGGCCTCCCGGAGTTCCTTTTTTGGTGAAGTTGATTCTTATCCCAATTGAATTAGCAGGTATTTTAATAATTAAACCTGGGGCATTAATAATTCGTCTTTTTGCCAATATGGTGGCCGGACATATTATTATCCTGAGTTTCATTTCATTGATTTTTATTTTTGCAGAAATGAATACAGTTGCGGGAGTTGGTTTTTCACCTATATCTGTATTATTTACTGCATTTATGTTTTTAATAGAATTATTGGTTGCATTCATCCAGGCATTCATCTTTACTATTCTTACAGCAGTGTTTATAGGACAAGCATTTGAGGGTAGCCATGATGATGTGGATGGACATGCTGATGCAATAATTATTTAACTCTTTTTTCATTCAATAAAAACCAAGTATCATGACTTTGATGACTTTGTTACAGGAAGCAAGCGTGAGTATGTCTCACTTTGGTGGAGCCATTGGCGCAGGATTAGCCGCTATTGGTGCAGGTATCGGTATCGGCCAAATTGGTAAGGGTACTGTAGAATCTGTTGCCCGCCAGCCGGAAGCTTCTAACGACATTCGTGCTAACATGATCCTGACTGCTGCATTTGTTGAGGGTGTTGCCCTTTTTGCAGTTATCGCAGGATTATTGGCTGTTTTGAAATAAACAGGGTACCTATGTTATATACTGCACCTAAAGCAAAGGGCGGCGGGTGCAGTATTCTTTAAAATTTATTTTTAGAAAAATAGAAAAAATTCTTTATGGAACTCTTACTGCCTTCTTTAGGTTTGATAGTTTGGACACTACTGGCTTTTTTAGTGGTCGTTTTTGTACTGAAAAAGTTTGCATGGACTGCTATTATTAAAGGCCTTGATGACCGTGAGGCAAAAATAGCCGAAAGTATATCAAGCGCCGAAAAGGTGAAGTTGGAAATGGCACAGCTAAAAAGCGAAAACGAAACCTTGCTGGCTCAGGCTCGTGAAGAACGCGCTGTAATGCTTAAAGAAGCAAAACAAACAAAGGATAAAATTATTAATGAGGCACGTGAAGAAGCAAAGGCGCAGGCTGCAAAGATTATAGCCGATGCACAATTAGCCATCAATAATCAAAAAATGGCTGCTATGGTAGATATTAAAAATGAAGTAGGACACATGGTTGTTGAGGTAAGTGAAAAAATTCTAAGAAGAGAATTGAATAATAAAAGTGAACAAGAGTCATATATCCGCCAATTGACAAACGAAATTAAACTGAATTAATTTTTTGCTGTTAATAAGGTATTTCGAGCAAAATAAATTGATATGAACAATCCAAGATTAGCAAACAGATACGCCAAAAGCTTGCTTCAATTGGCTGCTGAACAAAATAAAGTTGAATCAGTATATTCCGATATGTTGTTCTTGCGTGAAGTATCTAAGGCAAGTCCTGATTTTGTGAATTTATTTCGTAGCCCAATTATAGCTCCAAATAAAAAAGAAAAAGTGGTGCTTTCTGTGATAGGTAATAAGGTTTCTGATTTAACCATAGGGTTTATAAAGCTATTGGTAAAAAAGTCAAGAGAAAGCTTTTTACCGGAAATGATAGATGCAGTAATTGACCAATATTATACCTTGAATAGAATTCATCGCATAAAATTTACTACTGCCGCACCCGTAAGCAAAGAATTGGAACAAGAGATTATTTCAAAGGTGAATGCACATCCCGGATTTGAGCGGGTAGAAATGCGTACTGCAGTAGATGATTCACTCATTGGTGGATATAAATTTGAAATGGGTGATATTTTAATTGATGCCTCCATTGCCAGAGATTTAAGCGAGGTAAAAAAGCAATTTAAGAGCAACGAATATATTCATCGTATTCGTTGATTTGCAACTTTATTTTAAGGTCTAACATACTTTCGGTACAAGGAACATTCTTTCTCACAATCTTCCATCAACTACTGCTTTTGTAATTTCTCCAGTCATCAGAGGTGAAATTTTATTCAAATGCTCAATAGAAGTTGTTCAGACTCACTTTTGGCAATATCCTATTACCAGCAGTGCTCTTAACCATCAACCCGTAAAAAGTCACCAGCCATATTAAAGACTAATACAACACCGTTATTAAGTTGAACCTTTTGATTGTTTGATACAATTTCCCAACCTAATATATAGTTAGACGCATAATTTGAATTTACATAGCTTAAGATATTGTTCGGTATTACGCTGTCTGGTAACCTGGAAGTCCCGTCAATATCAATAACTTTTATGTGCTTGTTAAACTCCAAGGTAACACCACAAGATAAAGTGATTTCATACGCTTCGTCATTTTCATCATTTTCTTTAATTGCCTTTGAAATGGTGCAATTGGGAAAATGAGTGGATACATAACTTTTTATTTCAGACGGGATATCCTGTTCTGAAAGCAAGGTCTCTTTCTCACAACTTGTTAGCAATAGCAGAGAGCACACTAAAGTAAGTGATGTGATTAGCTTTTTCATAATTCTCATTAAGTTAAGTTATCGCTATTCTTTTGAGGATATTTTGTACCTCCTGTTTCAAATATACCAAACTATTCGTTAAGGCTGCAGTAATCGCCGCTTTGATTGGCTTTGGCCGCCAATACTTTGCTTTCCCTTTCGATATTTATTTCTGCAAAAAACTTTGAGCTTAACATTTTTATCAGCATCAAACATAAGAAACAGTTATTTACAAATTGATTGGGTTTGTATTCATTTTACTGTTTAAAGATCAATCTTTTTAATGAGGCGTATTGTTTTAACTCTAAAACCAAAAAGCCCCGGAAAATCCGAGGCTTTTTGTAAGAATATGAGATTGATTAATTATCTCTTAAAGAACTGTCCTACCTCAAGGCGTTTTCCGTTGGCTTCAGATAACATCAGCCAGTAGATACCCGGATGTAAGTAAGGAACAGAGATGTTTATTACTTCAATGGTGTTAGAAAGTACGGCTACATAAGGTTGTTTGAATACCAAACGTCCTGTTGCATCATAAATAGTAACCACCCTGTTGGCATTAAAGGTTCCTGCATTGCGGAAGTTTACTTTAAATGAACCATCGTTGGGGTTAGGTGTTATGAATGCGAAGCTTATGCTAGCCGCATTGATAGTAACAGGAGCAGACATTGCAGAGCAACCTGCTGCAGTAGTAACCTGAACAGTATAAACACCTGTTTCTGTAGAAGCCACTGTATAGGTATCATTAGTGGCATTGTTGATAGCATTGCCATTAAAGAACCACTGATATGCGTTAGCAGCCGGAGTAGAAGTTACAGTTAATGTAGCTGTTTGGCCCGGAGCTAATGTTGTTGATGTAGCAGAAATTGTTGCTACGGGAAGTGGGTTTACAGTTAATGTAGCAGATCCTGAAGTAACCGATCCACAACTATTGGTAACAACAACTTGTACTAATGAAGTAGCATTGCTGTGATCCATTTCATCGGCACTTAATGAAGCACCTGTAGCACCTGTAATATCAGTCCAGGTAGTACCACCATCTGTGCTTACCTGCCATTGATAGGAAGGGGCGCCTGAGGCAGTAACGCTGAATGTTGCGGTACCATCTTCACAAATAGCTGCGTCCTGAGGTTGTGCAGAGATAACCGGAGCTTCACTCACGCTAAGTGTAGCAGCATTTGAAGTTAAGTTAGTGGTACAACTACCGTTAATAACTACACGATATTCATTTCCGTTTTCGGAAGCGGCAGGATTTACTAAGCTGTATGTTGAAGTAGTAGCGCCTGTGATATCAGTCCACGTAGTACCACCGTCTGTGCTTATTTGCCATTGATAAGTAAGTGCAGTGCCGGTAGCAGTAACACTAAAGGAAGCATCAGCGCCTGAGCATACAGTAGCATCAGCAGGTTGTGTGGTAATTGCGGCAGCAGGGTTAACAGTTAAGTTGGCTTCATTTGAATTAATAGTAGCGCCACCACAACCGGTAACAACTACACGATATTTATTTCCGTTTGCAGTAGCAGCAGGATTTACTAAGCTGTATGTTGCAGTAGTAGCACCTGTGATATCGCTCCATGTAGTACCTCCATCATTGCTTACCTGCCATTGATAACCTGTTGCGCCGGATGCGGTAATACTAAAAGAAGCATCTATGCCTTCGCACACAGTAGCATCAGCAGGCTGTGCGGTGATTGCAGCAGCAGCAGAGATAGTTAGTGTAGCCGTATTAGAGATAACCGGAGCACCACATGGGTTGGTTATTACTACCAGATACTGATTATTATTCATAGAGCTGTTGGCTGCACCGATGTTGAAATCTTCACTTGTAGCACCTGTGATATCAGTCCATGTAGTACCACCATCAGTGCTTACTTGCCATTGATAAGTATTTGCAGCACCTGAAGCCACCACGCTGAAAGAAGCAGGACTTCCATCACACACAGCAGCGCTTTGAGGTTGGGTGCTAATAACTGTAGATTCATTAACAGTAAGTGTTGCTGCGGTTGAAGAAACCGGAGAGCTACAAGAACTTATGTTTACTCTATACTGAGTTCCGTTTTGAGTAGTGGTTACACTGGCAAATGATAGTGTGTTTGAAGTTTCACCCGGCATATCAGCCCAAGTAGTACCTCCATCAGTGCTTACTTGCCATTGGTATGGAGTTGCACCTGTAACGGTTACGCTAAAGGTTGCTGCAGCACCTGAGCACACTGTAAGGTCAGCAGGCTGTGCGGTGATTGTAGCTGCAATAGTAATAGTAAGTGTAGCTGCAGTAGAGATAACCGGAGCACCACAAGGGTTGGTTATTGCTACCTGATACTGATTATTATTCATTGAGCTGTTGGCAGCAGCAATGTTATAGTTAGCACTTGTTGCACCTGTGATATCAGTCCATGTAGTACCACCATCAGTGCTTACTTGCCATTGATAAGTATTTGCAGCACCTGAAGCCACCACGCTGAAGGAAGCAGGACTTCCATCGCATACTATAGCGCTTTGAGGTTGTGTACTAATTACTGTAGAAGCATCAACAGAAAGCAGGGCAGTGTTTGAAGTAACAGGGCCTGAACAACCGGTAACTATTACCTGATACTGGTATCCGTTTTGAGCCGCAGTTGCACCGGTAATGGTTAATGTATTTGAAGTTTCACCTGTGATATCGCTCCATGTAGCACCACCATCTGCGCTTACCTGCCATTGATAGGTAGCGTTACCGGTAACTCCAATATTGAATACTGCATTTGAACCGGAACATACCACCTGGGCTGCAGGCTGAGATGTTATGATTGCAGCAGCGGTTACTGAGATTGTACTTGAAGAAGAAGTAACCGGGCTACCACCACAAGAGCTGGTAACAATAACCTGATATTGATAATTATTCCAGCTTGCAGGAACATTACTTAGGGATAATGAAGCAGAAGTAGCTCCATTGTAATTAGCACCGTCAGAAACGTTAGTCCATGTGGTGCCTCCATCAGTACTTACCTGCCATTGGTAGGTATTACCGGGAGCAACAACACTGATTGAGCCAGTACCATTTTCACATACTAAAACACTAGCACTTGGTTGTGTGGTAATGGTTGGTGTGCCTCCAATAGTAACACTTAAAGCACCTGTAACGTTGGTTGTGGAACAAGTAGAGCCTGTAGCACTTCCGGAAACCAAGGTATAGGTGGTAGAAGATGCCGGATTCACTGAAATTAAGCTGTCTTTAGCATAATTTGAAACAGTGGTATTTGTTGTTCCATCATTATATACAAATGAAAAAGGAGCGTTACCACCTACAACATTAACATGGAAAAATTGAGGAGATCCGGCACTTACACATGGGGTAGGAGTATAAAATCTTACCAGGTCAAGGCCAATATTATCAGAATAATTTCCATTAGGACCACCATCCGGTACGTAATGACGGAATCCTATTCTTCCTGAAGCTGGGCCCGACAATCCTGAGATAGTAACTTCATATTTAGTCCACTCATGTGGGTATGAAGTTTGATCATAGGAAGGGTTAATAGCGAGCAAGAGAGTTGAGAAATCACCTACGCTTACAGCAGAAGAGCCTACGTTAACCGAGCCTCCTGCAGTACTCAGGCGTACTTCCATATTATCAGGAAATACATCTGAAGGGTCACCTGGATCTGGCACAGTACGAGTGTAGAAAGTAAGCTTATCGCCATTATTAATTGTTGCAATTTGCGGAGTGAACACCCAATTACTGATGGTATCTTCACCGGGTCCATCGCCAGCAACATTATAATTAGACAGTAAATAAGTTTGAGGAGCACCGTTATATGCAGGCCAAAGATTGGGATTTCCTTGATTCCATGTTGGAGCAGCGCCGGGAGGATTACTGCGGTTATTTGTAACCCAAGTAGCGGGAACACCAGTACTGAAGGTTTCTAATATGTGGTTTACGCCGGGTTCCAGGGGTGTTAATACAGCTGATGTTGGACCAACCTCTATGCTTACTGTGGCTGTTCCGGAACAACCTCCTGTGGTAACTCCGGTAACGGTATATGTTGTAGAAGTTGTAGGATTAGCAGTAACAATAGCACCGCTGGTAGAACTTAAACCACCGGCAGGTGACCAGGTATATAAATCAGCACCACTTGCAGTAAGTGTAGCCGGAGCACAAGAACCTGATGCACTAACGGTTACTGTAGGATTAGGACCTGTGCAACTTGTGTTATAAAAGATTTTGAATGGCAAATCTTGAGGAGTACCGCTGCCACCATCCATGAGAGGAGCCCATTGGTTGGTGGTGCCATCATCAAGATGTTGTAAAGCATTATTTCCTGCCTGGGTTACAGTACCTACTACAGTGCTTGGTGGCATAAAATGAGCAGCCACAGCGGGGATTGAACTTACTGTCCATTCAATCCAATAAGTACCAGCGGATAAGGTTGTGGTAACGTTTCCTTTAATCCTCCATAACATACGATTATCAAAAGGTGGATTAACCGAAATTCGATAAGTGGAATCTCTTACTACTGTACCCAGCCTATTAGTGAGGAAGTCACCCCAAACGATTGTTGCAGTTCCTGTAGAAGGGTTTGCATCGTAAATTTTTATAAATAGGGTATCATAGAATGGATTGACTGAGGTATAGCCGGTAGAATATCCATAGAATTCCATTCCTGAAATATTCCAGGTTTGCCCGGCAGGGATAGTAAAATCATCAGCCATTGAAAGACCTCCATTATAGTTTGCACCAGAGCCAATGGTAGTATTACCTGGCTGAAGTTCACTTACGAAGAAACCCGTGCCGGGTGTAAAAGTACCTGCTGCGTTTGAGGTACCTGTTCGTAAGTTCCCATTTACATAAGTCTGTGCCCATCCCGGCATCGTAGCCAGAAACGAAAGTAGGAGCACCATCAAACCTGAAAGGGAAAAAGATTTGATACGTTTTTGTGTAATGTTAGATTGCATAGAAAAGGTTTATAAATTATTGATTAATTTATCAGGACGTAAAATTAATGGTTTAATCAATGAGAAAGATGAATATTTTTCAGTTTATATAATATAGGCAAATCGAATAAAAACACTAAAGAGTTTAGCAAAACTTGTTTTTTTACGGAATAGCCCCTATTCGTGTATTTTAATACAAAAAGTACCGGAAAGTTTGGAGCTTTTTGTAAGAATATGAAATTGATTAATTATCTCTTCATGAACTTTTCTACCTAAAGGTGTTTTCCGCTGGCTTTAGGTAACATCGGCCGGTAGATACGCGGATGAAAGTTTGATATGTGTTAGGATTTTAGTTGAGTAGTTTTTAAAGGAAATAAAAAAGAGCTGTCTTGATAAAAACAGCTCTTGAAACTAGGTTGGTTAAAAACTTTAAAAGCGTATATATACTTTCCCGGATTTTAGCTTTTTGCCATTTTGCATTAAAACCACCATATAAACGCCGGTGGATACTTTTCCTAAATTCACTTCCATTTTTTCAACAGCAGCTTCTGTTTTTTGATATGCTTTATTGAAAATTCTAGCACCTTTGGCATCATATACATTTATTTCCCGAGGATTTTCCAATCCGGGCACGTTAGGATAATTTACATGAAACACACCTGTATTAGGATTGGGAGTAATAAAAGCATAATGAGGTTCTTCAACAATAATAGTAACACCATTAGAAAGAGAAGTACAACCGTTGGCGCCTGTTACTTCCACCGTATAACTTCCTGCCTCATTTATATTTATTGAAGATGAAGTAGCTCCTGCAATAACTACACCGTTTTTATACCATTGATAACTTGTAGCGGCAGGATTTGACTGTGCTGTTAGTACAGTTGTTTCACCCGGTTCAATTGGATTGGCTGATGCTGTAATAGTTACGTTAGGTCCGGTTATTACATTAACAGTAATATTGGCACTCCCGGTGCAGTTTACTCCTGCAGTTCCTGTTACGGTGTAGGTAGTTGTGTTATTTATTACAAATGGAACACCATCTGTAACTCCATTATCCCAAGAATAGCTATCTGCTCCAATTCCTGATAAGGTAATGGTTGAACCTGTGCAAACATCATAATCCGGACCATTTATTTCGATGGAAGGATGGGTTGTAATGATTAAAACACCGGCATTTGATGTAATGTCATTGCATGTTCCGGTAATAATTACATGGTATTGATAATAATTTTGAGAAGGGTTAACGTTACTTATGGTATATGCATTTGATGTTGCTCCGGCAATAGGTGTCCATGTGGTACCGTTGTCAGTACTCACTTCCCACTGGTATGTGTTGCCGTTATTTGCTACCACACCGAAAGAAGCTGTTTCATTTTCGCATAATTGTTGATCTTGGGGTTGATCTATAATTACCGGGTTGGCAGGAATGGTTAATGTTGCTGTACCGGATGCCATATTATTTGTACATGTACCATTAATATTTACCCGGTAGATATGGTTATTTTGAGTTGCTGAATTGATATTCACTGTTAGGTTAATGGTTGTTTCACCGGCTACATTATTCCATGTAGCACCTCCATCTGTACTCACCTGCCATTGGTAGGCGAGGTTTAATCCGGTAGCATCTATTCCAAACGATACACTTGTTCCAACACATCCGCTTTGCGAAGTGGGTTGCTGATTAATAACTGTTTCAGGATGTAGGGTAAGTGTAGCAGCATTTGAAGTAAGTCCTGTTGCATTACATCCTGATACAACAACGCGGTATTGATTATTGTTCATTGCAGTAGTAACAGAAGCAATGGTAAGGGTTGCATTGGTTTCACCCGAAAGGTCTGTCCAGGTTGTACCACCATTTGTGCTTATCTGCCATTGATAGCTTTGGATGCCTCCACCTGTTATATTAAAGGAAGCGTTGCTACCCACACATACTGTTTGAGAAACAGGTTGAGTGGAAATAGAAGCGTTGTTGGTAATGGTTAATGTGGCCTCATTAGATAGGAGCAAAGTAGTGCACACATTTGACAGGCTAACACGATATTTATTATTGTTTAATGCAGAGGTGACATTATTAATGGTATAGGATGCAGCAATGGCTCCGGTTATATTGCTCCAGGTTGTTCCCCCGTCTGTACTTATTTGCCATTGGTAAGAAACAGCTGTTCCTGCTGCAACAACGGAAAAGGTAGCGCTGTTGTTTTCGCATACAGCAGCATCTTGAGGCTGTGAGGTAACAGAAGCGTTGGCATTAACAATCAGAGTGGCTGCACCGGAAGTGATGGTACCTGCGCAAGAGGTAATTACCAAATGATATTGATTGTTGTTTTGGGAAAGGGTAATGTTATTAAGAGAAAGATTAGAAGTATTAGCACCTGCAACATCGGTCCATGCAGTGCCTCCATCTGTGCTTACCTGCCACTGATACGTATTGCTACTACCGGTTACGGTTACACTAAATGATGCGCTTCCTCCTTCGCACACTGTGGCATTGGATGGCGTAGAAGGTGTGCCTGCGGCTTCACTTACTGAAAGGGTAGCTGTGTTTGAAATGATGGAAGATGGACAATCGTTACTAATAATCACTCTATAACGGTAACCATTACTCGAAGTTTGAACATTTGTTAATTGGAATGTGGCAGAGGAAGCTCCTGTGATATCACTCCATGTGGCGCCTCCATCTGTACTTACCTGCCATTGATATTCGGGGTCTGTTCCTGAAGCGGTAACCGTAAATGAGGCATTGTTGCCGTTGCATACATTTACTGCAGAAGGTTGTGTAGTTATCTCGGCATTGGCACAAGTGGATTGTTCAACAATAATTGTTGTGGTGTCAGAATAACTCATTAAAACATTTGCACTATTGTGTAAACCGGAGCGCATATCAACCAAAGCCTGATTCATAATTACGATATCGTCTATGAACCATCCCGGTGTAGTACCCTCGCCGGAGGTATTCGCATCACTGGCAAAGCGGAAACGGAGTTTTATATTTTGACCGGCAAAATTGTTAAGTCTTGCCCATGTATTGATAAAGGTGTTATTTGTATTTCCGGTAAATGCATTTTTCCCTGAAAGTATATTATCGGGGTTTGTGCCAATCTGACCATTGTAACCGTTTGTAAACATATATTGCCCCAAATCACGCCAAGTAACACCATTATTGGTAGTTAATTCTACGATACCACCATCCCAGCCGGCTTCTGTATCAAAGCGGTGCCAGAAGTTTAAGCGAGGTGAGGTATTTGCAGGTAGGGCTATGGTATTTTGAGTGAGTAAACGCTGATCACTGGATGCCGTAAGATTGGGTGCAAACATAGCGTAAGATGCACTGTGGCTGGCAATATTCGAAGCTCGCCAATCACCTGAAGGAGTGGGTGTAGAACTATTGCTCAGGCTGGCAGGCATGGTGTTGCCTGGAACGGTTTCCTCATAAAGTGTAGTGGTTGGGAAATAGCTGCCAATGTTTACATTAACCGTAAATTGATACGTTTGAGTAGATCCGGCAGGCATGTTTACACTCCATGAAACAATGCGGGTTACAGGATCATAATTACCTCCACTCACCCAGGTTACATTATTAGGAATAGTATCTCGTAAAATAAAATCGGTTAAGGTTTGACATGGAGAGCTAACAGTGTTGGTATATACGATGTTTTGGCCTTCAGGAACTTCAGTCATTCCTCCTTGTGAAAGAACCACTGAAACTCCGCCGGAATAATCAGGTCGTTGATCGTTTAGGTCGTCAGAAGAGCCTTGAGAGGCATAAATACCCATTCCTCTTCTGCGAAAGGCTTCTTTAATAGCACAGGCAAAACGACCACCATATAAAATTTGGTCAGCCTGTAAAATAGCATTTCTTCCATCAATAAATCCGGGATAGCATGGTTGTAATCTCATTCCTTCCATAACAAGGCGAAGCGCAACAGCATTTCCTCCGGCTGATGATGAATCAAA
Organism: uncultured Ferruginibacter sp.; assembly: GCA_964490345.1. Taxonomy (GTDB): domain Bacteria; phylum Bacteroidota; class Bacteroidia; order Chitinophagales; family Chitinophagaceae; genus Ferruginibacter. The sequence goes on from CAZBBO010000017.1 coordinate 40,428, forward strand.
AATAGTAGGGTTAATGCTGCCTACTTCATTTATAATATTCCATGTCATATCCCACAAAGTGGCACACCAAATTTCACCTCGGCTATGAGAAGAAGTAGGTAGGCTGGTGGAATATACTTTATTATTAATGGTAAAATTAGTGCAATAGCGTTGTGAACGAATTCCACCACCATTGGGGTTTTGTCCTGCTGCATAAGGACTCATTCCACGCGGCGAGGAATAACCGGAATTTAAGTTTGAGGCAGCCCAGTTTTGAGTGTACATCAGTGCTAAATAATCACTCCATCCCTCACCCATACTTTCTTCATTGTACAAACAGTCAGATCGAGAGGGGCCTCCGGTAAGACGATTGCTTACACCATGGCCAAATTCGTGTACTACTGTGGCATTGTCAGCACAGGCATCACGAGGCACGGCGCCGCTTCCCCAAAGATATACTTGCATTCTTGGCCTTTGTCCATCCGGAGGCGTTGCAAAGTTTGCATTGTTGGTTCCTCCGGCATCCTGTGCATCGGCAATTATATAATCATTGCCCTGGCCACCACGACCTTGATTGGAATTTTGAAAATTTCCTGAAACCTCATTAAAGCCATAGATATAAGAAATATCGTGAGCGAGATTAATCCAATAAAACAGGTTGGTCATATTGAATTGCTGATTAGGAACAGGAGTTATTTGGGTAGGATGTACGGTAAAGTTGGGAACAAAGTCAAAAGTGAGCGGGTCCGGAAAGGTAGTAGAAGTTGCCGGTGTTCCAATTGTTGAATTGTTATCATCTCTGTCTTCTTGTACAAATACATTATTTCCTCTTGAGGAGATATAATCAAAAGCGCCATCGTTATGCCAACCTAATGAAGTGGGGTTTCCGGGTGCTAATGTCCAGGGGTTGGTTACCAAAGCCGGTGTTCCTCCTGGATGAAGCGGGCTTTCTGCAGGATAAGGAACAACCCTGTATGATGCAGAACTTACCAGGTTTGGAGATGTTGGTTGAAGAAGCGATGCATTATCTACATGTTTATTATGGGTTTCATCATGGTTAATTACGCCATCCGGATGCGGATGGCCAAAATCACAACTAACGGTTAAATTAACTTCTTTAAGGATGCTGCCGTTTAAAGCGTCTATGCGTATAAGTAAGTAATCTGAAGAGGTAGTTGGAGCAACATACACCTGCCAGATTAAATACACGTCTTTATGATTTTTTATAGGTTCCCACATCAATTCAACGGTAATATCTTCATGTGATATATTCATCCTACCAAAATTGAACTTGGTATTGCTCAACACTGTTTTTTTAATTGTTGATTCAATTTTTATTCCCTTTGATGTTAAAGCTGTTTGAAGGGCGTGTTCTGGTGTAACATTAGGTATTGCGCCAAGACCAGCCTTTGTGGGCATACCTTTAATTCGCTCACCAAAGGCAGATACAGGTTTCCCGTTTTTAAATGCCAAGGTTTGAATTTGGTTGTTTACCGGCAGGCCCAAATAGGTTTGTTGGAGGTACACCATTTGTGTTCCGGCCGATTCATTAAAATAGGTATCGGTTACAATGCTATTGTTAATAGCCTCATTATCTAATCCTAAGGCGGCATTATTTTCCACTACCAGATCAAATGCCTTTTCCTTGTCGTTTTTTTGTGCTGAGGCTGTAATAGTTATTACCAGTAAGAGAATGGAGGATAGAATTTTTTTCATAATTAAACAAAATGCGTGTAAAGCCTCTGGGAAAGGGGCTGAGTTTTTAAATAAAGAATTGTTTGGATTTTCAACGAAGGAGCAATTTACTTCTTTTTTAAACAAAATGGGGTCTTGTTTTAACTACATTAACGAGTAGTTTGCAAAAGGTAGGGAGTAATCGTTTTTATTAGGGATAAACAGGATTTTCTTTTTACTTATTTTTTGTCATTCAGGAGGCTAACCCCTACCTTTGCACCCTGAAAAAAACAGGATTATTTACTAAAATCAACCTTTGACATGGTAGAAATAAAACCCGATGAGATTTCGGCCATTTTACGCCAGCAATTAAGCAATTTTGATGCAGGGGCAAACCTTGAGCAAGTAGGGACCGTTTTACAAGTAGGAGATGGTATTGCTCGTGTGTATGGTTTAAGCAGTGTTCGCTCAGGTGAGCTTGTAGAATTTGAAAACGGAGTTAAAGCCATAGCCCTTAATTTGGAAGAGGATAATGTAGGTTTGGTACTAATGGGAGACAGTAGTGAAATCAAAGAAGGAAATAAGGTAAGCCGTACCGGAGAAATTGCCTCGATAAAGGTTGGGGATGGGTTGTGTGGACGTGTCATTAATACCTTAGGAGAGCCGATAGATGGTAAGGGGCCCATTACCGGTGAATTATATGAAATGCCGTTAGAGCGAAAGGCTCCGGGTGTTATTTTTCGGGAACCGGTAAAAGAACCACTTCAAACGGGTATTAAAGCCATTGATGCTATGATTCCTATTGGAAGGGGGCAGCGTGAGTTGATTATTGGAGACCGTCAGACCGGTAAAACTGCCATTGCTGTAGATACCATCATTAATCAAAAAGAGTTTTACAAAGCCGGTAAACCGGTATATTGTATATATGTGGCCATTGGTCAAAAGGCTTCTACCATTGCCGGTATTATGAAAACGCTGGAAGAAAATGGAGCCATGCCTTACACAACTATTGTAGCAGCATCAGCTTCCGAACCGGCCCCATTACAGTTTTATGCCCCTTTTGCAGGAGCTTCTATTGGAGAATATTTTAGAGATACCGGCCGCCCGGCTCTTATTATATATGATGACTTATCAAAACAAGCAGTAGCTTATCGTGAGGTTTCCTTGTTGCTGCGCCGCCCACCCGGCCGTGAAGCATATCCCGGTGATGTGTTTTACCTACATAGCCGCCTATTGGAAAGAGCTGCGAAAATTATCAGCAAGGATGAAATCGCAAAGCAAATGAATGACCTACCTGATTCTATCAAACACTTGGTAAAAGGTGGCGGTTCACTTACTGCATTGCCCATTATTGAAACTCAGGCAGGTGACGTATCCGCATATATTCCAACCAATGTGATTTCAATTACCGACGGGCAAATTTTCCTTGAGAATAACCTGTTTAACTCAGGTATCCGACCGGCAATTAACGTGGGTATTTCGGTTAGCCGCGTAGGTGGGAATGCGCAAATTAAAGCTATGAAAAAAGTAGCCGGTACATTAAAGCTGGATCAGGCATTGTATCGTGAGCTTGAAGCATTTTCAAAATTTGGCGGTGACCTTGATGCGGCTACAAAAAATGTAATTGATAAAGGCGCACGTAATGTAGAAATATTAAAACAGGCTCAATATTCTCCTTTTTCAGTTGAAAAACAGGTAGCTATTATTTATTTGGGTACAAAAGGATTGCTTCAAACTGTTCCGGTAAAACGAATAAAAGAATTTGAAGATCATTTTCTGCTTGAAATGGAAAATAAACTTCCTGATGTATTGGCTGAGTTTAAAAAAGGAAATTTACCTGAGGAAGGACTTGAGAAAATGACTGCTTTGGCAGATTCCATGATTCCGGCTTACAAGTAGTTTTATTATTTATAAATCGTATTACTGCTCTTCATTTATGGGGAGCAGTTTTTTTATAAATCATTATGAAAATACTATTTTCAAAATAATACATTTGTACTCAGTATAATAGAGTTTTTGCTAATTTGGCAGAAAAAGAATCCGGGAATGGAATTTGTTATTTAAATAGAATAAATTAATCGCATTATGGGTGGAATAATTATTATTTCATTAATCTTTATGGTAATTGGGATGGTTGTGCAGGGCAGATTGAAAAGTAAGTTTTCAAAATATGCTCAGGTGCCTACATCGTCCAGAATGAGTGGAAAGGAAATTGCAGAGAAAATGCTGCATGATAATGGTATCTATGATGTACAGGTTACTTCTGTACAAGGAAAGCTTACTGATCATTACAATCCATTGAGCAAAACGGTAAACCTGAGTGAAGCTGTATATTCCGAAAGGAGTGTGGCTGCCGCTGCTGTTGCTGCACATGAATGTGGCCACGCTGTACAACATGCTACTGCCTATTCTATGCTTATGTTAAGAAGTAAAATGGTTCCTGTTGTACAAGTATCCAGTACACTATCTCAATGGATACTTATAGCCGGAATTGGTGTGATGGGCATTGGCGGTGGGAGCCCTACGGTATTGCTTATCGGTATTGTGTTATTTGCCGTGAGTACTTTGTTTACAGTAGTTACCCTTCCGGTGGAATTTGACGCATCCCATCGGGCATTGGTTTGGCTTGAAAGTGCAAACATTACAACGCCTACTGAAAAGGAACAGGCAAAGGATGCGCTTAAATGGGCGGCACTAACTTATGTTGTAGCGGCATTAGCATCAATAGCGATGTTAATTCAGTATATTCTTATTTATCAACGTAGAAACAATTAAGGCATTTACTCGCTTATATTTGTGAATACTAAAAATTGAATATGAACTTTGGAAAAGAATTTGAAAAGTTTGCAGTAAAGCATAAAGGTATTAGCAGTAATACACTTCATGGATATATTAATCATAATGTAACGAACCTTACCCCCAATATTATTGAGGAACGCCCTATGAATGTGGCTGTAATGGATGTGTATAGTAGGTTGATGATGGATCGTATAATTTTTTTAGGATATCCTATTTCTGATGAAGTGGCTAATATTGTAACCGCACAATTATTGTTTTTGGAAAGTACGGATCGCTCTCGCGATATTCAAATGTATATAAACAGCCCCGGAGGAAGTGTTTATGCAGGCTTGGGTATGTATGATACCATGCAATTTATAACACCCGCTATTGCTACTATTTGTACCGGAATGGCGGCCAGTATGGCTGCTGTGTTAATGTGTGCCGGTGCAAAAGAGAAACGAACAGCATTAAAACATAGTCGTATTATGATGCATCAACCTAGCTCAGGTGTTGGAGGCCAGGCATCAGATATTGAGATTACTGTAAATGAAATTCGGAAACTCAAAAACGAGTTGTATGAAGTGATTGCACATCATACCGGACAGGATGTAAAAAAAGTGGCTAAAGATTGTGATCGGGATTATTGGATGACTGCTCAGGAAGCCAAGGCGTATGGATTGGTTGATGAAGTGTTGTTAGTGAACCCACGTAAAACAAAAAAGGAATAATCATCTTCGTTTAGCCCTTATCGTTATAATTATAAATTAACCTAATTGATAATAATGAATCAATACCAGCGTATAATAAAAATGGATGAAGATGAGCCCGAAGTAAATCCGGCAGATGCACCTGAAGGAATGATGGAGAAATTAATGGGAGGATGGATGTTTGATAAGAAGTTTATTGAACAGCGAAAGGTTTTTTTGTGGGGAGTGGTAGATGATAGGTCAGCTAAGTTTGTTACTGATCGTCTTTTATATCTAGAAGCACTTAAGCCCGGTGAAGAAATTACTTTTTATATAAACAGCCCGGGTGGTATTGTAACCAGCGGAATGGTTATTTATGATACCATGCAACTTATTTCTTCACCGGTTTCTACTGTTTGTATGGGTATGGCTGCCAGTATGGGAAGTATCTTGCTGAGTGGAGGTAAAAAGGGAAGGCGTTTTATTTATCCCAGCGGTGAAGTAATGATTCATCAGCCCAGTGGAGGAGGAAGAGGAACAAGTGCCGATTTGGAAATTATTGCAGAACAAATTGCAAAAACTAAGATGCTGGGTGCTAAGATATTAGCAAAAAATTGTAGTCAAACTGTAGAAAAGGTGCTTAGTGATTTTGATCGTGATTATTGGATGGATGCGAATGAATCGGTCAAGTACGGAATTGTAGATTCTGTATTAAGTAAATTATAGTGTGATGCCGGACAATCCGGCATTTTTTATGTATTCAGGCATCATAAACGGAAATGAAGGTGTCTTGTTTTCTTTAAGCAGGATAAATAGTAACTTTGCTCTGTTCATTTATTTATAAAGTAACCAATGGCTAAACAGCGGGTATTACATTGCTCTTTCTGTGGTCGTAGCAGAGATGAAGTGAAAATTCTTATTGCCGGTCAGGAAGGGCATATTTGTGAAAATTGCATTGAACATGCCAGAGATATTGTGATGCAGGAATTGACGGATTTTGGGGAAACGAAAAACGCATCAAGCGCTACAAAACTTACGGTTAAAAAACCGGTAGAAATAAAAAAATTCCTTGATGAATATGTCATTGGTCAGGATGATGCTAAAAAGATTTTAGCTGTGGCAGTGTATAATCATTACAAGCGGCTAAATCAAAAGGTAGAAAATGATGTAGAAATTGAGAAGAGCAATATTATTATGGTAGGTGAAACGGGAACCGGAAAAACATTACTGGCAAAAAGTATCGCCCGTATGCTAAACGTTCCTTTTGCTATTGTAGATGCTACTGTTTTTACCGAGGCAGGATATGTTGGTGAAGATGTAGAAAGTATGTTAACCCGTTTGCTCCAAACTTGTAATTATGATGTATTGGCGGCAGAAAGGGGGATTGTATATATAGATGAAATTGATAAAATTGCTCGTAAAAGCGATAACCCATCCATTACACGGGATGTAAGTGGCGAAGGAGTTCAACAAGGTTTGTTGAAATTGCTTGAAGGGAGTGAAGTGCTGGTGCCCCCACAAGGCGGCCGCAAGCACCCTGAGCAAAAATTGATAAAAATTAATACCCAACATATCCTCTTCATTTGTGGAGGAGCTTTTGATGGGATTGAGAAAATTATTGCCCGGCGCATTAACACCAATGCCATTGGTTTTAATGCAAACAAAGAATTACAGGAATTGCGGCAAAATAATTTACTGCAATACGTAAATGCAGTTGATTTGAAACATTTTGGTCTTATTCCGGAATTATTAGGTAGGTTACCTGTGGTCACTTATTTAAATCCACTGGATGTGGAAACGCTTCGCAATATTCTTACCGAGCCCAAGAATAGTTTAATTAAACAATTTACCCGATTGTTTGAACTGGAAGGCATTGCACTTAAATTTGAACCAGCGGTTTTTGATTTTATGGTGGCAAAAGCGCTTGAGTATAAATTGGGAGCAAGGGGTTTGCGGAGTATTTGTGAAAGTATTCTAACTGATGCCATGTATGAACTTCCCTCACAAAAGGTGAAAACGTTTGAAGTTACACTTGAATATGCTGAGCGCAAGTTTAATACCAGTAAATTAAGTGTTCTAAAGGTGGCTTAATTTTTTTTAAAATCTTTTTCTTTCCCCTTTTCTCTACCTATACTCGAAAATACATTTGAGGATAGCATTTTGTTTGTACAACTACTCAAAAAGCCTTGTATTTTTGTAAGAATTCGTTAACCTGAAATTTAAAGCAGATTTTTTTTGGGTTATTGAAGAAATGCTGAATAGTTCATTTACTTTCGCTATGCAAAAAAATATCCGGCTATGGTTGATGTAATTCTTGGCCTTCAATGGGGTGATGAAGGAAAAGGAAAGATTGTTGACTTCTTTGCACGTAATTACGATGTAGTTGCCCGCTTTCAGGGAGGCCCTAATGCCGGGCATACCTTATATGTAAATGATAAAAAGGTGGTGCTACATCAAATACCAAGCGGGATATTTCATGAAAACAAAACAAACCTCATTGGTAATGGTGTGGTACTTGATCCGGTTACACTTCGACGTGAGTGTAAGTCGGTAACAGATATGGGCGTTAATCCGCAAAAGAATTTATTCATAAGCCAACGTACCCATCTTATTCTTCCTACGCACAGGGCGCTGGATAAGGCAAGCGAAATGGCTAAGGGGACTGAAAAAATTGGAAGTACACTTAAGGGCATTGGTCCTACATATATGGATAAGACCGGTCGTAATGGTTTGCGTGTTGGAGATTTGTTGGATAAGTCTTTTACTACCCAATACATAAAGCTTCGTTTGAAGCATCAGCGTTTGTTAGATAATTTTAATTTTCAGGAAGATATTTCTTCCTGGGAGGAAGAGTTTTTTGAAGCATTAGATTTTCTGAGAGACTTGAATATTGTAAATGGAGAATATTTTATTCATGATAAAATTCAAACAGGTAAAAAGGTATTAGCAGAAGGAGCTCAAGGGAGTATGTTAGATGTTGATTTTGGTACGTTTCCATTTGTAACAAGCAGCAATACAATTTCTGCAGCAGTATGTACAGGATTAGGTATTGCACCCCGCATGATTAAAGAAGTGATTGGAATAAGCAAAGCTTATTGTACGAGGGTTGGAAGCGGACCTTTTCCCACGGAGTTAAATGATGATATTGGCGAATTAATCAGAAAGGCAGGTAATGAATTTGGAGCAACCACAGGAAGGCCGCGTAGGTGTGGATGGATAGATTTAGTAGCACTTAAATTTGCATGTATGATAAATGGGGTTACTCAAATAGTTATGACTAAGGCAGATATCTTAGATTCATTAAATGCTTTACAAGTTTGTAAAAGCTACAAAATTGATGGTAAGGAAACGGTACAGGTGCCATTTCAAATGAATAAAATTACCCTGGAGCCTGTTTATGAAAAATTTGAAGGATGGACAACTGATGTTGCAGGCTGCAAAGATTATGAATCAATGCCTTTAAAAATGAAGGCTTACATTACCTATTTAGAAAGCTATCTTGGTGTGCCTATTAAATTTATTAGTAATGGGCCGGGAAGAGAACAAATTGTTGCTGTATCAAATTAAAAAAATCAAAAAAAAATATTTGGCAAATTAAAATTTCGGTTGAAATTTACACCGTAATCTTTAACACATGACACTGAAATCTGATAAAGAAAACAAAGACACCAAAAAGAAAAGTAGCCCTAAAAAGGGTGCTGTTGGTAAGACTTCTTCTAAGAAGAAAGTAGATGAAGAATTGGAAGATGATGAGGATGATGAAGAAGAAGTTAAAGTAAAATCATCCAATTCAAAATCAAAAAGTAAGGGTAAAAAGAGAGATGATGATGACGAAGATGGCGAGGATGATGAAATGGAAGATGATTGGGAGAAGCCCGAAGAAGAGGAGGAAGATTGGGATAAAGATTTCGATGAATTTGATATGCCCAAATCGAAATCTAAAACACCGTCAAGCCGAAAATCAAAAGATGATGACGACTTTAAAATTGATGATGATTTTAAAGAGTTTGGACTTTTTGATGATATGGATGGTGGAGGTGGATATGATGACGATGATGATTTTTGATGTATAAGCCACGTAATTTTTTTGCAGTACAAAATAGGGAAGAATTTAAACTGAAGGTGTTGGCCTGGATTGACCAGTTCAACATCTTTTGCTTTTTGGAAAATAGTGGTTATTGTCACCCGGATGGATTTAGGTGTTTAGTGGCTATTCAACGAGACCCTAACGGCCCCCAACTTGTTTTAAACCCATTTCAAAACCCATTTGATTGCTTATACCATTTTCATAATGAGCATAAACAATGGATTTTTGGTCATTTATCGTATGAGTTAAATAATGGATTGTTGGAAACCAAACCGTTGCGTGTTCAATTTCCACAAGGTTTCTTTTTTGTACCGGATGTATTGCTTGAGCTGCATAATAATGGTGTGTCTATTTTATTGAGTGATTGCCCCGAAAGGCAATTAATGGAAGAAATTGACCAGTGTAGTCCGATTGAGGAAGAAAAAAGTAATGTAATTATTAAGACAACACATCACCATACATCATACCTGCAGGCATTAGAAAATGTTAAAGCACATATTCGCAGAGGTGATTGTTATGAATTAAATTACTGTCAGGAATTTTATGGAGATGCTCGGATTAACCCCGCGGCAGTATATAAGAAGCTTAATGCGATTTCGCCCAATCCTTTCTCCGCCTTTTATCGTGTAAATGATCAGTATTGCTTATGTGCCAGTCCTGAGCGGTTTATTTCTAAAACGGGAGAGGTTGTTGTATCTCAACCCATAAAAGGAACATCGCCCCGATATGCTGATTTTTATGAGGATGAGCAAAGTAGAATGGAACTTGAAGAAAGCAAAAAAGATAAAAGTGAAAATGTTATGGTGGTAGATTTAGTTCGAAATGATTTAAGTCGTGTATGCATTCCGGGTAGTGTTACGGTTCCATCTTTATTTTCAGTTTATAGTTTTAAAGGAGTTCATCAAATGATGAGTACAGTAGTGGGTAGATTGGAAAAACACAATACGTTTGCTGATGTTCTTGACGTATGCTTTCCAATGGGCTCAATGACCGGTGCGCCTAAAAAACGAGTGATGGAACTAATACATCGGTATGAACTTTCAGGCAGGGGAATTTATTCCGGTAGCATTGGTTATATCACCCCAGAGCAGGATATGGATTTTAATGTGGTTATACGCTCCTTGTTGTATGATAAATCAAAAGAAGTTTTTTCTTTTCATGCTGGTGGAGGAATTACTCACTATAGCGATCCAGAAAAGGAATATGAGGAAAGTTTACTCAAAACGAAGGCCATAAGAAAGGTTTTAACCGGGAGTTATGATACAGATCATGTTATGGAATAGGAATTAAGTTCCTTTTTTCCGATAAGACTTTTTTGGATATACCGTTTTTGTGTTGGGTACTTCCGGTTGTCCTAATAACTGTTGAATAGACTCGTTAAGAATGGTGTATTTATTAGCTAAAAAGGAATTCATTTTATCTTCCGGTAATACTAAATCATACTGCCCGTTTCTACTAAGTCTAATATCAAACATTGGATTATAGCGGTTAAATTCTTCCAATGTCATATCTATATTTTGAGCAATTATTTTAGCATTGTATTTACCTGAAATCGTTTGCTTGGAACTATTTTGTAATTCCACTTCGGTTAGCTTTGGATTATTTTCAATTGGGTAATCTTCTGTAGAGCCGGGTATTCCTGAATAAGCATTGTTTTCGTTAGCTTCCATGATATAATGGGTGGCAATAAATTTCTTTACATGGTTGCGACTTTCCTGAGGAAGATAGTATTGCAATTCCCAAAAATTTCTGCTTCCACTTTTTTTCATAGCATCATACACGCGTCCGGGGCCACCATTATATGCTGCAATAACCAAAAGCCAATCGTGCATTTGCTTGTAAAGAAATAGAAGATATCGTGCTGCAGCGTGTGTGCTTTTAATATAATCGCGGCGCTCATCACTATATGAGTTAATGGTAAGCCCATAAAGGCGTGCAGTTTCAGGCATAAACTGCCACGGCCCAACCGCTCCTGCCCAGCTTGTTGCTTCAGTTTGGAGGTTGCTTTCAATAACCGCCAGGTATTTCAATTCGCGAGGTAAACCATATTGTCCAAAAACCTGATCAATCAGATTAAAGTATGGAATGGCTCTTGTGCGCATCTTTGTTAAATACCCGGTGTGCTTTTTTAAATAATCTTGTATATATAATTCTGCATGTGGATTTATTTGGCGCGAGTAGGGTTGTGAAGAATTATAATTGAATTGTGTAAATAAATTACGAAAGCCGTAACGGGTGAGCTGGCTGATATATTGAACCTTATTGTTAGCTGGAGCAACAGCCGGCACCTCCAAATTGTCAATTTCATATTCAATAAGAGGCATTGTAACGGTATCCTTTGAAACAATATTTTCAAACTCCTTTTGTGCATTTGCATAAGAAGGAAGAAAATAAATGATGAAAGAAATAAAGAAAAATATCATCCTATTCTTTAGCATAGTAATTGCTTATATCCATTTACTTTTCTTATGCAAAAGTATAATAATTAAACACGATAATTCTGCTATAGAGGTGTTATAACCAATGGCAGGATGACCGAAACACGATAGAAAAAATATCAAAAATAAAATTTAGTTAACTTTGAATAGAACTGACAAGAGACTGAATAAAAGATTAATGACTATCAACAGAAAAATGAATTTCGTTACTAGCATTGCAGTTACAAAAATATGGCATATATTTGCACTTAATAATACCAGCCACGCTTCCCATTTGAACAGCGCACCCGGGCTGGTTTTCGATTTTTATAGGGGTTAACTTAATATCAACAATGCTATGAAATACAATAAGTTGCCCACCACAATAACTGAACAAGTAGAAAAATTAAAAGGACGTGGGCTGAAGTTTCATAACCAGACAAAAGCTCAAGACTACCTCTCCAATATTAGTTATTACAGATTAAGAGCATATACATACCCTTTCCAAGACAATTCTCAAAACGAGCAACCATTTAATGTAGATGTTAGTTTTGAGCAAATAATAGATCTTTACGTTTTTGACCGAAAACTACGACTATTAATATTCGATGCTATAGAAAAAATTGAAATTGCATTGAGAACGCAAATCATTTATCATTTTGCTTTAAGACATGGTAGTCATTGGCAACTTAAGCCTGAACTATACAGAGACCCAATGAGATTTGCCAACCATTTAGACAGTTTACAAAAAGAAATAGACAGAAGTCGCGAAACATTTATTGACCATTACAAAAGCAAATATACCAATCCGACAGAACCACCAAGTTGGATGAGTTTAGAAGTAAGTAGTATCGGTTTATTATCAAAAATTTTTCAAAACTTGAAGAAGTGCCCTGAAAAATTGGTCGTAACCTCTCATTTTGGTCTTAAAGATGTTTCAGTTATTGAAAATTGGATACTTTGCTTTAGCACTTTAAGAAATATTTGTGCACATCACGGACGAGTTTGGAATAGACGACTAATACCAATAAAACTTCCTACTCGCCCGACCCATACTTTCTTGAAAAACAAATCAATTTATACGAACAAACTTTATGCAACTTTATCTTGTATAGAGTATGTTTTAAAACAAATAAGCCCAGGTTCAACATTTAGTGAGCGACTTAAGAAATTAATGAAAACCTGTCCATTGGCACAGACAAAAGAAATGGGTTTTCCAAAAAACTGGCTAGAAGAAGAACTATGGAAATAACCACTGGCTATAACAAGCGTTTGGCTCAATGGCGGGTGATGTGGTTAATTGAACATTCTACCTCGCATCAACTTTTGCGGTGTATTGATAGTTTCGTGCTCCGAAATCCGCCACTATGCCAAGCCCGAAACTGTTAACTATTCTGAATACCGCGCCAATGAGATTTCAAAAATTAAAAACCGACTCTTTTGAAGCCGGTCAACATTGCAGAATGATAGTAAGGGGAGACGTGTATTTACTTTTTTGCAGTATCCTTTTCTTTCATACCCTCCTCCAACTCATTTTTTACATTATTCTTTGCGTCATTAAATTCACGAATACCCTTTCCCACACCTCTCATTAACTCGGGAATTTTACGTCCTCCAAATAGTACTAAAACGCCCAACAAAATTAGCAGCCATTCACTACCTCCGGGCATCCCCAATAATAAATTAAATTTTCCAAGTATTGTGTACATATTCCATGTTGAATTAGAAGCTAAAGGTACAAAATATTCAGATGCTAATTATGCGTTTGAGAGATTTTGCTAAAATTAACGTATGTATCTTCCACACTTAGCTTTACCATTTGCAGCCTGATAAGTTGTAATACCTCTTGAACAAGAAGAAAGAAAAAATAGAACAGCAGCAGCAACACAAGCAATGCCAATAATCCTTTTCATAATGGTGTTTTAAGGTTAAACAAAAAATTGACGGGGGCCTCTTTTAAAACGGAAAAGGATTAATATCTTCCAAAATACAAAGTCCTAAGTAGTTTTGCAAGCAATAGCAGTAAAAGTTCTTGCGGGAAATGCTTTCATAATTGAGAAACAGGAAGTTATACTTGGTATTAAAATGGGGCTAAACTTAATATATGAATAAATCATTTACTTTTAAATAACTTTCGCCCTGATATGGTGAGTAAGGATAATAAAAATGGAGGCAAGGTGCCTCCATATAATTGATTTTTAAAAAAGTAATAATTATTTTCCGATAACAGCCATACGTTTTTCCTTGATACGTGCACTCTTTCCACTTCTTTCACGCAGGAAATAGAGTTTTGAACGACGAACCCGGCCAACTTTATTCAATACAATGCTTTCAATGTTTGGAGAATTTGTTGGAAACAGACGTTCAACACCTACACCATCACTTATTTTACGAACAGTAAATGACGCAGTGGCACCATTTCCTTGGCGCTTAATTACATCACCTTTAAAACTTTGAATACGCTCTTTATTTCCTTCCACAATTCTATAGTTAACGGTAATATTATCTCCGGCTTTAAATTGAGGATGATTCCCTTTTTTTGTAAGTTGTTCGTGTACAAAATCTATTGCATTCATAACACTCAGTTTTTTCCCCGCTTTTTACGGGAGGGCAAAGGTATGGAAAAACTTTATTCTTTCAACTAAAATAAGCGGATATTTTATCCTTATTTTAATTAATTCCTACGCTACTTTATACATTCAATTTCCCTATCTTGGAACATACTTAGCCCTTCAGAACAATCTTGAGTACTATATAAGTAACGTATATTCAGTAAGTTACTAGCAAATTGCTTTCAACACCTCAACCATTGAACCGAAGACTAAAAATTGAACATCAACACAAGGATAAATCATTTTGACAGACCAGCATCACACAGACGATGGAACTCAACAACGAAAATGATTAGTAAATATAGTAGGTGTAAAATACAAACGCCTAACAACAATTAAACAAAAGTGGCGGCTTAATGCTTCTTATTACAGTTTTGTGGGTAATGAACAGGTGAGGTTCATATAAACGATTGTGGTGGAAATCGAATTTGATATAGTAATTAAATCAGTAATTATTATAATACAAATAACAAAGAAGGGGTTTGAGTGGTTAGTTTTTTAATGAGGAAGGGGTGAAAATATTCACCTGATTATTTACCGGCTTTAGATTATTAAGATAGGAATATATTGCTTTTAAATCCGAAGTATCCATTCCACCATACATTGACCAGGGCATTATAGTTTGAAAATCTCCGGGTTTTATACTTTTTATATTTCCACTTTCTGTACTTCTTTCTTTAAAGAGGGTGATGAAATCTCTTTCGGTCCAGTTGCCTAAACCTGTTTCTTTATCAGGTGTGATATTTGGGCTAGTTACTATGCTTCCATCAGGAAGATGAAAATTCCATCCTCCTGCAAAAAGGGCTCCAGCTTGTTTTCCGTTTTCTTGTTTTGTGTGGCATAATTCACATCCTGAAATGGTAGTTAAATATTTTCCATAATCAATTTTTGATGAGAGGGAAGAAAGGTGTATTGGCTGTGCCTTCTCGGGTATAGTATTTACGATAAAATTCATAGGAAAATTAATTTTCCTATTGGGGATATTGTTTTTTATTGGATTTAAGGAGCGTATATAAGCGATTATGGAAATAACATCAGTTGAATCTAATTTACTATACTCATGGTAAGGCATTACCGGAAAAAGGGCATCATTATCCTTTGTAACACCGGTAGTGATGGCTCTGAATAACTCCCCGTCAGTCCAATTTTTTAATCCAGTTGGTGTAATATTTGGTGAAAAAAAGGTACCCGGAAATCCTGTTTGTTCATCAAATCGTTCACCCCCACCACCTTCCGAACCGGCAACAATGGGCCCTGAAAATTTTGACCAATCACGATGCGAGTGACAGTCAATACATACGGTAACATGATTTGCTAAATAAGCGCCTCGTTCTATCATCGTAGAATCAGGATTGATAGAAATAATAGGTGCAGCACCTACATTTGGTAAGGCCTTTTTTATGTAAAGGAGAAAAGAGGTAGCAATGATTATGAGAAGTAAAATAATGATACCTGTGATTTTAAAAATCTTGCGAACCATAAAATTGATTATAAAGATTTTTGATAATGCCCATAGTTAATTAAAGAGGGTTAGAAATAATAATTAATAAAGGTAACTTATGCATTGTAATGAGCAAATAGAGGGATACTCTAAGGAATTATTTTATTTCAGGGTGTTTTATTATTAAACAAAATAATCAGGAAGCTTCATTGGTACTTCAATCAAAAGAAAATCAGTATCTTCCAAAGCTTCAATAGCTAGGTTATCCGTTTCGCTCACACCTAAACCATCTCTTTTGTTTAGGATAAGACCGTTTATTTTAACATTCCCTTCTATCACAAAAACATACACTCCGTTCCCTTCCTTTTTTATTTGATAGTTTTTAAGGGTGCTTTTTTTAAAGTGTGCAAGATGAAGCCATGCGTCTTGGTTTATTTGAAGACCTTCGTCATTGGCATTGGGTGAAATGATTTTTTGAAAATCGTTTTGCTTGGTATTATTTTCAATAATGAGCTGATCATACCGGGGCTTTAAATTTAATTCTTTTGGGAAAATCCAAATTTGTAAAAACTTTACTTCTTCTTTGTTACTTCCATTTTTTTCGGAATGAGTAACCCCTGTTCCTGCGGTCATTATTTGTACCTCTCCTTTTTTAATTATGCCGGAATTACCCATATTATCTCCGTGCTGGAGTTGTCCTTCTAATGGGATGCTAATAATTTCCATATTTTCATGAGGGTGAGTGCCAAAGCCGGCTCCGGGGCTTACAGTATCATCATTAAGTACCCTCAATGCGCCAAAATGAATTCTCTTTGGATTATGATAGTTGGCAAAACTGAAGGTGTGGTAGGTGTTAAGCCATCCATGGTTAGCATGTCCGCGAGTGCTTGCTTTGTGAAGAATTGTTTTCATGTTGTAAGTGAAACTTTTAAATAATTAGATAATCAGCTTATTGTATAGATGGAATTGAGCAAATGGCTTGCCAAAAAGGATATTTTAGTCAAAGTGTTGAATGTTTTTCAACGATGCTTAGTATTGATTTTATACTTATAGTTTTAAATATTTGTAACCACTCCTTATGGTGATTTAGAGATTAATTTGTTTGTATGTGCTTAAGGCTAAAAAGGGAATGAAGTAGTATTATTAGGGATAGGAATGTAAAAATTAAATTCGTTTATGCCTACTCGTTATGCTCCATAAATACCGAATTTGAGGTATTGTTTCGTATTTAAAACAATCCGAACTTTGAATTGGGGTGGGGGGCGTAGCCCCCGCCCAAAAGGGGTATCTGCCCCTTAAAGCACCTTGATGAGGTATTGTTTTATGTTCTTAAAATTTTGAACTTTGCACCGGGGTGGGAAACGCAGTTTCCCCCTTTTTTAAAATATACCCCATAAAGTGCCAAGCCGCGGTATTGTTCCATGTTTTAAAAATTTCTAAATTTACTTTAGGGTGGGAACGCCAG
>CAZBBO010000018.1:0-53432 GCA_964490345.1 uncultured Ferruginibacter sp.
CCTCAACAGAAGCCTTGTGCCTTTACGAACCCGCCGGGTTAGTTTATATGCTAACGGTACCCGAAACAGGTGGTGGTGGTCCTGCCGGCGGAACAGGAAGCGGCACAGCGGGCACTACAAATACAGGTGATGAAGAATGTAAAAGAGGGTTTGTAGGTGTTACAGAATTTGATGAACAGGGAGAGCCGATTTTACCTTGTACGCCAAATCATAATAACACTTTCGACTCCACTCTTCTTACAAAAATTTCTCAAAGTTGCAGCAGACAAATGGACTCATTATATAACTGGGGAATGAACAATAATTTTAGAGAACAAAGTTTTATTGTGGTAAAAAAAGGAGATAGTATTTACTCAAAGAATTTTCTTCTCGGCAATTTATCGGGCGATATGACCAGAGTTAACTACCTCCTTGATGTGGGAGAGACTCTTCTTGCATTTGGGCATACACATGCTGAAGATACAGTTAGATATTATCGAACTAGTTTTTCACCGGAAGATTTGATAAAATTTAATCAATATGGGACAATAAAGGAAGGCTATACGGCTATAATAGAAGTTGGAAATGCACGGTATGCCTTAGTTGCGGAAGACCCACAGTTATATTCAATCTTTAATATAGCAAGGCGAGGGCAACAGCGTAAATTATATTTGCAAATACTGCAAGGATTACAAATTTCAAATAAACAAATTGCTACAGAGCTGGCATGGGTTCAATATTTGGGTTCAGCAACGGTATCAGGCATAGGTTTTTATAAATCTACCGCACCAGATAAAAATAATTTTATTAAATTAAATCCGTAAAATGTGAAAAGAATACTTTTTCTAATTATTTTATTTGCGACTTTGCAAAATGCAAAGGCACAGACATTAGAGCAGCAATTACAAAATCTCCCATTAACAGATTATTTTAATAGGCCTATAGATACATTAATTGCTCATTTACCAGCTGGGTACGACAGCGCATTTATTATACTTCCTGGTAAATACGTATATCTTGGGGCAAGGCTGCAAATAAATTATGGAACTGCCTATTGGGTTGATATTGGGATAATAAATCCACAATATATTACTTTGTTTAGGGATTCTCTAAGTATACCCTGTGATGTAGCATGGCCACTATCATTATTAAGAAAAGAAAAAGTTGGGCGCATAAGTATATACAAGGATGATTGGACCATAATAAAAGAAGGCAATATTTACTAACAAGTAAAGTTGGCATTTTTAATCAATGCTTTTGTTCTTCTTTGCATAATCACGAATGCAAAAGCACAAACATTAGAGGAAATGCTACGGAATTTCCTTGTTGCTGATTATCTTAATAAGCCTACAGATACTCTAATTTTGCATTTATCTCTGGACTTCGATACTGCTTTTGTAGTTTAGAGTAATAGCAACAACAGAAGGGCTAGTTACAAATTAATTATCTTCCTAACAATCAATTTTGGATTGATGCTTTTTTCACAGATGCTCAATATATTACAATTCACAAACAACTAACGACTAGTCCTGAATTAGCCTGGCCGATAAATTTATTAAGAAAGGAAAAATAGGTTGTATCAGGATTTATACCGAAGCTTATGAAATAATAAATGAAGCAGATATTTATTAAATAATCCAAGAATAATAACAGCAGGTACCGGTTTACAAAGCAGATTTGAATAAAGTTTCAGTAATCAATTTTGCAGAATTACAATAATGAACTTTTTAAACGGGTTAATAATTATACTGCAGCCTACCTTTTCAATAGAGAAAGAAACTTCCACCTTCTTTTCATTTTATTTCACACAAACAGAGGAGGAGATGATCTTAACTTAACCTATCTTAAATTATATAAACCTGTGCAATCAGGATTTGGAAAAACATACCCATTGCAACTAATTTATTAAATTTTATAAAACAGAATAAAATGAAACATTTCATCATCATACTATTTTCATTTGTTTGCCTTGCTTCTTTTAAAACGGCAGATTCTCTTTTAATGAAAGAACACTATCAACAGCAGGATATGTTTGCCGGGACTTGGAAGTATCAAAACGCCAATGAAGTGTTTATTGTAACACTTTGGAGAATAGCAGATGGCTATAAAGGGCATTACAAAAAAATCATTGTAGATGCCAATGGAAATCAGGTAAGCATTGTATATGATTCAAACAAGGAAATTGGTGATACGGGCAAAACTGGCCTTTTGCAATTGGCACAGGTGATATAACTCAGGATTACAGGATTGGTGGGACAGTATATGATAACACCGTAACCAATACATCCAATGCAGGTGGATTTATTGATGGTAAAATTACAATGCAGGTTTTAAATCCTAATTGTTTTCTTGTACCCACCGTTAATTGTTCTTTACAAGCGCAATGGACAGTTAAGAAAGAACCGGGATTATACAATCCAGACGATCCTGATTTTAATATACCGACAAATATTATCCTGACAAAACAATAAGGACATTTTGAAGTGTACATTTCAAATATTCAGATAAAGGGTCTTAAAGATTCTCTTCCCATTCCTATAAAGGAACCTCGTGTATCCATAACAGTTATGCTCCATAAATACCGAATTAAGGGTATTGTTTCGTGTTTGAAATAATCCGAACTTTGAATTGGGGTGGGGGGGCGTAGCCCCCGCCCGAAAGGGGTATCTGCCCCTTAAAGCACCTTGATGAGGTATTGTTTTGTGTTCTTAAAATTTCGAACTTTGCACCGGGGTGGGAAACGCAGTTTCCCCCTTTTTTGAAATATACCCCATAAAGTACCAAGCCGAGGCATTGTCTCGTGTTTCCAAAATTCCGAAATTTACTTAGAGCGGGAACGCCAGTTCCCCATCTGTTTGGGGAAGTACCTAAAAGTACCTTGATGAGGCATTGTTCTGCGTTTAAAAAAGTGCGATCTTTGAATCGGGGACGCGGGTAGCGTCCCCGGGCAGGAATGCAAAAATCGGATACAATACATCTTTTTGCCGGCGTATGTCTGCTCACCGGGACGGGACGGAGAGATAAACCCCCTATTGACAGAATAATCGCTTGAAAGAGTTAATATTACTTTAATGGATGTGTATAACCTAAAAACAAAAAAGTCAATTTTAGGTTATTATAAAAAAGCTATTAGAAATGACATTAATTTCAAATTCACAAGATTTCTGGAAAAAGACGATACTTTAATTGGAAAGACCGTTACGATTAATCAGGCTTCACAAAGAACAGACTCAACCATTTCAATATTTATATAACGAGGGCTTGGCTTTTTATTCTTAAAAAATACGGAGTATGTAGATGGAAATATTATTAGAGAAGAATACCCAAATGTATTATTGGATGGAAATTAGTATTTAGTAATGGGAAAGAAAAGGGCTATATTCTGGCCTAAGGAGTTTTATTAAGTTTTCCGATTGAATATATCCTTAACCGAATTTCGCAATCAATTGGCTCAAATGGGTGTTGAAATTAAAATTGCCAACTTTAATAAATCGCAATCAATCATTGCTCCTTATGAATTTTAATCAAATTCTTTTGAGGGAGCCTTCACGAATTAAATATTTATAATGAAATGTTATAAGTCAATAAATTGAGAAGAAGTGAAGTGGCCTCGCCAGGAATCGAACCTGGATCTGGAGCTTCGGAAACTCTTATACTATCCATTGTACTACGAGGCCGCTGTTGTTTACCCTATTTCCCAAATCCCTGAATGTTAGTTCCAAAGATTTTTACGGCAATTGCCAGCAAAATAACACCAAAAAACTTTCTTACCACTATAATTCCACTCGGACCCAGTACTTTTTCTATCCATTTAAGAGAGTGTAATACAATAAATATGATAATACAGTTTATGAGAATACCAATGAAAATATTTATGGTATGAAAATTTGCCTTTAGCGAAATAATAGTGGTTAGCGTACCTGAGCCTGCAATTAAAGGAAAGGCAATAGGAACTACACTCCCACTACGAGGATTGTGATCTGTTTTGAAAAGTTCTAACCCTAACACCATTTCAAGACCAATGATAAAAATAACAATACTTCCTGCTACAGCAAACGACTTTACATCTAATCCCATTAGGTTTAGAAAATCCTTGCCTACAAATAAAAACAGTAACATTAAAATTCCTGATGCAATGGTGGCTTGTAGAGAACGAATCTGACCGCCCATCTTCGCTTTCAAAGAAATAAGAACCGGCGCATTTCCCAACATGTCTATAACAGCCATAAGGGTAAAGGTTACCGTAATCATTTCCTTTATGGAGAAAACATATAAATTCATCGCAGCAAAGGTATAACCGGCAAGTTAATTCTTATGAAGAAAAATGGAAAGGGTTAAAGAACTAGCCACCTAACTGATAGCTGTCCGCAAGGTCTTTTAATTCCAATAAGTTAGTAACACGTAATTTTTCAAAAATTCGGGATTTGTGTGTCCCCACAGTAGATACTCCTAAGTGAAGAGAATTGCTTATCTGACTTATTGTTTTACCCGACAATAACAGGTTTGTAATTTCAAATTCGCGTGGAGAAAGTTTATTAAATGGATTCTCATTCTTTTCTTGCCCGGCAGAACTGGCAAGGATTTCAAGTAGTGTTTCCGAAATATATTTTTTTCCTTTTAGAACAAGGTCTATTGCCCTTATGAGTTCATCCAAAGAAGAGTCTTTGTTTAAATATCCCATTGCCCCCGCTTTTAAGTAACGCTGGGCATATATGTTTTCCGGACTCATTGAAAAGATCAATACTTTTATTCCTTGATGAGTAGAAGATATCATTTGCATTAATGCAAGGGTATCGGTATTAGGCATTTGAATGTCTAATAAAACAAGGTCGTACTCTTCAGTTTCTATCTTTTTTAAGGCACTTACGCCATCATGGGCCTCCTCAATTGTTGATGGCTTATATAAATCAGATAATAAGGCCTTTATCCCTGACCTTACAACCATGTGATCATCTATTATTAAAAATTTTTTCAAAATAGCAATAAATATATAACGAAAAGATTGGTTAGCAGTATTTTCAGACTACAAAACTATTATTAGTTTTCAAAGAGTAAATACCAGTTAAGGGTTTTTTAACTTTGTTTATAAAGAGCCCAATTATTAGGGCACTAAATTAAATAGAATTTCTCACATTATGAAAAAAAATCATAAACTCATCATAAATAAAAAGGTGCTCTGTGTATTACCTTCTAAGGATGTGAAGGATTTGCCAAACCTGCTGGAAAACTGCAACTTTTTATTTCAATCAGTTTATAGTCTTGATGAGCTATTGAATAATGAGTTCTTAAAAGACAACTGTATTATTCTGGTGGATTCCAGAAATGAAAAGAGAATTCCCGATTCTTTTAATGTGCTTATTTCAAATTTTCCTATTGTATTTGTAACTAAGAAAGAGGTGGAATTATCTTCTATTGTTTTTAATGAAGATGTAGATGTACTCTTTGAAAATGAATTAAGCCCACAACGAATGACGGTATCTATCACTCGCGCATTTAATAAGTATGCTTCATTTGTTCAAAGAGATGTTCTTAAACAACAACAGTTTCTTATTGGGCAGGTGAGTTATGATATTATTTGGGATTGGGATTTAAGAACGGATATCATTCAGTTCTCTCCGGAAAGCTGGAAAAAGGTTTTTGGGTTTAATAATGATAATAAGACATTAAACTTTGAAGCCTGGGTTAGTTTTGTTCATCCTGATGATAGGGATTTTATGCGAAAATATTATCGCGATGTGTTAACCGACACCAGAGCTGATAGTTTTTTTGTAGAATACCGTATGCGCTCAGAAAATGGATTTATCTATGTAATGGAAAAGGGCTCAATTATTAGAAATGATGAAAAGAATGCAGTGAAATTAGTTGGGGTTACCAGAAATATAGATGACATAAAAACTATTGAACAAGAGCGGGATCGGCTGGCAGCCATAGCTAAAGAAGTGGTTAATAGTGTTGTAATGATAAACCCCGAAGGCCTTATACAATGGGCAAATAATGCGTTTAAAATAAAAACAGGATATTCTAAAGAAGACTTAGACCAGTTTACCATTGAACAAATATTATATGTGGACGATAAAATAGGAGAACAAGAGCTAAGGAGAAAATTGAATGCTAAGCGACCTTTTTCCATCGAGGTGGAAAGTAAATTTAACGAAGGAAAATATTATTGGGTGGAAGCAAGCTTTCAGGCGCAATATGATAACAAGGCCAAGCATATTGGCTATTTTATGGTAATGGCAGATATTACTTTGCGCAAAGATGCAGAGGAGAAGTTGCGCTCAAATGAAAAGAAATTTAGGGCATTAGTAGAAAACATACGAGATGGTATTACCGTGGTTAGTCCGGAAAAGATGATTGTGGAATTATATTCTGGTCAAAATATTTTAGGCTTTTCTTTAGAGGAACTTAATAATGGCGCTTCAATAAATAACCTTCACCCTAATTTTAAAGCTCAGGTAACAGAAGCATTCGCAAGAGTGGTTTCCACACCTTTTGAAAAAGTTCAAATTGCCTATCAAATTAAAAGGAAAGATGGAGAATATATCTGGCTTGATTCTACAATGTACAATTTAACACAAGAAAAATCAGTAAATGGTATCTTAATAAATTTTAGAGATATCACCGATGAAAAAAATGCAGAAGAGTTGCTGAAACAATCTGAAAAGAAATACCGTGATCTTTTTTATAATAATCCATTGGCGATAATTATTTGGGATCCCGCCACTTTTAAAGTGCTTGAAGTAAACATGGCTACTGTAATCCAGTATGGATACGATGTGGATATGCTGATAAAAATGAGTTTTAAAGATCTTGTTCACCCTGAATCCCAAAAAAGTCTCGAAACTATTGCCAAAAACAGCCAAAATAATGCATTGTCTTATACTACGTATCAAACCCGACACTTAGATAAGGATGGAAATATTATGTATATGGAAGTAGCCTTCCATCCTATAGACTATTATGAAAAGAAAGTGAGCATGGCTATTATAAAAAATATTTCAGAACAGGTTGAACTGGAAAAGCGGTTAGAACGGGAACGTGTTTTAAAACAACAGGAAGTAACGAATGCTGCTATTACCGCACAAGAACAAGAACGATTGCATATTGGACTTGAATTACATGATAATATAAATCAGATTTTAGCTACAGTAAGATTATATATTGAGTATGCTCTGGCTAATCAAGAAAAAAGTATTCCTTTATTGGAGAGTGCAAAAGATTTACTTTATTCTGCGATAAATGAAGTGAGAAATATTAGTAAATCACTTTTACCACCTTCAGTTGGTGAAAAGGGACTGGTAGCTTCATTAGACGATTTATTTGATTCGCTCAAAAAGCTAAATCTTTATAATATTCGAACCAATTGGGAAATGAACGAAAATAAACTTTCGGGAAAATTGAAATTAACCATATTCAGAATTATTCAGGAACAACTGAATAATGTGTTTAAACATGCTATGGCTAAAAATATATTTGTGGAGCTTATTGGTGAGAATAACAAGCTAACTCTTTTGGTTGAAGATGACGGAATTGGATTTAATACAAAAGGAAATTCAAGTGGTGTGGGATTGCGGAATATTCGCTCAAGAGCAGAACTGCAGGGAGGTACTGTACAAATCCAATCAATTATTGGAAAAGGAACGAGATTGGTTGTTACCTTTTTACTGGATGGATAGAATGATATTAATGTTTTAAATTAACTTAGGCTCAATATGCCAATTAGAAATGACAAATGGAGAATGCAATTAACTTATATAGCCGTTGTGCTATGTATTGGGTTCCTTTTGTTTATTACGGTAAGCCATATAAACCGGGCAGAACGAGATATTAGACAAGTAAACGTAGCCTTGGTAAAGTTGTATCGTTTAGAAGGTATTCTTACAGATGTGCAGGCCGTTGAAACAGGACAACGCGGATATGTTATTACCGGTGATGAAACGTACTTGTTTACTTATAATAGAGGGCTTGATTCAATTGTACAAAATATTGATTTAATCTTTCCCGATAAAACACAAGATAGCACTACAGAACAGAATAAAGGAATTTTACTTGACCTCATTAGGGAAAAGGTGATGGACTCGAGAATGTTGGTGGATACGCGTACACGCTTTGGATTTGATTCGGCAAGGGCATTGTTAAATAAGGCAAGCGGCGAAATAATGATGAACAGAATCAGGGTGAGGATTAATACAATGGAAAGACAGTTAAGAAGTGAAATTTCTGCTTCCACGGCCAAGCGTGAGGCTAATGTGAAGAAAATTGCATGGGAATTTATTATTTCAGGAGGTATTTTTTATTTGGTGTTATTTTTTAATTATCGAGCCTTATCCAGAGAGTTAAAAAGACGACGGCAAAATGAGGCGGTTCTTAAATATAACGGAACCCTGATTGCTAGTGTTATTGACCCAATTATTACAACCAACCTCGACCATAGTATTACCAACTGGAATAAATATGCCCAGCAACTATATGGCTGGAAGGAAGAAGAGGTAATTGGAAAAAATATGGATGAACTTTTGCGCGTTGAATATGAAGAGATTGATTTGAACCAGGCACGCATCCATTTTGCCGAAAATGGCTTTTGGAAGGGTGAAGTAGTGCACACTGCCAGAGATGGACGAAAATTGCATATCCTCTCATCTATTTCTGCGGTAAAAAACGATAAGGGTGAAAGTATTTCTGTGGTTGGTGTTTTTACTGACTTAACTGAAAAGAAAGAAGCTCAAAGAAAACTGCAACAATTGACCGATAATCTGGAAGTTGAGGTGCAACGAAAAGCCATTGAATTAAATGCTGTTTTTGAAAGAATTACTGATGCATTTATTGCTTTAGATAAAGACTGGAATTATATATATGTGAACCCTAAGGCTGCTGAAATGCATGGCAGGCGAATCGAAGAACTTATTGGATTTAATATTTGGGAATTACATCCCAAACAGGTGGGGGGTGAGTTTTATGCAGCACTAATGGAAGCTTCGAAAACCATGAAACCCTTACGCAGAGAATTGATTTTCCCTGAAACAGGACAATGGTTCGAAGATCTGATTTACCCTTCTCCTGATGGCGTTTCGGTTTATTACCATGATATTACCGAAGAAAAACTATCAGAACTACGACTACAAGAAGCACATGATAAACTGAACTCACATATTAGTAATACCCCAATGGCTGTTTTGGAGTTTGACCGAAATTTAAATGTAGTTCAATGGTCAAAGAAAGCCATTGAAATTTTTGGATGGAATGAGAATGAAGTACATAATACAGGATTCTCCATTTATGACATGATTTATTCTTCCGATTTAGCTAGCATAACTGAAGTGGTTGAACTTTTATTTAAAGAAGGAAAAAATGAAGCACTTGATATAAGAAATATTACTAAGGATGATAGAATAATTTATTGCGAATGGTATTTCTCCATAATTAAAAATCAAACCGGAACCATGGGCATTATGGCACTGGTTCATGATATTACCGAAAGACGCAAAGCAGAATTAGCCTTGCATGAAACCGAGTCTCGCTTTAGAAGTTTGGTTGAGGAATCTATGGTGGGTGTGTATATTATTCAGGAGGGGAAATTTACATACGTGAATCCGCGTCTTGCTGAAATTTTTGGATATGAAGTTGATGAAGTCCAAAACAAAAAGACAGTATTGGATTTTGTTTGTGAATATGATAGAGAAAAAGTTGACTTTAATATTAGAGTTAGGATGTATGGTATTAAAAAGTCAATGCATTATATGTTTGATGCGCTTCATAAATCAGGAAAAATATTAAATGTAGAAGTGTATGGTACTTTTTTAATGTATAGAGGGGATGGAGCTGTGATTGGAACCCTTATTGATGTAACAGAAAGAAATAAATACCTGAGGATGTTGGAAGCATCAGAGTTTGAACTTAAAACATTAAATGAACGGTTTGAACTGGTAAGTAAGGCTACTAAAGATGCTATATGGGATTGGGATATTAAATTAGACCGTATTCAAGGTAATGATACTTTTTATCAATTGTTTGGTCTTTCTGATAACCGGTCATTGAAGTTTTATGATTTTCAACAGCGCCTCCATCATGAAGATGTAGAAAGGGTGCAACATAATCAGGAAGAAGCATTGAGAAATAAAGAGGTTTTTATTAATGAAGAATTTAAGTTTAGAACAACTAACAATGAGTATCGCACCTTTATTGACAGAGCCTATATTATCTACAATGAACTGGGCGAGCCTCACCGGATGCTGGGAGCTATGCAAGACGTAACTGAACAACGATTAGCTGAAAATAGGGTATTGATGGAAAAAACATTATCAGATTCTGTTATCAATAGCCTGCCCGGCGTATTCTTTATCTTTAATCGTGCAGGAAAAATTTTACGCTGGAATAAAAACTTAGAATTAATTACCGGCTATTCTCATAATGAAGTGAGTGGCATGAATCCTGTTTTCTTTCAACCGGAAGAAGACAGAGATAGCATGGTATCTACCATACAACAAGCATTTGCATTGGGCGAGTTTACCAAGGAAGCCCGATTGCAAACAAAAAATAATGAACAATTAGATTTTTATTTATCCGGTATGCTTATCCATTATGAAGGAGAAATTTGCTTAATGGAATTAGGGGTTGATTTATCAGAAAAAATAAGAGCGCAAAAGCAACTTCGAGAAAGCGAAGAAAAATTCCGATTACTGGTAGAACAGGCTTCTGACGGAATCTTTATTAGTGATCATAAAGGCCGATTTATAATGGTCAATACCAGCGCATCAATGATGACAGGCTATTCCACAAATGAATTACTTCAGTTGAAATTTTCTGATATTCTTTTTAGAGAAGATCAAACGCCACTTAAGTTAGATGAAGAAGAACTGAAAACAGGTATCCCTATTATTGAAACACTCATGAAACATAAGGATGGACATTTTGTTTATGTGGAAAGTAGTGGTAAGCACCTGTCCGGTGGAAGATTTCAGGCAATAATTAGAGATATATCCGGAAGAAAAAAGGCAGAGGAAGCTATAAGGGTTTCAGAATACAAGTATCGCTTGCTGTTTGAACAAAACCCAATGCCCATGTGGATGCTTTCCTTGCCTGATAAAAATTTCCTTGCAGTTAATGATGCAGCTATTGATTTTTATGGCTATTCCCGAAAAGAGTTTGAACACATGAATATTCGAGATATTCGACCATGGAAAGAATTTCCACCAGATTTTGAACCTATGCATTTTGATGGTATTAATAACAGCGGTATCCGTGATCATAAAAAGAAGAGTGGTGAATATGTGAAGGTAAATGTTTTAGCACACGATATTATTTATCAGGGACAACAAGCAAAGTTGGAACTGGCAAATGATATGACTGAAAAACTTCGTGCAGAAGAAGAATTAAAAAATTCACATGAACAGCTCCGCCAATTGGCAACTCACCTACAAACAGTTCGTGAGTCTGAGCGCACACACATGGCAAGAGAAATTCATGATGAACTGGGACAGCAACTTACCGGACTTAAAATGGATATTTCATGGATTGGGAAAAAAATACCTGAACAAGAAATAGTGCTAAAGGAAAAAATAAATGAAACCATTGAACTTGTAGATGATACGGTAAAAACTGTTCGACGACTTGCTACACAACTCCGACCCAGCATATTAGATGACCTTGGATTAGTTGCTGCTATGGAATGGCAAAGCGAAGATTTTCAAAAACGCTCCGGAATAGAAACCCACTTTAATTCTAGTATCAACAATATTGAAATTCCTGATATAATGGCTACAAGTATATTCAGGATTTATCAGGAAAGTCTCACTAATGTTATGCGACACTCAAAAGCATCCAAAGTAGGTGCCGCCCTGAGTATTAATGAAGGTTTATTAATTTTACAAATTATAGATAATGGTGTAGGGTATAATGCAATAGATATTAATGGAAAAAATACCCTGGGGCTTGTAGGTATGAAAGAACGTACAATAATGATGGATGGTACCTTTGAAATAGATAGTAAACCGGGAAAAGGAACTACAGTGAAAATTGAGGTACCCATTAAGAATAAAGATTAGGTATATGCAAAGAATTTTAATAGCTGATGACCATTCTGTTGTTCGAAAAGGACTCAGACAGATTTTGCTGGAGGGTTTTCCCTCCGCAGTAATTGAAGAAGTTGCAGATGCTGAGGATATGATTAAAAAAGTGATTGCTGCAGATTGGGATGTGGTAATTAGTGATTTATCTATGCCGGGTAGAAGTGGACTGGAAGCGCTGCAACAAATTAAACAAATTCAACCCAAATTGCCTGTGCTTATTCTTAGTATTCATCCCGAAGAACAATATGCAATCAGGGTACTTAAATCTGGAGCAGCAGGCTATCTTAGTAAGGTTCTTGCTCCGGAAGAACTTGTTAATGCCGTACAGCGAGTAATGCTGGGTAAAAAATATATCACCCCTGCTGTTGCCGAAAAGCTGGCAGAAGTATTTGACCAAGGCAATAATAAGGCACCACACGAACTTTTATCAGACAGAGAATTTAGCGTGCTAAAAATGCTGGCAAAGGGGAAAACAGTATCTGAAATTGCAGAGTCTATGTTTCTAAGTGTTACTACAGTAAGTACATACCGTTCCAGAATTATGTCTAAAATGAACCTGAAAAGTAATGCAGACCTTACTTTATATTCAATAGAACATAATTTAATGTAGTAATTATTCTATCTGCTTGTAGAAGTATATAGTTTCAAATTAATCTTTTTCTCTACATAACGGCAATTCATAAACGCTATTTTTGATTCATATTTATGAATAACCGATTAAATATATTGCTCGTAGATGATTCACTGCTTATCTCAAAAAGGTTACAAAAACAATTAATGGAAATTGATTGTGTTGAGTACGTTTTCTTAGCTGGGTCCTTTTTAGAAGCACAAAAAACATTAAAGACTCATACTGTACATATTGCATTACTTGATATTAATTTGCCGGGCAAAAATGGTATTGATTTATTGAAGTTCATTTCAAGAAATTATCCATTCATTCAATGTGTAATGATTACTAATCAGGAGGAGATTCGCTATCGAAAACTTTGTAATGAATTGGGGTGCGTGGCCTTCCTTGATAAATCAAGAGATTTAGATATTTTACCGGAGCTAATCGAAAATCTGTCCACTAACTGTAAATCCGATCAATTGCCTCTTTATATTTCTCCTTAATTACTTTGCGTTTTAGTTTGAGTGTTGGTGTAAGCTCACCTGAGTCAACGGTCCATTCTTCAGGAAGCAATTCAAATCTTTTTATTTGTTCAACATGATTAAATAATTCATTGAAATGCTCAATCTCTGATTTAAACATGAGCAGAACCTGTGGGTTTCTTATCGCTTCTTCATGGGTAGTAAATGTAATCCCCTTTTTGCTCATCCAGTTTTGAAGAGCAGTAAATGCCGGAACAATTAGTGCACCAACAAATTTATGCCCTTCACCTACCACCATCATTTGCTCTATAAAATGAGACTCCTTCATTTTATTTTCAATAGGCTGAGGTGCTACATATTTGCCCCCACTTGTTTTAAAAAGCTCCTTTTTTCTATCTGTAATACGCAAAAACTTATTTTCTTCAAACACACCAATATCCCCAGTATGCAACCAACCATCCTTAACCACTTCAGCAGTAAGATCAGCTCGTTTGTAATAGCCCATCATAACACTAGGTCCTTTTACACATATCTCCCCGTCTGGCAACAACTTCACCTCCTGGCCGTTTATAACAGGTCCGACAGTTCCATATTTCGCTCCTCCTTTTTCTCTTCGATTAACACTAATTACAGGGCTGTTTTCGGTTGGGCCGTATCCTTCATATACCGGAATACGGGCGGCATTAAATAAACGAAGCAACCTCACCTGGCAGGTGGCACTACCCGTTACTATATATTTAATTTGATTACCCAAGCCCTCTCGCCATTTATTGAATATTAATTTGTTGGCAATAGATAATTGTAAATCATAAATAATACCTTTTGATTTCCGATTGTCATATTCAATACCAAGCCCAACTGCCCAAAAAAATAATTTCTTTTTTAAGCCGGATAATTCTTCGCCCTTGGCCATAATCTTCTCATACACCTTTTCCAATAAACGGGGAACTGTGCAAAAAACAGCAGGCTTTATTTCCTTAATGTTGTCACCAATTGCCTCAATACTTTCCGCATAATAAATAGAAATTCCACTTACTATATACAAATAGGTAATCATCCGCTCAAAAATATGATTGAGGGGTAAAAAACTTAAAGCCCTGGATTGAGTGTCCCTTTCAAAAGGAAAACTGGATATGCTGTTGAGTACATTTGAAACAACATTATGATGGCTTAACATAACACCCTTTGGAACACCTGTTGTGCCTGAAGTGTAAATAATAGTAACACAGGTTGAAGTTTGTATCGTTTTTTTTAGGACGTCAACTTCGTCAAGGTGCGTGTTATTTAATATTTCTGTCCAATGACGAACACCCGGTAGTTTATCAAAACAAAAAACTTCTTTTAATGAAGGAACATCTTGTTTCAGTGAAAGTGTTTTGTCAAGCAATTCCTGTCCGCTACAAAAAATATATTTTACAGATGCTTCATTATAGATAAATGTTAGCTCATGTGGGTTTGACGTAGGATATACCGGAACAAGAACCACCCCGATTAACTGACAGGCTAAATCTAAAAAGATCCATTCTGGCCGGTTACGCGATATGATAGCCACCTTATCCTGTTCTTCTACAGAAAGATCTTTCCCTGAGAGGCCAAGTTGAAGCAGCCCTGACGCAAGGTTGTGTACAATTTGATTAACTTCTTGTGTGCTGTATTTTTTCCATTTGCCATCTTCCTTGGCTGCTAACATATCATTTTTGGGGAAATGACTTTGTTGGTATAAAAAAAAGTCGAATAGTCGGGATACCTCTTCCATATTAGTATGTCGTTGTGTACTAAGTTAAGGAAAATAGTATGAGGAATAAAAAGAGATGAGTAAAATGAATTTATTTATAATATTGACCAACAGGCATTTTAAAAACTCCGGTACGCATTTTCTTTAAAAATCTATCGTACTCGTCTTTATGTAATTCCACCCATGACTGAAAACCGGGTAGGTTGTATGTTGAGCCAAACAACCATTGGTTATAGGCTTCAAATAACCCCTCTTTTAAATATTGCTTTTGTACTTCAAAAAGATGAAATGGGAATGTTTTTAATTTATTATCATCATTCTCCCAATCTAATAAAAATCGGATACGTACCATGGTTAACACATCGGGAGAAACACCTAAAGAAACCGGACTCATTTGCTTTGACATAGTAGCGAGATATGCCTTTTCAAATTTATTGTTGGTAGAGATCTTATCTAAGTCAGTTTCTATAAATAGTTTCTTATATCCGTTTAAAATGAGTTCTTTTACTTCTGGGGCGTTTTTACTTTGTGGGTCCATATTAAGAAATATTTCACCATATAAAAGCCCCCACACTTTATTGGTAGAAAGATAATAATACTTGGATGCATTATAATAATTACGAGCAAAATTTGGGTCTTCTAAAATTCCTTTCTCCCACAAACTAATTGCAGAATAGTCTTGTCGTTGCCACAATAACTCTCCGTAATCATTATATAGAGGACCACTTTTAGGATATCTTTTTAATCCTTTTTTATATACCTTTTCAGCCTCTTTTTGATTGTTATGCGATAACAAAATATTTGCTAAAATCTGATACCCTTGGTCATCTGTCTCTCCTTTATCCACCAAAGGTTTCATGAGCTTCTCCGCCCTATCCAAATCATGCTGATAATAATATGCTAAAGCCAAATCCTGCACAACTATGGCATTGTTTGGATTTAATCCATAAGCTCTATTTAAAACGATAATGGCATTTGAAAAATCACCCTGACGCATAAACGCTCGAGCGGTTTCTTGTAATTCCTTTACATCTTGCCCGCAAACCGTATTGATAAATCCAAAAAGCAAAAAGATAAAGGAAAATATAAACCTCATACAGAAAATATTCTTTAATGCAAAAATGTTATTCTATTAGATGAGTAAGTAATCCATCCCGTAGCTTAGGTTCAAACCAGGTGCTTTTTGGAGGCATTACATTACCGCTGTCTGCAATGGTTAATAATTGGTTCATACTTACCGGATAAAAACTAACGGCCAACGCCATCTCTCCACTATCAACTCGCTTTTCCAATT
Source organism: uncultured Ferruginibacter sp. (assembly GCA_964490345.1). GTDB lineage: Bacteria > Bacteroidota > Bacteroidia > Chitinophagales > Chitinophagaceae > Ferruginibacter. Next base: position 16,169 of record CAZBBO010000018.1, read on the forward strand.
CTGCCAACCCCCTTATGCCACCTACAAAATCAATACGCTTGTCTGTACGCTGATCTTTAATATTCAAAATAGGATTGAAAATATTCTCCTGGGCTATGGTAGTATCCAAAACACCTATAGGGTCTTCTGACCATGTGCCCGGCTTGCTTTTTAGCAAATACCATTGTTTGTTTAGGTATAAACCAAAAGAATGTAATGATGAAGGCCTCACCGGTGTTGATGATTTCTCAATATCAAATTTATTAGAAACACGGAACAAAAACTCATCTTCTTGCAATCCGCAAAGATCAGCTACCACACGATTGTAATCCATTATGGCTAACTGGTTATCAGGAAACAAGGTGGTTAAAAAATAACCCGCTCCCTCCGGCGCATTATTACCTAAAGATGCTTTCACTTTAGATGCAGATGCTGCCCGATGATGACCATCCGCTATATAGGTAGCCGGAACCTTGGTAAAAAATAAATGTGAAATCTGATTAATAGTGGCATCATCATTAACTATCCATACGCTATGTTGAATTCCATCATCTGCAATAAAATCATATTGTGGGTTCTTCTCTGTTGTCCATTTGGATATTACGTTATCCAATTCTTTCACATTGCGATAGGTGAGAAAAACATTTCCGGTTTGTGCCATTATTGTACGCATGTGATCAATACGATCCTTCTCTTTTTCAGGACGGGTAAACTCGTGCTTCTTAATTAAACCATTCTCGTAATCTTTAACGGAGCTTACGCATACTAAACCAGTTTGTGCCCTACCTTCCATTATAATTCGGTACAAATAATAGCAGGGCTTATTTTCCTGAAAAAGAAATTTTCGACCCATGAAGGCTTGCAAATTCTCTTTTGCCTTATCATATACTTCCTTAGAATGGATATCAACTCCAATAGGTAAGTCTATTTCACTTTTAGTAATATGCAAAAATGAATATGGATTTCCTCGGGCTTCAACCTTAGCTTCTTTGCTGTTTAACACATCGTATGGGCGAGAAGCTATAGATTTTGCCAGTTGTGGCTCGGGCCTTAAAGCCTTGAAGGGTGCTATTGTAACCATCAGTAAAAGTTTCGGTTAGGCTTGCAAATATAAGCAACAATCCCTCCGGCTAACCGTGAGTGCGCATAAATTCATGCAATACCTCAATTAAATAATCTACACTGCTTTCAGGAAGCGCATTATATAAGGATGCCCTAAACCCCCCGGCAAGCCGATGCCCGTTGATGCCGTATATTCCGTTTTCTTTACAAAATGAAGAAAAAACAGGCTCAAGCGCCTTGTCTTTAATACCAAAACACACATTGGTAATACTACGATCTTCAGCATTATTAACCAAAGGATAAAATAATCCGTTTTGTTCTAATTCAGTATATAACTTTAACGATTTTCGCTCATTAATGGGTTGTAATGCAGCAGAACCTCCTTGTGATTTTAACCACCTTAGTGTTAACATTGAAATATATATAGCTATAACAGGTGGCGTGTTAAGAATACTTTTCTCTTTAATATGAAGACGGTAATCAAACATGGAGGGAATAGATCGTTGCGTTTTGCCTAAAATATTTTTATTTACCACAACAATAGTACATCCGGCAGCTCCTAAATTCTTTTGCGCACCGGCATAAATTAATGCAAAACGATTAAAATCTAATTGACGACTAAGAATATCGCTACTCATATCGGCAACCAAAGGAATACTTACATCAGGTATTCTTTTCCATTGAGTTCCATAAATGGTATTGTTGGTTGTAATGTGAAAGTATTGGGCTTCGTTAGGTACAGCAAAATCCTTGGGTATATAATGATAGTCTTTGTCTCGTGAAGAGCACACTACCTCCGTTTTCCCGAATAAATTAGCTTCTTTTATAGCCTTTGTACTCCACACCCCAGTATCTGCGTATGCAGCACAGCCCTTTTCATCTAACAAGTTCATAGGTACTTGCATAAATTGAGTACTTGCTCCACCATGTAAAAACAATACTTCATGGTCATCGTCTAATTGCATGAGCGCACGTACTAATTGCCGAGCTTCTTCCATTACATCGGTAAATAAAGATGTGCGATGCCCAATTTCTGCAATAGATAATCCACTGTTTTTATGGTTCACTAATGATGCTGCAGCCTGCTCAACAACCTCTTTGGGTAAAATGCCCGGGCCGGAATTGAAGTTGTGTATATGTTTAGATAAAAAATTTGAATGGCTCATGGTGAGCAAAAGTAATTATAATCTAATTAGATTATTTTCATTAATCCTCTTGCCGGCCGAGCATGGGTTTACCAGAAAGCCAGGCGTTATTTATCTTTTCTATTTCCTCATGATTGGGTTCTATTTCGTTCTTAATAAGAAAAGATAAATCAGGTTGGCCGGCATTTACCCACGCAGTAAACCAAAAAGAGGCTGTTGAAAAAATTGCCATCTTCATTCTACGTTCAACCATTTTGTTTAATTGCTCATGATATGTACGCGTAAAAGCAGCAGAATATTGACGTATTACTTTTCCATTCCTCTCTTCAAAGGCATATTTTGCATCTTTTCGCATTTGTTCTGAAAGGTTCTTTTCAAAAAGTAATACGCTGTCACAGGCAAGATTGCTTTCAAGTATCCTATTCCAGATATAATCCTCAGGATATTTTAAGTATTCAGCCTTTCCAATAAAGAAATCGAATTCCTCTTCTGCCAATAGCTCCGGAACCCTACTTTCCCAAAATCCATGAATTCCGTGTTGGTTAGTGAATTGGCCGTTATGGTTGTGCGATGTGTGTAACGGCACATGAGCATCGCTGATGTAATGCCCCAAATCAGCAGCCAATTTTAAAATTTTAGTTGCACTCTTTTCATTAAAAGCATTTATTAAAAGTTTATAAGTGCGCATAATGTGCCAGGGTACAATGCCGCGAGATAATAGGGTATCTTCAGAAAATTGAGCAACTGCGTCCTCCCATCGCCTCGGCAAATGAGCATAAGGATAGTCACCAAACAAATCTAAATCAATGTAATGACGCGGCCCCTCCTCAGCAATCATATATCTACGTTTGTCTGCATCAGGTGCGTGAACAGAAAGGTATCTTATGTGTGGCTTAAAAAATACCATCATTTGAGGAGGTAATAAATAAACTGCATGTTCATTTATCTTTTGATGGCCATAAAATCCCCAGCCCTGTGTTTGGAAGGTTATGGATATAAATAGAAGGGTACAGATAAATCGGAGCATGAGTATTTTTTAGGTGTTTTCTTTTGGAACAGGCTCTTCAGGAAGATCAGTTACACCTCCACTTACTGCAAACTTCATGGTTTGTGCACTGCTTATTTGGGTAATAGGTTTAACTCTGTGCTTGGGTACAACATACACGTTGCCGGCAACCGAATATGCCATAGGTATATACACCGCCAAATAATCTTTTAAACCAAATTCTTCCATGTTTTCATTGGTGATAAATCCTAAGCGCCACACATCGGTATCATCTACATTGGCCAAAACGTTCTGAGTGAATTTCTTTTTGTCACCAGCAAATGCTTCAAAAAAATCACGAGTGGTAGAATAAATATGCTTCACACCTGGCGCCTTCTGAAGGATTTTATCTAAAAAACTAATTATACGCCCGGTTATAAAAAACGAACTGAAATAGCCAATAACAATAATGGTGGCAATTATAATAATGAACCCAACACCATAATTTTGAACTTGTATCCTTCCCTCAACATCTCTATAACTGAATAAAGGAATCCAGCTATCTATAGTGGTAATTATCCAATATATGGTATAAATAGTAATGGCTACAGGAGCCAATACCAATACGCCTTGTAAAAAATATTGAAAGAGCCTTCTGAATGCATTTTTTATTTTCATAACATAAAGTTACGCCTCCAAGCCGGATTGTTGGCTGCTACCTTAGGTTACAATTTGGGTAGATCACCGAAAGCGATGTTGTGAAAAAATTAACAAGGAGGAAACTTTATTTACAAAAATAGTTTCCATAGTTTTGCGCTCTCATGATAGAAAATGAACTTTCCCAACGGGACAGAATAATTAAAGAAGGGCGCAATTTGGTATTGCGTTATGGGATTCGCAGCATGAGTATGGCTGACCTAGCCACTCATTTGGGCATGAGTAAAAAAACAATCTATCAGTATTTCAAAGATAAAAATGATTTGGTTGACGCAATTGTGACAGTGATGTTAGATCATAATTGTGAAATGTGCAGGTTGGAAAGGATTCAATCAAAAGATGCTATCCATGAAATTTTTCTTTCTATGGATATGAACCGGGAAATAATGCAAACAATGAACCCCGGATTGCTATATGATTTGCAAAAATACCATCCGAAAAGTTTTGAGAAATTTAGAAAATTTAAAGATGAATTTCTCTTTGATATTGTAAAATCAAATGTGCTTAGAGGAATTGAAGAAGGATTGTACCGCACAGATTTTCATGTGGAGCTTATTGCGCGATTTAGAACCGAGGCCGTAAATTTTTTATTTAACCGCGAAGTTTTTCAACAATTAAAATTGTCTATGGAATTTGTATTCGATGAATTGCACTATCATTTTATGTATGGACTTGTTACTCCCAAAGGATATAAGCTTATTCAAAAATATAAACAACAATTAGAAGCTCAAAAGCTAAAAAAATAGATGACATACAATATAAAATTCTTTATTGGCACCCTTTTCCTCTCTGCTGGTTTACCGATGATGAGTACTTTGGCTCAAACACCATCAGTACAACATTTTTCAGTGGAGCAGGCTGTTGATTATGCTTTAAAAAATTCAGCAACTGTTAAGAATGCACTCCTCGATATCAAGATTCAAAAGGAAGTAAATAGAGGAGTTACCTCTGCAGCCTTACCAAATATTAGCAGTAATGTATCTGTATCACGCTATTTTGACGTGCCTACACAAGTGATTCCAGATTTTATTTCTCCTTTTACTTATCAGGTTTTAATTGATCAGGGTGTTAAAGACGGGAACGGAAATACCATCACTTTTCCTGAAGGTGGCTTCGGCTCATTACCCTTTCAGTTTGGTTCTAACTGGCAGGCGAGTGGCGGTATAGATTTAACCCAATTACTTTTTGATGGGCAGGTTTTTGTAGGGTTACAGGCACGCAACACAGCTATGCGATTTGCAGGTAAGAAAGCAGAGGTTACCAAGGTAGAAATTAAAGCCAATGTAGAAAAGATCTATTATCAATTAGTAGTGGGAAATCAACAAATGTCTTCCATTGATGCCAATATCCTACGGTTTGAAAAGTTATTGAATGATACCCGGAAAATTTATGAAAATGGATTTGCAGAAAAATTGGATGTAGATAAGGTGAGTGTTCAACTGAATAACCTTATCACAGAAAAGGTAAAAGTTCAAAATGGATTAAATGCCGGTATGGCTGGATTGAAATTCCTAATGAATTTTCCACAAAAAGATTCCCTTATTCTTACTGATGTGGTTACAGAAGATTCTGTTAAAGAAGGCTTGCTGGATACTGCTTATCAATACCAGGATCGGAAGGATTATCAATTGCTTAAAGAAGCATTAAGACTTAATAAGTATAATGTAAAACGCTACCAATTGAGCGGATTTCCAACCCTTGCCTTATTTGGCAGTTATAGTAAAAATGCACAACGCAACCAGTTTGACTTTTTTAAAGGAGGAACTTGGTTTACTACAAATCTGGTAGGTTTAAAACTAACCTTCCCTTTGTTTAGAGGTTTTGCCAGAAGCGCACAGGTGGCTGAAGCAAAGTATGAATGGCAAAAACAACAAAATAATTTAGAACAATTGGAGGCTTCTATTGATAACGATGTAAAGCAGGCCATCTTGAATATCCGTTCTGCTGTTCAAACAATAGACAATCAACGAAAGAATATGGACCTGGCAGAACAAGTGTACCATACCACTGTGTTGAAATACCAACAAGGATTGGGTAGCAACCAGGAAATTTATACCGCACAAACGGAATTAAAAATGGCTCAAAATAATTACTATAGTGCACTCTATGATGCCATTATAGCTAAAGTAAATTATTTAAAAGCCGCAGGAAAATTATAATCTTTAATTATTGCATTTTATGAGAATTCATTATCGCATACCCTTAGTCGTTAGCTCACTTTTATTGTTGGCTTGTGGGGGCACAAAAACAGATAAGCTAACTAACCTAAAGACTGAACTAATACAACTGCGAAACTTGCAGGATAAAACAGCCGATAAAATTAAAAAGCTGGAAGATGAGCTGGCAATTTTGGATACCTCGGCTGCCAGTTCAACAAAGATTAAATTGGTTGCCTTTACCGAAGCTACGGTGCAAAATTTTAAACATTATGTTGACTTACAGGGAAAGGTAGATGCAGATAATATTTCCTATATCTCACCACGTGGGGCAGGTGGACAAGTGAAGTCCATTTTTATTCGAGAAGGACAGTATGTTAAAAAAGGGCAACTATTGCTAAAGCTTGATGATGCTATTATTCAACAACAAGTAACTGCAGCTCGTCAACAACTGAATGGAATAAAAACACAACTCAGTTTTGCGAGAAATATTTACGAGCGACAAAATAATTTGTGGAAACAGGGTATTGGTACCGAAGTGCAACTCATTCAGGCCAGAACAAATGTAGAGGCGCTGGAAGATCAACTCAAAGCAGCTAACGAACAAGTAAAGGTAGCTGTAGAACAAGCAAACACCACTAATGTATATAGTGATGTAAATGGAGTGGCTGATGTTGTAAGTATTAGAGTCGGTGAACTTTTTACAGGTATGACAGCTCAAGGACCCCAAATAAAAATTGTAAATAATACCAGCCTGAAAGTAGTTTCTAATATTCCTGAAAATTATATTAGCCAATTAAAAAAGGGAACACCCGTACTAATATCTTTTCCTGATTTAAACAAAGAGGTGAGCGCTGTATTATCTCTTGTTGGACAGTCTATAGACCCCACCATGCGCGGCTTTATAGCAGAAGCCCATGTTCCGTTTGACCCCATGTTAAAACCTAATCAAACCGCTGTAATGAAAGTGATGAACTATTCATCGGATAATGCTGTACTGGTACCGGTTAATGCTGTACAAAGCGATGAAACCGGTAAATATGTCTTTATCGCGCGTAATGGAAAGAACGGAAACAAAGAGGCTCAAAAAGTTATGGTAACTATTGGGATGGCTTATGGCAACCTGATAGAAATTAAAACCGGGCTAAAAGGTGGTGAACAGGTGGTTTCAGAAGGTTATCAAGATATATATGAAGGACAGGCAATTGCAGATTAATTTAAAAACTAACGATAAGGCATAAACGAACCTATTTTTTAGCTGGAATGAAATCCGAACAAATAAGTGATTCATAAATTCATTCCTACATGAAGGAGGAGGTAGTTGTTGTAAAGCCAAAATAATATTTTATGGATTTCTTTAAAGGCATAACCGATAGGGTAAAAGAGTTTAAACCTACAAGCTGGTCAGTTGATAATAGAACGGCAATCTATATTATTGCCATCCTTATTTCAGCATACGGATTGTTTAAGTTTAATAACCTGCCCAAAGAACAGTTTCCTGATATTGTGGTACCTACTGTAAGTGTTACTACGGTGTATGCAGGGAATTCTCCAAAAGATATTGAAAACCTGGTAACCCGCCCTATTGAGAAACAATTAAAGGGTATTAGCGGGGCTAAAGTGAAGAAGATTACTAGCACATCGCAGGCAGATTTTAGCTTGATTATTGTGGAATTTGATACGGATGTAAAAACAGATTTGGCAAAAGTAAAAGTAAAGGATGCAATAGATAAGGCTCAGTCTGATCTTCCTAATGACCTAACCAGCCAACCGGATGTGCAGGAGTTTGCTTTTAGTGAAATGCCAATCATGTTTGTAAATGTAAGCGGAGATTATGATGGAGTTAAACTAAAGGAGTATGCCGAAAAAATGCAGGATAGATTTGAAGAGCTTAGTGAAATAACTCGTGCTGAAATTGTTGGTGCACCTGAAAGAGAAATTCAGGTTAATGTAGATCCCTACAAAATACAGGCTGCCCGAATTAGCTTTACTGATATTGAAAATGCCATAAGCAGAGAAAATCATGATATTACTGGAGGTTCGGTGGATGTAGGACAGATGAAACGAACCGTAAAAGTGAAAGGCCAATTTTCAAGTGCAAGCGATCTACAAAATATTGTAGTGAAGAGCAGTTCTCAAGGAGCTACTGTTTACCTGCGCGATGTGGCACAAATTTTAGATACCATAAAGGAAAGAGAAAGCTTTGCCCGACTTGATGGAAAAAATGTAATCACTCTCAATATTGTTAAGCGCGCCGGAGAAAATCTGATTAGTACAGCCGAGAAAATTAAAGGTATTGTTCATGATATGCAGCAAGCAGATGATTTACCTTCTAATCTTAAAGTGGTTATTACAGGAGACCAAAGCCGTGCTACAGCCAGCTCTTTTCACGAATTAGTAAATACCATCATTATTGGATTTATACTGGTGCTTATTGTACTGATGTTTTTTATGGGTGTAACCAATGCATTTTTTGTTGCACTGAGTGTGCCATTGTCCATCTTTGTAGCGTTTTTGTTTTTGCCACTGGGAGAAATAGTTATTGGTGCAGATATCACCCTTAATTTTATTGTACTGTTTGCGCTATTGTTTGGGCTGGGTATTATTGTTGATGATGCCATCGTGGTTATTGAGAACACACACCGTATTTTTAATAACGGACGTGTTCCCATTTTAAAAAGTGCTAAAGCTGCAGCAGGAGAAGTATTTATTCCTGTGTTAGCAGGTACCGCTACTACGCTTGCACCGTTTTTTCCATTACTTTTTTGGAAAGGTATTATTGGTAAGTTTATGATATACCTACCTGTAATGCTTATTCTCACGCTGGCCGCATCATTGGTGGTAGCATTCGTTTTTAATCCGGTTTTTGCAGTAAGCTTTATGCATCCAGACGGAAAAGAGTTTGAAGAGCCAAAAAAAATGCTCTTTAAAAAGTGGTGGTTCTGGTTAGCCATTTTCCTTGGTGTGGTTTTTAATATCGCCGGCTGGCCGGGATTAGGAAATTTCCTGTTGTTTATGGTTATTCTGGCTGTATTAAATCGCTATGTATTCCGCTTGATTATTCACTATTTTCAAGACAGGGTATTACCATCCCTAATGAATAAATATGAACAACTTCTTCGATGGATATTAAAAGGAAAAAGACCGGTATGGGCATTGGTTTCATTGTTTTTATTGTTCCCCATAGCAGCCGGACTCTTATTTTTACGCGGAAACAAAACCACATTCTTTCCTAAAGGAGATCCTAATATTATTTATGTGTATTTAAAAATGCCCGTTGGCACCGATGTTAAAGCTACTGATAGTGTAATGCATATTCTTGAAAGACGAGTATCCGGAGTTTTAAAAAATGAATTGCCGGGAAAAAAGGATGCCATTGTTGAAAGTATGATTACCAATGTGGCAAACAGCGCTACCAAACCGCGTGATAATAATAGAAGTGTTCGCTCAAATCTTGGCCGTATTCAAATTTCATTTGTTGAATATGAAAAACGAAAGGGAAAACAAACAGGCCCTTATATTGATTCTATCCGTGCTGTAATGGGAGGTATCCCCGGCGCAAGCATAGAAGTAGATCAGGAAGAAAGCGGCCCGCCTACAGACCCGCCCGTTAATATTGAAATTAGTGGTGATGAGTTTGAGGATATAGCTAAGGTTGCACGTAGCCTTTCAAATTATTTAGATACCAATGAAGTGTATGGAGTTGAAAACCTGCTGATGGATGTAGATCTAAACAGCCCGGAGATAACTATTAAGGTGGATAGAGAAAGAGCAATGATGGAAGGACTTTCTACCGGACAAGTAGGTATGGAATTGCGAACCGCATTATTTGGAAAAGAAGTAAGTAAGTTGAAAATAGGAGAGGATGAATATAAAATCCAATTGCGCTATAATGAAAATAATAGAAGCAATATTGATGACCTATTGAATATGCGTATCACCTTTATGGATATGACAACCATGCGGGTAAAATCTGTACCGGTTAGTGCTATTGCTTCTATTGATTATACTACTGCATCAGGTGCTATTGCCCGAAAAAATGTGAAGCGAATGATTCAATTACAATCAAATGTATTAGATGCCTCTATGACAAATAGAGTAAATCGTGAATTAGGAGATAAGATTGCTGACTTTAAAACAAAAACACGCTTGCCAACGGGTGTTACTATCAAACAAACAGGACAAGGTGAACAGGAGGCAGAAACAAATTCATTTTTGATGGGCGCTTTTCTTACAGCTATGGGGCTTATCTTCCTAATCTTAGTGCTTCAGTTTAACTCTATGAGTAAACCTTTTATTGTGCTTACAGAAATTTTCTTTTCTATCATTGGTGTATTGCTAGGATATGCCATAACCGGAAAAACAATTGCATCAATCATGCTCCTGGTAGGTATTATCGGACTGGCAGGGATTGTAATTAAAAATGGAATTTTACTTATTGAGTTTACTGATGAATTAAGAGCCAGAGGACTACGAACACGTGAGGCAGCTATCCAGGCAGGAAAAATCAGAATTATTCCCGTTATGCTCACAGCTATTGCAACGATGTTGGGACTGCTTCCCCTGGCTGTAGGATTCAATATAGATTTCCAATCACTGTTTACAAAACTTAATCCACATATTTTCTTTGGTGGTGATAGTGTGGTGTTTTGGGGACCACTTAGTTGGACTATAATTTATGGGTTAATTTTTGCCTTCTTCCTCACCCTGATGATGGTGCCAAGTATGTATCTTATTGCTGAGCGATTGAGAAGACCTATGGAAAGATTTTATGGCACCCGATATGTAGCTATTTTAGGCTTCCTCGGCCCCGTTTTCTTCCTTTTTGTTGGTATTATGTATCTCGTTAAAAAGTTGCAAGGGAAAAAAGTTTGGAATGGATTAATGAGTGATAACCCTCTATATAAATAATTGTGAAAAAATAATTATCTGTATGAAACAAAATCATGAAATAGATTACAAATTGCATGGAGAAGAAATGCAGTTTGTACAAATTGAATTAGATCCCAGTGAAACAGCAGTTGCAGAGAGCGGTAGCTTTTTAATGATGGATCATGGCATCAATATGGAAACTATTTTTGGCGATGGCAGTAAACAACCTTCAGGTTTGTTAGGAAAATTGATGAGCGCCGGTAAACGGGTATTAACCGGTGAAAGCTTGTTTATGACTGCTTTTACAAATGTTTCAAATAAAAAACTTTCGGTAAGTTTTGCAGCTCCGTATTCCGGAAAAATTGTGCCTATTGATTTATCCTTACATAACGGAAAAATTATTGCCCAAAAAGATGCGTTCCTTGTAGCTGCTAAAGGAGTGAGTGTGGGTATTGAATTTCAACGACGCCTGGGCACAGGCTTGTTTGGCGGCGAAGGGTTTATTATGCAAAAACTTGAAGGAGACGGTATGTGCTTTGTTCATGCAGGAGGCTATATTTTGGAAAAAGAATTACTGCCCGGCGAGGTATTGAAAATTGATACAGGATGCCTGGTGGCTTATACTGCTGAAATCAATTTTGAAATTGAATTTGTTAGCGGAATTAAAAACTGGATGTTTGGTGGCGAAGGTCTGTTTTTTGCCCGGTTGCAAGGCCCCGGTAAGGTGTGGATTCAATCCTTACCTATCAGCAGGTTGGCAGGCCGAATTTTACAATATGGTACAGTAAAAAGAAAAGAAGAAGGAAGTATTCTTGGTGGTTTAGGAAACCTCCTCGATGGAAGAGAATAGCTTGCTTACCTCCTATATATAAAGAGTCTCGCACCTATGCGAGACTCTTTCTTATTTTTTGTTGTATTAAATAGTACCAAACAAAAATTGCCTGCTGCTCAAGGAATCGCCTTTTACTTAGTTAATTTCTGCTGCTTAATTTTGATAGCAAACGAAGAATCTCTAAATAAAGCCAAACAATAGTTACCATCAACCCGAATGCACAAAACCATTCCATATATTTTGGTGCACCCATCTTCACTCCGTTTTCTATCATATCAAAATCCAAAAGAAGATTTAACGAGGCAATGCCAACCACAAAAAGAGAAAAACCAATACCAAGTGTTGTGCCTTCGTGTAAAAAGGCCATTCCCTGAAAACCAAAAGCACGCATCACCATTACTATTAAATAAAAAATGGCAATACCTGCAGTGGCAGATATAATAATAGAACGAAACATTTTCGTAACCTTTATTATTCTAAAGCGATATAAGAAAAACATGGATACACAAACACCAAGGGTAAGCCCTACAGCATTAAAAACTATGTTGGGAGCAGTTTCTGCAAATGCACCATTAAAAAATGCGGAAATAGCTCCAATAAATAATCCTTCTAACATCGCATATAATGGAGCTAAGTAAGGTGCCCAGGGCGTTTTAAATATTATGATGAGCGCAACTATAAAACCACCAATCATTCCGCCCCATATTAATGGAACCGCATTACCTCCCAAAGACTGAACCCTCCAGGCATAGACAGAAGCCGCCAACAACATAAAAAGCATAAACCCAAATTTGTTAATGGTTCCCCTAATCGTCATCCCCCCTGATGTTGAAACCTCCTGAGGAATAATGGTACTGCGTAGCCTTTTCTCACTTATTACCGGATTGCTTGATTTAAAAAGTGACATAGTACTGTATTTTGTATTTAAAGATACGAGATAAGCACTATAGAAGTTAATTTCATTCTGTTAAGGATTGTGTGCGCTTGATTATCTTTGCTTAATGGACCAGTTGATAAAAGAACTAAATCAGTATAAATCAGAAATAGCTGCCGAAAAAGTAACCGATAAGATTACATTGGAAGCCTTTAGAATTAAATACCTGGGAACAAAAGGCCTGGTGAAGTCATCAATGGCGTTAATGAAAACTGTTGACCCTGATAAAAAGAGAGAAGCCGGACAATTGTTGAATGAGTTTAAAGTTTTTGTTGAAACATTTTTTGAGAATCTGAAACACACATTTTACACGGATAATAATCAACAAAAAGGATTGGATACCACTTTGCCGGGTTATATTTTACCGAAAGGTGGCCGGCACCCTATTGGGCTGGTTCAAGATGATATCCTCGAAATCTTTGGTCGCCTGGGTTTTGCAGTTGCAGAAGGTCCTGAAATTGAAGATGACTGGCATAACTTTACTGCACTTAATCTTCCCGATGACCATCCTGCACGTGATATGCAGGATACTTTTTATATAAATAAAAATCCCGATTGGCTTCTAAGAACTCATACCAGTAGTGTACAAATTCGAGAAATGGAAAAAGGGATTTTACCGCTGCGTATTGTTTGCCCTGGACGAGTGTATAGAAATGAAACAATCAGCGCACGAGCACATTGTTTTTTTAATCAAGTGGAAGGACTGTATATTGATGAAAAAGTTTCATTTGCTGATTTAAAACAAACCCTATACTTTTTTGTGAAGGAGTTGTTTGGTGATGATGTGAAGGTTCGATTCCGGCCTTCTTATTTTCCCTTTACTGAACCAAGCGCCGAAATGGATATCAGTTGCTTAATTTGTAAAGGGAAAGGATGTAATGTGTGTAAAAAAACAGGATGGGTGGAAATTCTTGGTTGTGGAATGGTGCACCCCAACGTACTGGCTAATTGTAATATTGATGCCGAAAAGTATTCCGGATTTGCTTTTGGTTTAGGTGTGGAACGAATTACTATGCTCAAATATGGAGTGAAGGATTTACGGTTGTTTAGTGAAAATGATATTCGCTTTTTACAACAATTTAAATCGGCACTTTAATTTTATTTCTTCTAATATTTTATCATGATAAGTAAGGTAGCAATTGTTGGTGCTGGAACTATGGGAAGCGGAATTGCACTCTCAGTAGCTCAATCAGGATGCAATGTGGTGATGTTTGATGTAAATGATGCAGTTTTGCTAAAAGCATCAAAGACAATTTTACATAATCTAAATAAACTGGTAGAAAAGAAAAAGATTAGCCGGGAAATGGCAGATGATGTATTTGAACGTATCACCTTCACCACTGCAATGAATGATTGTGTAGCTGATGTAATAATCGAAGCTATTGTGGAAAAATTAGAAGTGAAGCATGAAGTTTTTTTACAATTAACAGAAATAAATTCACCTACAACTATTTTAGCTTCCAACACTTCCTCTCTTTCTATTTCAACTATTCAAAGAAATATTCCTTTTCCTAATCGTATTGCCGGTATGCATTATTTTAACCCCGCACATATTATGAAGTTAGTAGAAATTATTAGAGGAAATGAAACAGATGACAATACAATTCAAACACTTACTTCTTTTGCAAAACTTCAGCATAAAACTCCGGTAATATGTAATGATTCACCCGGCTTTATTGTTAATCGGGTGGCACGCCATTTCTATCTCGAATCTTTAAAGGCAGCAGAAGAAGGTGCCGCTGATATAAAAATGATTGATGAGATTCTTGAAGCAACCGGATTTAAAATGGGGCCATTTAAATTAATGGATATGATTGGGATGGATATAAATCTTGCAGTTACTGAATCTTTGTATCATGCATTTAATGAAACGGCACGATTTAAACCTAATGAGCTTCAGATTGAAAAAGTAAAAAGGGGAGATTTAGGTAGAAAAACAGGGAAAGGTTTTTATTTGTACAATAATGTATAACTCATGATTTTAGTTACCGGCGGAAGTGGTTTGCTGGGGAAAGCCTTAATTCAGGCCTTGTTAAAGGAAGAGAAACCGGTAAGGGCACTGGTGCACCAAACACCATTGGAAATCACCCACCCTCTGTTGGAAATTTATCAAGGAGATATTTTAGATATTACTTGTCTGCAAAACTCACTACAAGGGATAGACGAAGTATATCACTGTGCCGGTTTGGTTTCTTATATACCGGGAAAAGATAAACAGCTGTATAAAATCAATGTAGAAGGAACAGCCAACTTGGTGAACCTTGCACTGGATGCAAAGGTTCATAAACTAATTCATGTGAGTTCTGTAGCTGCTTTAAACAGCGGCAAAAGAGGAACTCCTATTGATGAAGGAGAACCATGGAATGAAGTTTCTCCTGATACCCCTTATGGAAAGAGCAAATATCTGGGCGAAATGGAAGTGTGGCGCGGTATGGCAGAAGGGTTGGATGTAGTGGTGGTAAACCCATCCATCATTATCGGCCCAGGAAATTGGAATGAAGGCTCAACGGCTATGTTTAAAAAAGTGTACGATGGCTTTAATTGGTTTACGCTGGGCGCAACAGGCTATGTGGGTGTGGATGATGTGGCACGTGCTATGATTATGTTGATGAATAGTGATTTTAAAAATAACCGATATATTCTATCAGCAGAAAACCTGTCTTATAAAGAGGTTCTTTCTAATATATCATTGGCATTTGGCCTTACTCCACCTAAAAGAAAACTAACAGCATGGATGGCAGCTTGTTTGTGGCGAATAGAATGGCTCAGATCAAAAATTTCAGGAAAAGATTCCCTGATTACTAAGCAAACTGCTGAAAAGGCTTTTGAAAAAGTTAAGTATGATAATAGTAAATTCTTGACAGCATTTCCTCAATTTGCTTATACGCCGGTTAAGGAAGCGATTTTTCAAACGGCTAAGATTTTGCAACAAAAACTTAACAACCACTAATGTATTTTCACAAGTATAAATTGATTCTTTTATGAAATGGATCTTCCTCTCATTATGTTTGTTGGTATTGAATAATATTAATGCACAGCAAAATTATTTAGTTGTTACCGGTAAGGTATTGCTGTCTGAAACAGAAGAACCACTACAAGGAGCATCTGTATTTGCAGAAAATACTACACTGGGCACAGCCACAGATGCAGAAGGAAAATTTAAACTATACCTGCCTCATGGTGGATATGATGTAGTGGTAACTTTTACAGGGTATCAATCTGAAAGTGTTCGGGTTTCCAGCTCAGGAACAAATGAGCCATTGATTTTTAAACTAAGGTTGAAAGAAGAAGAACTTGGAGATGTGGTAGTAGTGGCATCTAATGAAGTAAAAGACGGGTGGACAAAATACGGTGATTTTTTTATTCATGAGTTTATCGGACAAACAGCCAATGCCATCCAATGTGAAATTAAAAACCCCGAAGTAGTAAAGTTTTATTATTCAAAAAGAAATGACCGACTTAAAATAAAAGCAGCCGATCCTTTAATTATTGTTAATCGGGCATTAGGATATACTATTCGATACAGCCTTGATTCTTTTACGCACGATTACTCTTCTAAGATTAGCTTCTATACCGGCAATCCGCTATTTGAAGAAATGACCGATGCCTCAGATGTACAGAAAGCCATTTGGGCTGCTGCCAGAAAAGATGCCTATAAAGGCTCTATCCTTAACTTTATGCGAAGCCTGTACAACAAGCATCTTAAAGAGGATGGATTTGAAATTCAATTTGTAGTGAGTAATAATGGAGCTCAACATCCCGTAAAACTGGAAGACTTTTATAATTCATTACGCTTTAATAAAGAAGATAGCACTGGTTTGGTAACTATAAATCCATTTCAACAAAATGTAGGTGTGTTGTTTTTAAAAGAAAAGCCATTACCCGGTTTTAATACCATAAACAAAAAAGAACCTGCAGACTTTCAATTTTCAATTTTAACCATTGCCCCTGATGAAACAATAACCATAGAACAAAATGGTTTTTACTTTGATCAAACAGCTATTACAATTTCTGCTTATTGGGCTTGGGAAAAGGTAGGGGATCAATTACCTTATGATTATAAGGAGGATTAACGCACATTATTTTCCCATCACTTTCTCCCATATCGCAGGAATGCGTTTAATCCAAACTAATTCACGCTTTTTTGTAGAGGCCTCTTCGGCAGGTGCGCCAAAATATGTTTTCCCACTTTCTAAATTACCTCCTACACCACTCATGCCCAATACAGTAACATTGTCGCCAATAGATAATGTTTTATTTATAGCACACTTCCCCCATATCGTTACTCCATTGCCAATATTAACTACACCCGCAACAGCGGTTTGAGCAGCAAACAAACCATTTCTCCCAATTATTGTATCATGTCCAATGTGTATCTGATTATCCATCTTCGTTCCTCGCCCTATCACTGTATCATGACTTACTCCCCGGTCAATAGTACAATTAGCACCAATTTCCACGTCATCTTCAATAATTACTCTGCCACAATCAGGCATTTTCTTATACCATACTTCTCGATCTTTTTTTCCATTGTAATAAAATGAATTTCCACCTATTACCGTGCCTGGTTGTATAATAACATTGTTGCCAAGGATGCAATGATCCAGGATACTCACATGTGGATAAATAATGCAGTTGCTGCCTATGGTTACATGATTGCCTATAAATGCAGATGGATAAATGAATGACCCATCTCCAATACTTGCAGAACCACTTATCATTTTTTCCGAAAATGCAAAGGGACGAAAATGAGTTACAATTTTACAATATGCTTCAAATGGATGTTCTACAATGAGTAGCGCCTTTCCTTCAGGAACATCGGCCTCTTTGTTAATAATGATAAATGAAGCTCGACTCTTTATGCATTTATCATAATATTTCGGATGGTCAACAAATACAAGATCACCTTCTTCTACCTTATGAATTTCATTTATGCCGGTTGCCATCCCTTTTACATTGCCAAGCACTCTGGCTTCAATCATTTCTGCTATTTGGCTAATAGCTATAGGTTCAGAAAAACGCATGGTTTGTTTTTTCTAAAGATACATGTGAAAGGGATATTTGCGTTGTTTTAGAAAAATTTCAAAAAAACCTCTTATTATTTTTTTTACTGAATTTGTCCACTTCCTTTTAGAAATGATTTATGTTATGGTTATACAAAATAGACTCGGTTTGTTTTTTTAAAAATCGTAAGAGCTTTGTGTTTATGCATATTTCAGAGGATAGATATAAATTTTATAGAACAGAAAATTCGTTCATAAATAAAAAAAGACTTTCAAATTTTGTCGTCATTTTCCACACGCCTAATTAAAATGTTAATAAAATAGTTGAAAATATTTTTTTGAATGGGAAAAATTCTTTTTAATATTGTGCAAGGGATTTCTAATCCCTGTACTTACTAACCCATCCATATAATGAAGCCTGGCTTTTTTGCCAGGCTTTCTTATTATTAAAGAATGCCTATCTCTCTTTTTTCTTCAACAACTTTTTTCCATTTATCAAACACAGGTTAATTACATTTACCTTGCAAATAAATATTGGGTTATGCTTAAATCTATGACGGGCTATGGACGTGCAGAAAAGAAAGTGAATGATAAAACTTTTTTAGTAGAAATTCGTTCGCTAAACGGAAAGCAATTCGACTTGCAATTGAAAATTCCTGCATTACTCAAACCGTTTGAATTTGAAATTAGAAATATGTTGCAGGAGAGCCTGATACGGGGCACCGTAGATTGCTTTGTTACTATTAAACAAAACGGCGCACAAAGACCCGTAATTATTAATACCGATTTAATTAAAGATTATCATGCTCAATTAACCAATCTGGCAAAAGAACTTCATCTTGATACACAAGCGGTTCTTAGCGCCTTGTTGAGATTGCCGGAAGTAGTTACCCCTTCTACTGAAGTATTAAGTAATAACGATTTTGAAGGGTTTAAAAAGGTACTCTCACATGCCTTAAAGGAAATTAATGAACATCGGATTACCGAAGGGGCCGTTTTGGAAAAAGATTTGATAAGCCGAATCGAAAATATTGGAAAACAAGAAAAGGAAATACTTCAGCTTGAACCGGAACGCAAGGTTCGCATTAAGCAAGAGATAGGAAACTTGCTTGAACAGTACGTAGGGAAAGAAAATATTGATCAAAACAGGTTTGAGCAGGAAATGATTTATTATATTGAAAAAATTGATATCCACGAAGAGCAAATCAGATTGAGACAACACTGCAAATATTTCTTAGAAATTTTAAATAGTGGAGATGAAGGAAAAGGAAAGAAATTATCATTTATACTTCAGGAAATAGGTAGGGAAATAAATACCACAGGAAGCAAGGCTTATCACGCAGATATTCAAAAATGTGTGGTAATTATGAAAGATGAAATGGAAAAAGCAAAAGAACAAGTGCTAAATGTTTTGTAATACATGAATATCAAAAATAAATCTTCGCTGCTTTTGTATGCCGGGTTAATATTAATGGTATTACTTGGCCTTGGAGCGTGTAAGGAAATAGCCATTTATGAACATAATACACCGGTGCCTGGATATAATTGGAAACGTAATTTTACTGCCAACGGAAAATTTAAGATTACCGATACAACCGCATTTTATAATATTTATATGGTAATAAGACACACAGATTCTTATGCCTACAATAATATTTGGGTCAATTTAGGCGTTAAGAGTCCTGGAGATTCTATGCGCTACCAAAAACTTGACCTATCATTAGGAAGTGACCGCTCAGGATGGGAAGGTGTAGGTATGAATGATATATGGGAAGTGCGAAAGTTGATGTTTGGACAACCACGACGTTTTGTACAACCCGGTGTATATGAGTTCACAATCAACCAGATAATGCGCGATGACCCACTTCAGCATATATTGAGTGCAGGTTTAAGAGTGGAAAAGGCTCCTTGAATATTAACGAAACATAAGCTAGATTTAATAAACAATACGTATTTTGCATATCTTAATTAAAACCACATACGTGAAACGTATCTTCATCTTAACCGCTTTTTTATTCAGCGGATTCTTTGTCTCAGCACAGGATGGAAATGAAATTATTGGTGAGTTTGGTTTCTCTGTTGGAGCCGCTCATTATTTTGGCGACCTTAATAACCGAGCCAATATTAATAGACCCAAGCCTGCATTCGGTTTGTTTTTTAGAAAACAATTTGGAAATTATATCGGTATGCGGGTGTCTGCGCATTACGCACAGGTAGGATATGCAGACCGTTACAGTAAAAATGAATTTCAAAAATTACGCAATCTTAGCTTCAATTCAAATATTTGGGAATTTGCTGTTCAGGGCGATTTTAATTTCTACAAATTTGTTCCTAATGACCCTAATTACTTGTTCACTCCTTATGTAACCCTGGGTATAGGCGCATTTTCGTATGATCCCTTCACCTATATTAAAGGACAAAAAGAATTTTTACGCCCGTTAGGTACCGAAGGCCAAAATGCTAATTATGAAGGAAGAAGCCAATATAGCACAATGGCTATTTGCATCCCCTTTGGAGTTGGTATTAAATATAATTTTACTGAAAAAGTTAATCTCTCGTTTGAAATTTCCAATCGTTTTACCACTACGGATTACCTTGATGATGTAAGTAAAACCTATGCAGGACCGGCTAATTTTCCAAATACAGCAAGCGGGCTTCCCTCAATAGCACAACTGCTTCAGGATAGATCTTATGAAGTAGATAAGACCTTCCATTTTGAAGCCGGTCAACAACGAGGAAATGCAAAGCAAAAAGACCAATATATCATTGCGGAATTTGGCGTTTCATTTAATATCTCCAATTATCGCTGCCCATCACTTTAATTCCCCTGCTTCGCATTTAATTTTTAGAGGATAGTTTATAGTCATTTTTTGTTACTTTTGCGCGCTTGTAAAGGAGTTTTAAACCTTTACATTTCATAAGTATTTATGGGAGATATGGAGCGTATTAATCTCGAACAATTACCCCGTCATATTGCAATTATTATGGATGGCAATGGAAGATGGGCAGAAGAAAAAGGTCGTGACAGGCTATATGGGCATTTTAAAGGTGTGGAAAGTGTTCGTACAGTTGTTGAGGCCGCTGCAGAATTAGGAATTAAACACCTTACACTGTATGCTTTTAGCACCGAAAATTGGGAGAGACCGGAAGAAGAAGTAACCGGATTGATGACATTGCTGGTAGATACTATTAAAAAGGAAGTTCCGGTACTAAATAAAAATAATATTAAACTGCATGTTATTGGTGATACTAACATGCTACCGGAAAAAGTGCAAACAGAACTCAAGAGAGCAATTGCTGATACCGCTCAAAACACCGGCTTAAACCTAATTATGGCATTAAGCTATAGCGCTCGCTGGGAACTGGTGGAAGCTGCAAAAAGATTGGCAACTGAGGTAAAAGAAGGGAAAATTATCCCTGAAGAGATTAATCAGTCTGTATTTAGTGCTTACCTCACTACAGTGCAATTTCCAGATCCTGAATTGTTGATTAGAACAGGAGGAGAACAAAGAATAAGCAATTTCTTGCTTTTTCAAATTGCTTATGCCGAATTGTATTTTACCCAGCTTCGCTGGCCGGATTTTGGGAAAAATGACCTCTATGATGCAGTTGTGGATTACCAAGCACGACAGAGAAGATTTGGAAAAACCGGACAACAAGTTACCCATGGAGACCTGGGTAATCAACATTCGTGAGTATGCTATTGAGTGTAAAACGATGTTAATTTAGGAGGGGCTTAACATATTGTATTCATTTATGGGGGTATTTTGTCCCCGAAAATAAAATTTGATGCGGAGGATTTACCAAAACGTATGTTTATCATTCGTTTGCTGCTTGCTTTTTTCTACTGGGTTGTTTGCCCAAGTTGACACAACGCATCATAATATATTTCTGGATCATTATCCTCAAACATATCGTATCGCAGATATTGCAGTGTCAGGTACACAGTCTTTTGATCAAAACTTGATTCGCTCTATTAGCGGATTAGCAGTAGGAGATAAGGTGCAAATTCCCGGAACTGATGTTTTTGCTAAGGCTATCGGAAAACTATGGAAGCAAAACCTTGTTTCTGATGTTCAAATTAATATAACTAAGGTTTTGGGTAATGATATTTATGTAGAAATCCAAGTGGTAGAACGCCCGCGGTTAGTTGACTTTAAGCTCAATGGGATTAAAAAATCTGAACGAGAAGATCTTACAGGTAAACTTAGCCTTTCAAAAGATAGAGTGGTAACTGAAAATATGAAGCTGAGTGCACTTGAACAAATTAAAAAATTCTATACTAATAAGGGATATTTAAATGTAGCAGTAACTATGGATGAAGCTTCGTTTCCGGGAAATGTGGTTTCATTAAATTTCAATATTGAAAAAGGAAAAAAAGTTAAAGTAAATTCAATCAATTTTAGTGGAAATGCTACACAACCGGATGTGAAGTTGAAAAAACAAATGAAGGGAACTAAAGAAATGACTAAAATAACCTTGTTTCCTGAAAAAATTCAAAGTCCTTATGGTGACACCTCAACCGGTATTACTTTTAAGGATTATATACAGGATGCAGGATTCTTATCGCCTTCTAAAACACGTGATTTCATTGACCCTTATTTAAGATTAAAGCTATTTAGCAGTGCCAAGTTTAATAGTGAGAAATATCGTACCGATAAATCAAAAGTGTTGGATTATTACAATGCACATGGATATAGGGATGCACAAATTTTAGCCGATACCCAAATGTTCAACAAGAAAGGAAATATGAATGTTGATATATTGGTTGAAGAAGGGCATAAATATTATTTTGGAAATATAGAATGGAAGGGAAATACAAAATATACAGATTCAATTTTGAATATCTTCCTCGGTATTAAGAAAGGAGATATTTATAATTTGGATTTGCTGAATAAGAAATTAGGTAGGCACCCAACACCTGAAGGTGGAGATATAGGAAGCTTGTATCAAGATGATGGGTATTTGTTTTTTAGAATTGACCCCATTGAAACGGCAGTATATAATGATACTATTGATTTTGAATTGCGTATGACCGAAGGACCACAGGCGGTGTATGGAAATATTTCTGTTTCAGGAAATGATAGAACAAAGGACTATGTTGTACTTCGGGAACTACGTACATTGCCCGGTGAAAAGTTTAGCCGTTCCGATATTGTGAGAACACAACGCGAACTCTCTCAGTTAGGTTTTTTTGATGCTGAAAAGATAAATCCTAACATTGTTCCCAATCCCGAAAATGGAACTGTAGATATAGATTGGCAGGTGGTTGAAAAACCAGCAGACCAACTTGAATTATCTGCCGGTTTTGGAGGCGGTATTGGTTTAACCGGAACATTGGGTGTTACGTTTAATAACTTTTCAATAAAAAATATTGGGCGTAAATCTACCTGGGATCCATTACCCGGAGGAGACGGACAAAAATTGAGTGCAAGAATTCAATCTAATGGCAAGGCATACAGGTCTTATAATTTCTCATTTACAGAACCATGGCTTGGAGGAAAAAAACGAAACTCCTTTTCTATTAGCTATTATAATACAAAATATGCCAACACCTATGATTCATTAGGATTGTACTGCAGATCGTGCGGAGATAACTCGTTTATTAAAACCAGTGGCTTTAGCGTGTCGCTGGGTAAACAATTAAAAAAACCGGATGACTTCTTTAGTCTTATATATTCTCTTAGCTTTCAACAATACAAACTGAAAAATTATCCTAACATTTTTAAAGGTTTAAATACAGGTACCTCTACTAATATCAGTGCAAGAATTACATTGATGCGTAACTCTGCCGGACCTAATCCTATCTTCCCAACTAGCGGTTCTAATTTTATGCTGAGTACACAATTCACCTTGCCTTATTCATTGATTGGTTTACAAAAAGGAGATGTGAATCAATATAAACTACCTGAGTTTCACAAATGGCGCTTTAATGGAGAATGGTTTGTGCCTTTAGGAAAACCATTGGGAGCAGAGGGAAATAAACAGTTTATATTAAGAGCCGCAGCTAAGTATGGCTTTATAGGAAGATATAATCCAAAATTGGGTATCTCTCCATTTGAACGATTCCAGTTAGGAGATGCAGGATTGAGTAACACAATGGCTTTTCTTGGATATGATATTGTTGCACACCGAGGATACCCGGTTTACAGCTCTTCAGACCCAAAAGTTAATCCAGACGGAATTACACCAAGTGAGTTCTTTACTATTTTTAATAAATATACTGTAGAAGTTAGATTCCCCTTCACCACAGGCGCTAGTAGTACAATTTATGGACTTACCTTCTTTGAAGCAGCTAATGGATGGTATAGCTTTAAAGATTATAATCCTTTTAAATTACGACGTTCTGCAGGTGTGGGAATGAGGTTCTTCCTACCTATGTTTGGTCTTTTAGGCTTTGATTATGGAATTGGATTTGATAGATATACCCCGCAAGGCGGATTAAAAGGTGCTGCTAAGTTTACCTTTATGCTTGGACAAGAACCCGATTAAATACTCATAATTTTATATCATGAAATATTCTATCACATTTTTACTCGCAATGGCATTGTCATTTGGCGCTTTTGCGCAACGATATGCCGTAATAGACACTAAGTTTATTTTAGACAAAATTCCTGAATACAAAGACGCTCAAAATAAATTAGACCAGTTTAGCATCCTCTGGCAACAGGAAATTGACCAAAAGCAAGCAGCGCTTGACCAAATGTATAAACAATATGATGCTGAACAAATAATGCTGCCCGAAGACCTGAAGAAAAAGCGTGAAGACCAACTATTTAATAAGCAAAAAGAACTTCGTGATTTACAGCGTCAACGCTTTGGATTTGAAGGAGACCTGTTTAAAAAACGCCAGGAATTAATAAAACCTGTGCAGGATAAGGTTTATAATGCCGTTCAACAATTAGCAACAGAAAAACAATATGATTTTATTCTTGATAAAAGTGAAGGAATTACTGTTATCTTTGCCGACCCAAAATTGGATAAGAGTGAAGAAATATTAAAAGCCCTGGGAATTAAATAATTGTTAATTGGACAATTATTATGCAACATTAAAGTGAAAAATTTATCTATAACTAACTAAACAACAACAGAAAACCTAATACAGTAATGAAAAATTTATTTTTAGCAATCTTGATGGTTATGGGAACATGGACTGTTTCAGCTCAAAACAAGATTGGCTTTATTTCTACCGAGGATTTGATTGGTGATATGCCGGAAGCCGATAGTGCTGATGCTGAATTAAAAAGATTTCAGGCTGAATTATCACAAACAGGGCAGGATATGATGCGTGAGCTTACAATTAAAGACAGCATTTTTGTTAGTGATTCTGCAAAACTTTCTCTTAGTATGCGCGAGATTAAAAGAGAAGAGCTGATTGGGCTTTATTCTAAAGTGCAAAACTGGAATCAAAAAGCACAAGACTTGTACCAGCAAAGAGCACAAGAGCTTATCGGACCAATACGCAACAGGGCAATGGATGCTATTAAAGCAGTTGCAAAGGAAAGTGGATATGCCTATGTGTTTGATATCAATTCGGTAATTGTTGCTCCTCCGGGTGATGATTTATTACCATTGGTAAGAAAAAAAATGGGTATTAAAACACCAGCCCCCGCCAATACTCCTAAAAAATAATTTTTAATAGTCTTATAATTGATAGCCCCATAACCGGGGCTTTCTTATTTTTATACCATGAAGCCTATTGGTGTGTTTGACAGTGGCTATGGTGGCCTTACTATTTTAAAGGAATTTATTGAAGTGTTGCCTCAATATGATTATTTGTATTTAGGGGATAATGCTCGTACACCATACGGAACAAGAGATTTTGAAACGGTTTATCAATATACTCGTCAATGTGTAAATTGGTTCTTTCAACAAGGTTGTGAATTGGTGATACTGGCCTGTAATACTGCATCTGCAAAAGCGCTGCGCACCATACAGCAAAATGATTTATTACAAACAACAGGTAAGAAAAGAGTGTTAGGAGTAATCAGACCTACAGCCGAAGTTATAGGTAACTATTCCACAACAAAACATATCGGAATATTTGGCACCAGTGGCACTGTGCAATCGAATTCGTATTGTTTAGAAATAGAAAAATTCTTTCCTCACCTTACTATTGTTCAAGAGGCTTGCCCTATGTGGGTTCCATTAATTGAAAACAAAGAATATGATAAACCGGGTGCAGATTATTTTATAAAACAACACGTAGATAATTTGCTTAAACAGGATGAAAAGATTGATACTATATTGCTCGCCTGTACCCATTATCCGCTTCTGGCGCAAAAAATAAGGAAATACATTTCTACCGATATTCAACTTATCTCTCAAGGAAATATTGTTGCCCTAAGCCTGAAGGATTATTTATCACGTCATGTTGAAATTGAACAACAATGTTCAAAGGGTGCCAACTATAATTTTTGTACAACCGGTAGTACGGTTGATTTTGATAATCATGCCAGCACCTTTTTTGGTTCAACAGTGCAGTCAGCTCACGTAAGTATATTGTAAAACAGTTAATTAGAGTGATTTTCTTGTTTTTCTTTGATGGAAACAGCTAATCCATTACCTTTGCCCTCCCTTTCACAAACAGCAGGATGGTGCTTGCTGATAGAATTGAAACAAATTTTGTAAAAGGAAAAATGTAATAACATGCCAGGAAAAAAGAGAACCTATCAACCGCATACCCGCCGAAGAAAATCTGTTCACGGATTTCGTAAACGTATGCAGGATGCTAACGGACGAAAAGTGCTAGCAAGCCGCAGAGCAAAAGGACGTCATAAACTGACAGTTTCTGACGAACACGGTTCTAAAAAATAACTCTAACTCTTTTTGGTTAACGAAGCTCCCAATTGGGAGCTTTTTATTTTAATGAGTGCACATTTTTTAATTTTGTTGTATGGAAGTGAAACAACGATACTTTTTTCGCCGTCATCAAAAACTTAAAAGGCGTAAGGATATTGACTACCTGATGAAGAAAGGGAAACGTTTTTCAAATAAAAATTATCGTGTCTTTTACGAATTCTTTTCTGATGAACTTGGAGTAAAAACAGCAATAGGATGCAGCAGTAAAATATTTAAAAAAGCAGCACACCGTAATAAAATAAAACGACTGATGCGAGAAGCATTTAGATTGCAACTTCCGGATTTGACACAACATCTGAAGAATAATCAAAGAGGAATCAAACTGTTTATTCTCTTTACAGGAAAAGAGGCTCCTAACTTTAAAGAAGTAAATGATGACTTTTTAAATATGATGAGTCGTATAATGAAACTAAGTGATGAAAACATGGAAACATTGGCTTAGCCTTCCTTTTATTGGAGCCATTAAACTATACCAGTTAATGATTTCTCCCTGGATGGGTCAAAAATGCAGGTTTACACCTACCTGCTCACAGTATGGTATTGAAGCACTAAAGAAATACGGTCCAATCAAAGGACTTTACCTTACTATCAGGCGCCTGTTACGTTGTCACCCCTGGGGTGGACACGGTCACGACCCAGTGCCATAAAAAAAGACTGCCTTTTAAAGCAGCCTTCCTTTATAAAGATAGAAATTGAATTTACTTCTTTGCAGCATTATATCGCTTCTCAACCTCTTCCCAATTCACTACATTCCAAAATGCTTTTAAATAATCACCACGCAAGTTTTGATATTTTAGATAATAGGCATGTTCCCAAACATCAACGCCAAGCAATGGAGTGCACTTGCATTCTGCTACATCCATCAATGGATTATCTTGATTAGGAGAACTGCATACATTCAGTTTGCCATCACTAAATCCTAACCATGCCCAGCCACTTCCAAATCTCGAAGCCCCGGCCTGTGCAAATTGTTCTTTTAGTGCATCAAATGAACCAAAGTTATCATTGATTACTTTTAAAAAGGCCTCAGATGGCCTCTTGCCATTGGGTATCATTCCTTCCCAAAAGAATTTGTGGTTCCAGTGCCCCCCGGCATTATTTCTTACCGCCATGCTAATGCTGCCAGCTTCCTTAACCAACTGGTCAAGAGACTTATTTGCATGAGGAGTTCCTTCAATTGCTTTGTTTAAATTATTGATATATCCCTGATGGTGCTTGTCATGGTGAATTTCCATCGTTCTTGCATCAATGTGAGGCTCCAATGCGTCTTTGGCGTATGGAAGTGGGTCTAAAGTAAAAGCCATAATAGATTCTTTTATAGTGAATAAATATTGTTTGTGAAGAGACTGCAAATTTTAAGCCGAATATTGATTCAAGAGAATATTTTCTGGCATCAGCGCTTGTTTACAAAAAAAAGTTTCATCAATTCAGCACACTCATTTTTTAAAATCCCACCAATAATGTGTGTCTTAGGATGAAAAGGGCTAGCTGTTCCGGTATATTTTCGATATCCGTTTTTCTCATCAAAAGCACCAAACACAATACTGCCAATTTTACTCCAATACAATGCACCACTGCACATCAGGCAGGGTTCAACTGTCACATACAAAGTGGCATCCGGTAAATATTTACTTCCTAAAAACTGAAAAGCAGTAGTTACTGCTAATATTTCTGCATGAGCAGTACTGTCATTTAATAACTCAACTTGGTTGTATGCCCGAGCAATAATCTGATTATTGAGAACAATAATGGCACCAATTGGCACCTCGCCTTTATCAAATGCTTTTTTGGCTTCAACCAACGCCTGGTGCATATATTTTTCGTGTGCTTCCATGATTGCAAACTTACATGAATTTGAACTCAAGGGTTCTTTGCCTGTTGTACCTTTAAGAAAATAAAGGTTTATATTATGACTCCTTACCAACGCTTTCTGAGGACGTTTTATCCATTCATTAAAATATATGCTTCAATAACCGGAAAAAGTAAACAGTACAGAAAATCGCCGGTGGTAACGCCTCCGGTATCGTTTTATTCTTTAACTGCAGTTTTTAAAAACGAACAAGTATTTCATTTTGATACTTTACGCAATAAACCCGTATTGATTGTAAATACTGCATCTGATTGCGGCTTTACCGCCCAATACAAAGGGCTGAGAGAACTGTTGGTACAATATCCAAACTTGCATTTATTGATTTTCCCTTCTAATGATTTTAATAATCAAGAACCTGGAAGTGATAACGAAATAGAAGATTTTTGTAGATTATCTTTTGATATTCATTCTCCTATTTTTAAAAAATCAGTGGTAACAAAAAGGCCGGAGTGTAATGAAATTTTCCGGTGGCTTACAAGTTCAAATTATAATGGCTGGAATAATGAAGCTCCTTCTTGGAATTTTAATAAGTATTTAATAGATAAGGAGGGGAGACTAATTTGTATATTTTCTCAATTTACAGATCCGCTTCACTCAACATTGATTGAACATCTTTCATGTTTCTCATGATAATTTACCAATTGGATAGGGAGATGGTCAAAAGTATAGTTGATGTACTTTTCCCTTATTTCATCTAAAACAGATTCTATTTCCTGATGATTAGTTAGTGTAACAAGCCTGTATCGAAATTCTTTTATACCCGGTAATCCTTTTAAATAATTTGTATAATGGCGGCGCATTTCATTAATACCCACTACAGAACCCTTCCATTCAATAGAACAACGCAAATGCGTACGACACACGTCCAATCTTTCTTCAAGTGTGGGGGCGGATAATAGCTGGCCGGTTTTGAGGTAATGCTTAATCTCTCTAAATATCCACGGATAGCCTATGGCAGCACGGCCAATCATTATACCGTCTATTCCATAACGGTTTTTATATTCTAATGCTTTTTGGGCACTATCAATATCACCGTTCCCAAAAATGGGAATATGTATGCGTGGGTTGTTTTTAATTTTTCCGATTAATGTCCAGTCTGCCTCTCCCTTATATAACTGACATCGTGTTCGCCCATGGATGGTTAATGCTTTTATACCGGTGTCTTGTAATCGCTCGGCAACATCTTCAATGTTTTTTGTTCTTTCATCCCAGCCTAACCTTGTTTTAACGGTAACGGGTAAATGCGTACTCTTCACTACTGATTCAGTAAGCCTTGTCATAAGATCCATGTCTTTTAACACTCCGGCTCCTGCACCTTTAGTAACTACTTTTTTTACCGGACAGCCGAAGTTTATATCCACTAAATCAGGGTTAACGGTTTCACATATACGTGCGCTCATTGCCATCGCTTCTTCATCACCACCAAAAATTTGTATTCCGAATGGCCGCTCCTCCTCAGTAAAATCAAGCTTCTTCCTGCTTTTTATGGCATCACGTATGAGCCCCTCACTGCTGATAAATTCACTATACATCAAATCAGCACCATTTTGCTTACACACGGCACGAAAAGGCGGATCGCTAACATCTTCCATAGGAGCTAACAATAAGGGAAATTCAGGGAGGGTAATGTTACCGATTGCGGGCATTTTCTTCAGTATATTGCGGCTGCAAATGTACTATAATATACAAGGTTATGCAATATAAAAGTGTTAAAGGATATTCAGCTACAAGTCAGTTGGGCACGCTCATCACTTTTGTAGGAATAGGATTAATACTTGCTGTGTTATTTCAATTGATAATGGCATGGATAATAGTACCCGCTAATACACCCATGAATAAATGGGCTACAGCACTCCAGGATTTATTTGCAAATCCTGAGTATATAAATTATGTGCGGATATCACAAGTACTAAATTCATTTTTCCTTTTGGCTTTTCCCGCTATTATGTTTACCTGGGTGGTCAATGGCAAGAACCCGTTTTGGCTCGGATTTAATTCGCATGTAAATGGGCAACAATTGATGCTGGGATTTTTAGCTTTGATTGTAGCCAGTATATTTGCTTCCTCATTAGCCGATTTGTCAAAACTGGTTTTGTCAAAGTTTCCTCATTATGATGCTATAGCTGCTTCTTTTGAAACAAAGTATGAAGAACAAATTAAGTCCCTGGTAAAAATAAATTCTCTGCCTCAGTTAGCATTGGCGTTATTAATAATGGCATTTATTCCGGCCTTATTTGAAGAGGTTCTATTTAGAGGAACTATTCAAAATTTTCTTATGCGGTGGTGGAAAAAACCACTTGCAGCTATTGTGGTTACTTCAATAATCTTTAGTCTTACCCACCTTTCCGTGTATTTATTTTTAACACGAGCTATACTGGGATTCTGTTTAGGATATTTATTTTTTACCACCCGGAATCTTTGGATAAGTATTTTCGCTCATTTTATAAATAATGCTATTGCTGTTTATCAATTATATTTAATCTCTTCAAAAAGTAAAGAAATTAAATTGGATAAACTAGATCCTTATATTCCATGGTGGATAGGAGTAATGTCTCTAATAGTTTTGGTAGGCCTGTTTTGGTGGTTAAATAAAATTTCGAAGGACAACAGAAGTAGAATAATAGCCAGAGAACTGGCATTAAATGCTACTGAATATGATCCCCAAAAACCTTTTATCATTTAAATTCATTATCCTTGGCACTCAATATTCAAACGTTTAAAACAAGAACCCTTTCTGCTATTGTTTTTATATTAATTGTATTTACCGCTCTATTCATTAACGGATATATCTTCACAGGATTTTTCTTGATGGTAGGTATTGGGTGTATGTATGAATATCTCAACTTGCTTAAAAAAATAAGAACCAATGGA
Source organism: uncultured Ferruginibacter sp. (assembly GCA_964490345.1). Lineage (GTDB taxonomy): Bacteria > Bacteroidota > Bacteroidia > Chitinophagales > Chitinophagaceae > Ferruginibacter. Next base: position 47,457 of record CAZBBO010000018.1, read on the forward strand.
TACTCATGGTGGTTGATTGCCGGACTATTGTATATAGCCCTACCCGTGTTATGCCTGATTGATTTAGGCACGAGCATTTTAGAAAATCGTTCTCTTGATAATTATTCGGCATTGTTCCCTTGTATGGTAATTTTCTCTATGTGGATTAATGATACAATGGCCTACATCGTTGGTTCATTCATCGGTAAGACACAGTTATCAAAAATTTCTCCCAAAAAGACATGGGAAGGAACATTAGGCGGTATCATTCTTTGCATTGGCGTGGTAAGTATTTTCGGGCTATTGTATCCTAATAATATTTCTGCTAAACAAGCAGCTATCCTGGCTGCCATTTGTGCAATTGCTGGAACCTTTGGTGATTTGCTAGAGAGTAAATTAAAGCGAATGGCTAATGTTAAGGATTCAGGTAATATTATGCCGGGACATGGCGGCTTTTTAGATCGTTTTGACTCTTTGTTACTCGCTGCTCCTTGTGCCTGGATTTACATAAAATGGCTCATGTGAGTTGAATGTATTATTTTTACCGATTAACAAAACAGCTATGACAATACATCGTGAGGGATATAAATCTATCGCATTAGCTACCTTATTGTTTTGTGGTTTAAACTTGATTTCCTTTTGGTTTTTAAGCGCAGAAATGAGATGGTTTTGTATAGTGTTTTTCATTCTTACTTTTCTTTTGCTATTATTTATTATTTCCTTTTTTAGAATTCCTAATCGTACGCTTACCATAAATGATAAAGCTATTATCGCCCCGGCTGATGGCAAAGTGGTGGTTATAGAAGAGGCTTTTGATAATGAATATTTTCATGAAAAAAGACTTCAAGTTTCTATTTTTATGAGCCCTGCAAATGTTCATGTAAATAGAAACCCTATTAGTGGAGAAGTAGTATATAATAAATATCATAAGGGAAAGTATCTAGTTGCTTGGCATCCAAAATCATCAACAGAAAATGAAAGACATTCGGTAGTTATTAAAAAGGAGGGTTTGGAGATATTGGTAAAGCAAATTGCAGGCGCACTTGCCCGGAGGATTGTTAATTATAGCGAAAAGGGCCAACAGGCAGAACAAGGTAAGGAGTTGGGCTTCATAAAGTTTGGCAGTAGGGTGGACCTATTGTTGCCTGTTGGAACGAAGATAAATGTAGCCTTAAATCAGTCAGTTTGCGGAGGTGTCACAGTTATTGCATTTTTGTAATTTTTTAGCATTTATGTTTCATAGACAAGTGATAATCCATTATCTTTATCAGCTAGTTAAATCTCAACCTTAAACGTGTAAACATGAAGAAAGTTTTTTTATTCGCAACTGCTGCGCTTATGGTAACCGGAATGGCTTTTGCCAATAACGGTGATGGAAAAAAGAAAAAGGAAAAGGAAAAGGAAAAAAAGTGTGCAAAGGCAAAGTCTTGCTGTAGCAAAAAGGCTGATGAGAAAAAAGGTTCTTGTCATGATAAAAGTGACAAAAACTCAAAGACGGTTTCTATGTAATGTAGAAATACAAAATGAATTGAATCCTCCCGTTAGGGAGGATTTTTTATAATATCTCTTCTAATTGTTTTAAATGGTGAATGGTATAAGTAGGTAGATTTGAAGATTCACCGCCTTCATGGTTTACATAAATAGAATCCATTCCCACATTTTGTGCCCCTGCAATGTCCGCATCCAGGTTGTCACCTATCATTATTGACTCTCCCGCATTTGTGCCAGCCATTTTAAAGGCAAACTCAAATATTTCAACTTTTGGTTTTAGGCTATTGCTCCTTTCAGATGTTATTACGTGTGATAGATAAGGAGCTAACCCACTGCTATTTATTTTAGTGTGTTGGGTGTTTTCAAATCCATTAGTGATTAAGTGAATTTGATATTTCTTTTGCTTTAGGTATTCAAGTACTTCAATGGTGTTTGGAAAAAGCAGTGTTCTGGTTGGTAATAAAGCTAAATATTCATCACTTAACTTATGTGCCAATACTTCATCTGCTATTTTAAAATCCAGTAACGTACGCCACATGCGCTTCCATTTTAGTTCTTGTGCAGAAATATAACCGTTTTGATAACGAGCCCAAAGGAGGTTATTATGTATTGAATATTGTTGAAAAAAAACGTCAAAACTTACGCCTAAAACACTAGCTAAATTAAATTGAATAAAAAGGTGGGATAAAGAAGAGGCTGCGTTTTTATTAAAGTCCCACAAGGTATGATCAAGGTCAAAGAAGAGGTGTTTGTACTTAGGCATATTTTCTTGTGCTGAATTTTTGCGAACAAAGATACCAATAGTTTAATTTGCAGGTATGATTGCAATTATTACAGGAGGAAGCAAAGGTATTGGGCTGGCCATTGCCCGCCTTTTTATTAGTAAGGGTTATACTGTACTTACTTGTGCCCGTAAAGAGCAACTTTTAAAGAAAGCTGCGGAATCTATTAATGTGTCATTCCCCAATAGTTATTTATATAAAGTGGCTGACCTATCTATTGAAAAGGAAGTTTCTGCCTTTACAAATTGGTGCCTGGAAATTGGTGTTCCGGATGTGTTGGTAAATAATGCTGGCTATTTTATTGCAGGCAGTTGTATTAAAGATGCTCCCGGTGTTTTGGAAAAGATGATGGCTGCCAATCTGTATTCCGCTTACCATGTTACAAGAGCAGTAGTGCCTGCAATGATAGAAAAAAAGAGGGGCCATATCTTTAATATGTGCTCTATCGCTTCATTAAAGGCCTACGAAGCAGGAGGTAGCTATGGAATCTCAAAGTTTGCACTCAAGGGGTTTACTGAAAATCTTCGTCTTGAATTGAAAGACTTTGGAATAAAAGTTTCCGGTATTTATCCCGGGGCGGTAATGACTGATTCCTGGAGCGGATTTGATAATTCACAAAACAGAATTATGGTATCAGATGATATTGCAAAAATGATATTTGCATCCACCTTGCTTTCATCTCAGGCATGTGTAGAAGATATTATTATCAGACCACAATTGGGTGATTTGTAATTAACAAATCACGACTATGTTTTTAATCCATTTATAATGGTTTAGCTAATTCAATGCCTTTAATTTTGTTGTATGACTAAGAGATGGGCTTTTATAATGTGGTTTGTAGGCTGCCTTTTCTTAGCTAATAGTATTGCTAAGAGTCAGGCTACATTTAAGGCTGTTTTAAGTCCTGATAAAATTGGAGCTCAGCAAGCAACACAATTAACTTTTTCAATATCAGGATATTCAAATATTGAACACATTTACCCTCCTTCATTCAACGATGTTGAAATTGTATCAGGGCCAAGCCACCTTACCGAAACGAATACAATTAATGGAAAGCTCAAACGCAAGTTCTCTTTGGGATTTGTTATTAAACCCAGGCATTTAGGGAAAATTAGATTTTCTGCCGCCAAGGCTGTGGTAGATGGTAAAACAATTTTTAGTAACCCGGTTACACTTTTTGTATCCGAGAATTTGGATGAACCGGCTTATGACAACGGGGAAGAAGATATGGTGCTTTATGAAAATGAAGACCCCCATAAGAAGATTAAGGAAAATATGTTTCTTAAACTAAAAGTTAATACACAGAGTGTATTTGTTGGTGAACCTGTGTATGCTGAATTTTTCTTGTACTCAAGGCTAAAGTCTCATAGTAGGCTGTCAAAAAATCCTTCTTTTAATGGATTCTCGGTAATTGATGTTCCTGTTTTGGAAAATGCGGAAGATGAGCCGCAAAAGATAGGCGGAAAATGGTATCATCTGTATCCGATTATTAAAACACAATTATATCCTTTGCAGCCCGGTGTTTTCCCAATTGAATCTGTAGAGTTGCAGAATAATGTGGAGTTTGTTTATGATAAATCTCAGAAATCACGAGGCTCATTTAGTTTATCAAATGAATCGGCCAAGGGTTATTCATCCACTATGGCAAGTGAGCCGCTTAGTATTACAGTAAAACCCTTGCCAGAAAAGGGGAGGCCGGAGGATTATAGTGGGGCGGTAGGTAGGTTTAAACTTTCAGGTGCCTTGCAGAATACCCAAATGACAACTGATGATGAAGGGAAGCTTCAAGTTGAATTATCCGGAGAGGGTAACTTGCAAATGATAACACCTCCTGTTGTCAGTTGGCCGGCAGGTATAGAAGGATTTGAACCGCGGGTAACGGATAAGGTAGATGTGAATGAAGTGCCGGTAAAAGGAAAGAAGATTTTTGATTTTGTATTTAATGTTTCGCGCCCCGGAGAATATGTTATACCTCCTGTTGTATTTTATTATTTTAATCCGAAAAATCAGGCGTATGAACAAACTTTAACCGGTCCTTTTAAACTAATTGTAGTTAAGGGTAATGGAGCGCCTGAAAATATTACAGGAGATAGAAGGAAATCAAAAACATCTTCTATGAGCTACCTCGTTGGAATTATTGGTATGGCAGGTGCGATAGCCTTGTTTTTTCTTTTACGTGCAATAAGAAGAGATTACAGAAAAGAACAAGTGGAACACCATGTTCCCGATGTGGTAGAGGTTGTTAAATTACCATCGGTATTTCTGCATGATACCCTCGAACAATCGAAATTGCTATTGGATGGCGATACAGGATATCACTTTTTTAATACCTTGAAGAATGAGTTCATATTTTTTCTGAAAAAGAATTTTTCTATTCCTGAAGAAATATTCGTCGTTGACAGGCTTCACTTTTATATGGATAAGAAAAGTATCCCGAATGACCTTATCCTTGAGACAGAAAAGGTTTTGAAAGAAATTGAGTGGTACTTATACACACCGGCAGATAATGTGGTAGATAAACGGGAGATATATTCACGTGCTGATTTGCTTATCAACGAAATAAACAGGGAACTTTCTAAGTAGGCGTAAAGTGAAAGGCAAGACCAATCTTATGGCAATATACCAAGTAAACCTATAGTACTAATTTATTTTTATGATCTACTTTGGGCTCTTCTGTCACAAAAAAACTCTCGTTTTCCTTTGTGATTAAAACGCACTTATTTTTGTCAATAGGGAGATTTAATTTCTTAATTTCTATCTACCTCCCTCTGTAAGATTAGTGAATATAAGGCAGTTGACTCCTTAGTTGTTAGTTATTATTTTTAAGCTAAACATGTAGGATTAGGATTTTGGTTTGATTAAAAACGTATTCGTGTATTCGTAACAGTTATACTCCATAAATACCGAATTAAGGGTATTGTTTCGTGTTTGAAATACTCCGAACTTTGAATTGGGGTGGGGGGCGTAGCCCCCACCCGAAAGGGGTATCTGCCCCTTATAGCACCTTGATGAGGTATTGCTCCGTGTTTTAAAAAAAGCAAATTTTGCTTAGGGCGGGAACGCCAGTTCCCCATCTGTTTGGGGCAGTACCTATTAAGTACCATAGTGAGGTATTGTTCCGCGTTTTAAAAAATGCGATCTTTGAATCGGGGACGCGGGTAGCGTCCCCGGGCAGTAACAGTGTTAATCCCAGGCAGAAACAGAATTTATGGGTACGGTGAGTGCACTCCGTATTGACGAGATGTGTCCCGCATGAATAAGGCGAAGGTTTTATTCGCTGCTCTATGACGGAATCATTTGTAACGCATAAATGTTCTTCTACAGGTACCAGATATTTTTGCCGATCTTTTTCCTCCTATCTTCAGTATGTTCCGAAGTAAACAAACGTAGATGCTATTAATTATAAAATTTAAGTTGGACGTGTAGGATTATGATTTTGGTCGCTTAAAATAACTTCATGTATTCGTAATAGTTATACTCCATAAATACCGAATTAAGGGTATTGTTCCGCGTTTTTATAATTCCGAAATTTGCTTAGGGCGGGAACGCCAGTTCCCCATCTGTTTGATGGTAGTACCTATTAAGTACCATAGTGAGGTATTGTTCCGTGTTTTCATAATTCCGAAATTTGCTTAGGGTGGGAACGCCAGTTCCCCATCTGTTTGGGGCAGTACCTATTAAGTACCATAGTGAGGTATTGTTCCGCGTTTTTATAATTCCGAAA
>CAZBBO010000019.1:0-48331 GCA_964490345.1 uncultured Ferruginibacter sp.
TCTGCCGTTGTTCGTATCGCCAAAACTGTCAGCACGTCATCATCCATCATCGTCAGGTATGAACGGGATGAGATGAGGCCGTCTATTGAGGCTGCCACTAAGCTGACTCAACTGTTGGAAGTGTCTTTGGATTGGTTTGTTGGTACTACCGATACTGAACTGGATACTGCTACTATCAACCGTATTCAAGACATTAATAAACTCTCCCAAAAAAGAAAAGGAATCCGTTTTTGAGTTCCTTGACAGCTTTATTAACAATAGAAAAATTAAATTGATAATGGGGTAGCTATTTTAACTGCTCAAAGAAAATATTACGCTCAAGACCGTCTTCAGTTATTTTCATTACAAAACTGCAATCATTTAAAATATATTTTGGGCTGGTGCTAAATCTTAAAAGAAAATTACCGTAAGAAAGTTTTTCGTTATCCCCGTAATCATAACCTCTTAAGCCTTTTAGAAGCACCCAAAGCTCTAATCCTTCATTCTTATTTACAATCTTATACTTGCCTTCTGTTTTATACTTTTTCCATTTAACACAAATTCGATTGTTGCCATAAAAGCAAAGCCTTGCTGAATCAAAATTCTTATGCCATCTGGCATAATATAAACTATCTTCTATAGAAGATGTTCCAGTTCTTTTAATTACAACATTTTTAATTCTCCACTGCGTACCAGTAAAATTGCAGTTACTATTTTGTGCCAATATAGTATTTGAAAAATGAATAAATGTTAAGGCAAATATCGCAAACAAGACTTTCATATTATGGCACTTTTGTTGAGAATGTTTTATAAATCAACTTCCCCGGAAATTTTCTAAATAATGCCTTACTAAAAGGAACAGTTGACCAAGAATATGAACCCATGCTATTGGGGAGTACTGTTGCATTACGCAACATGCGTGACACCCAACTTTGACATCTTGTTCCTAAAGTCATATAGTCAGGTGGGTTAGCTATTGACTTATTGATATTTGATAAAAGAGAAGTTTTTTGCGCAGGAGTTATTGAAAACTCAAAAACACTAAACCCAAATTTTGCGTTTTCTCTTGCAGAAAAATAATCCTTTGTGCCTTGGTCATTAATATCCATTGTACCAACTTCTCCGTTTGAATACCACGTTTCTTTCATGTCAGCTTTGTCATCATAACCATTAGGTTCTAAATCCTTAGTTCCCCTATATTTAGTAGGATAAAAATGATAAATCGTGTTATCAATTTGTAACAGAGTATGCCCATCCCATTTGTCCCATGAATTATCTCCTCCGTCAGCTTTTTTCTTACCATGTTTTATATAAACCCGAATTAAAGAATTAGGCGGTGTATTAGGAGTAGATGGATTGGGGGCTGAAACAGTAGGTCTATTCAAAACGTTTAATATGTTTCCGGCAACAGCAGGGAGATGGGTTCCCAAATTGCCTAATTGATTAACAATACCACTTGCAAAATTACTTCCCAAACCCACCCCTGCTCCAATAGCTGCGCCATTCCATCCATCACCGCCACTCAGTTTATCAACAATACTACCTACTATTGCACCTGCTAAAGTGGTTGTGGCAATTATTCCGGCTTGAGACATTCCCTCAAAAATTCCTGTTGCCGCCCAACCACCACTTGGGTCAACCATGTTCACCGGGTCGTTGCCCATGCCCGTATAACCGCTTGCAAATTCATCGTAAGGGTCTGTTTGCCAAAACCTGCCTAACTGCGCATCGTAGCTGCGTAAGGCAAAATCATGCCAGCCTATATCCTCATCGTACTCAGCGTAATTGCCCTGGTACAGGTAATTATTTTTCAAAGAGCCTTCAGCAAGATAACCTAATTTTTTGGATGATAGCGATGCTATCTTTAAGCCATAAGCATAGTAATGGTTCTCTTCTATTATCCGCCCGCGCAGGTGCGTAACCTGAAGGTTGTCAAAATATACGTGCTCATCGCTTTCATTGCTTACATAAATGTATGCGTAACCGTTCTTTGGCGCTTTGGCGGCTATAATATCCAGCGGCTCAGGGTTGTGTGGATCTGTCATTTCACTAATGGCTAATACACGCTCGCTTGTACTGCCTTCCGGGATAAAATTAAAACGCTCATCAAAAAACAATACAGTTAAATATGCCCTCGGGTTATCACCCGCAGGGTTGGCCGCATCGGGTGAGGTGGCCTGGTTGAATAACCCGCTTGTGTTCAGGTTTTCGGTGATGTTTGCAGCCGCATCTTTCGTTACGCCATCGGTTACCGCAGAGGTAGATATGGCGCCTGTAAGGGCGCTGATGGAAAACCGAACATTAACAACAATCCTGTAGAAAACAGCATGCAGCCGATATCTGTGGGCAGAAAGAACTATTTATTTACCGGCAACCATAAAGCGGCATAACGCAGCGCTATACTGTAATTATTGGCAAACACCTGCAAACTCAATAACATCAATCCATTCTTCCGGCTAAATGATGTTACCGGCAAAATCGGCACACATCCTACCAATAAAATTGAAGACATGTTACCCCAAAACCGAAAGTCCAACACAAATAACTAAACCCAAAGTTGCCCGAATAGAAAATTATTGCTAGGGTGTACTTGACCCATAGGATACGCTATGCTATACATTCTTTTCCCTAATAACCACTAAGTTTGTAATTTTTGAAATAATAGGCACCTTGCCCACTTGTAAAACAGCCTGCTTACCTCTAATTTCTGTTACCAAACCAATCTGTCTGTTTTGTTTCATTTTAACCATATCCCCAACCCGGATATCCCCGCCTATTTCATCATATTTCTCAAAAACTTCCTTTTGCTTTTTGTTGACAAACAATTTATCCTTTTGACCTAGCAAGAGTGCTTGCATATTCTTTATCACCTTCGCCTTATCTTCAGTCTTCCGCCAATCCATAATCATGGCTTTCAACTTTCGTTCCATATCTTTAAGATAGATAAGCTTTCCTTCTGCTATCTTATTTTGGTACTTCATCTTTTCCACCTCTTGCTTATGAGCCTCACGAGACATGAGCACATTCATTTCTGCTTTTAATTTTTCATTCTCTTTAATCAAGGCGTGCAATGTTTGCTTTTCAAAATTAATTTTTTGCAGCCCCTGTTCGGTTTTGTTTAATAGCTTATCTAATTTATACTGTTCATCATCTGCAAGTACACGTGCACGTTCAATCAGTTTTTTATCTAACCCAATCCTTTCGGCGATAGCAAACGTATATGAGCTGCCAGGCTTCCCAATCTGCAATTTGTATAAAGGCATTAATCTCTTTTCATCAAATTGCATGGCACCATTAATTATCCCTTTCCTTTTTCCTGCCATAATTTTCAAATTAAGATAATGGGTAGTAACAATGCCTAATGACCTTTTATATTCCATTTCTTCCAAAATCACCTCGGCAAAAGCTCCGCCAAGATTTGGATCACTACCACTCCCAAGCTCATCAATGAAAAAGAGCGTTTTACCATCTCCCTCTTCAATAAAATACTTCATATTCTTTAACTGAGCCGAATAAGTACTCAATTCAAACTCCAAACTTTGCGTATCGCCAATATGGATAAAAATTTTTTTAAAAATTCCCAATTCAGTATGAATTCCCACGGGTATCAACAATCCACTTTGAACCATCATTTGAAGCAACCCAACAGTTTTTAACGTAACTGTTTTACCTCCTGCATTGGGCCCGCTTATCACCAATATCCTTTGTTCACTATTTAAATTTAAGGTAACCGGTACCGTTACTTTACCGTTTTGCTGATTATATAGTTTAAGGAGAGGATGAAAAGCATTGTCCAATTTTATAACCGGCTGCAGTGAGAGGATAGGTTTAATGCCATCCATTTCAATTGCCAAACGAGCCTTGGCAGCAATGAAATCATACTCCCCAGCAATATGAAACCATTGCTGTAGCAAGGGAGCATATTCATAAAACTTCGCCGTTAGCGCTTGCAATATTTTATTCACTTCCCTACTCTCTTCATATTCTAATGAAAAGATAGCATTGTTAAAATCAATGGTTTCCTCAGGTTCAATATATGCTGTTCGCCTTGTATCACTTTCTCCGTGCAACACACCCCGAATCATTCGCTTATTTTCTGCAACCACAGCCAGAACTCTTCTGCCGTTCATAAAGCTCTCGGAAATTTCTGCTAAATATCCAAGCTTCGCATACTTCGCCGCACTGCGTTCAAATAGAGTACGCAATGCCATTCGCTTTTGATAAACAGCTAATCTAATAGCAGCCAAATGCTTACTCGCAGTATCTTTTACTTTACCGTTCTCATCCAATATCTCAAAGATTAATTCACTTAAGTGCTTTTCATAATGAGTAGAAGATATTACAGAATATAAAGCAGGATACAACGCCTTCCTTTCATTATTAAACCACCTAAAAATACTTTCGGTGTTTTCAATTAATTTAATCAGTAAAAGAAAATCCTCACCCTGCAGAATGGCACCGGGAATACCCAGTAATTTTAATTCACGACTTATATCTCTTGAAAAATCATTCGGGAAATTTAATCCAACACGGATTAATGAAGAAAATTCTTCTGTTTCATTTAATGCTTGATTAATATAGGCCTTCACTGTATGAATACGAAGTTGATTCGCTTTAGCTTTTGCTAAAACCGTATTGCAATGGTTAGCCAATAGCATGCGCACCTTATCAAATTCTAATTGACTAAGCGCCGAAGCGGGAAATAAATTCATTATTACAAAGTTAGTTGTTAACAAGAATTTGGTTTAATTATTTGGCTCCTGCAATAACTTTGTATTTTATAAAACAATGGAAAATAAATTTGAAACGGCCACCTTCGGAAGCGGATGTTTTTGGTGTACTGAAGCCATTTTCTCAAAATTAAAAGGAGTCATTAAAACCACCAGTGGGTATAGTGGGGGAAATATGGAAAACCCAGACTATAAATCCGTTTGTACCGGCAACACCGGTCATGCAGAAGTTAATCAAATAATATATGACCCGTCAATAATTTCTTATACTGAATTATTGGAGGTCTTTTGGAATACACACGACCCTACTACAATGAACAGACAGGGCAATGATATTGGCACACAATACAGAAGTATAATATTCTTCCATACCGAGGCACAAAGGCAAATTGCAATGGATTACAAAAAACAAGTAGAAGAAAGTAAGTTGTTTAAAGCACCAATAGTTACATCCATTGAGCCTTTAAGGAACTTTTACCCTGCTGAAGCTTACCATAATAACTATCATGAGCTTAACCCTAATACCGGTTACTGCCAAAATGTAGTTACTCCAAAAGTTGAAAAATTCAAGAAGCATTTTTCAGAAAAATTAAAATAAAAAGACAAATCACTCTTCTGTAACTTAAGTTGCTAAACACTTTCCTTTACTAAAGCATCTTTGCGTCTAAATAAAAGACAATGACTCAACCACACTACTACGAGGTTAACGTAAAATGGAAAGAAGGTAGAAAAGGAGAATTATCCTCACCAATTCTAAATGAAACAATTGAATGTGCTACACCGCCTGAATTTTCAGGAGGTATTCCCAACCTATGGTCACCAGAGCATCTCTATGCAGCTTCAATTAACAGTTGTTATATGGCCACTTTTTTAGCTATTGCAGAGAACTATAAGTTAACATTCGATTCGTTTGATTGCAGTGCCAAAATAAAATTAGAACTAAACGAAGGGAAATTCCTTATTACTGAGGCTGAATTAACCCCAAAGGTAATTCTCACTCATCCGGAAGCGGACACTGAAAAAACCCTTAAAATACTGGAAAAGTCAAAAGCGCATTGCCTTGTAACCAACTCAATGAAGACCGCTGTAACTGTTATTCCAAAAATAAGCTAACTGCTGTATGAATACTTTTTATAAAAACTGGGAACTAAATCTGTTTTTAACCACTTTTGTAACAAAAGTCACACTAAAAGCAGGAATAAAGTAACACCTTTGTAACACTAAAATTAATAAAAAATATGTTCGGATTATTTAAGAATTTTTTCGGTGCAGGAAGTGCTGAAATTTGCGAAGCAATGAATCAAGGTGCTTTTTTGGTTGATGTCCGAACGCCTGATGAGTTTGCATCCGGAAGTGTAAAAAATGCGGTAAATATTCCATTAGATAAAATTGAAACACAATTAGCAAAATTTAAAAATAAAAAGCAAATTGTTGTTTTTTGCCGTAGTGGAGCACGAAGTGGACAAGCAAAGAGAATATTAGAAAAATGCGGAATTAATTGTACCATTATTAATGGTGGTGGAGTACACCAAGTGTATGAAGCATTGAATACTAAATAACTACTATACCACAATAACCGAATCCTGTTATTTATATGGGATTAACAAAGCCTTACAAAGTTCAAATTGAAAAAATGTTAACTTGGAAAAAGTAAAAACAAATGCACTACATAAACAATAATAAACCATGAAACACTATTTTAAAAACTGGAATTTTATGCGTGTACTGCGTTTGGCAGTAGGCATCTTTATTATTGTTATGGGTATTCAAACTGGAGATTGGCTTTTTGTAGCCTTAGGCGCAGCTTTTTCTATTATGCCCATTCTTAACATTGGATGCTGTAGTACACAAGGTTGTGCAACGCCTCGCTTACCACGAAAAACGAATACAGCAGAAATTAATTACGAAGAGATAAAATAAGCTTAATGAAAAAATATCTTTTCCTAATAACTTTAATTTCATTATCAATAGTCCCTTCTTTATTCTCCGGTTGTAAGCAGGCATCTAATTCTATTAGCAACCTTAACCAAAACGAGTTATTAATTAAAGGCGACAGCATCACTACATTTGCACAGCAAGTATTGTTACGCAGGGTTGCTGAAAAGATGCAATTATCAGGTACTACCGGAGCTGTAGAATATTGCAATGAACAAGCCATCCCGCTTACTGATTCAGTTGCAAAACATTTTGGCTACATTTTAAACAGATTAAGCAACAAGAACAGAAATCTAAATAATGTAATTCAATTAAGTGAAGATAAAAATGCATGGATGGAAATTGAAAAGCGAATGCAGGATGAAAATGATATAACAAAACACTTCATCATACAAAATAACAATTACCTTTATTACTATAAAGCTATTACAATAGCCATGCCCACATGCCTAAAATGTCATGGTGATAAAGAAAACGATATCGCATCAGAAACAATGCAAAAAATACAAGTTCAATACCCTGATGATAAAGCAACCGGGTATAAAATGGGTGACTTAAGAGGTATGTGGAAAGTTAAACTAAAGTAATATGACCTTTTTTAAAAAAAATATTTTCGTAATTATTGGTATTGCTGTAGGTGCTATAGCAGGATTCCTTTATTGGAAATATATTGGCTGTATCTCTGGAACATGTGCCATTACCTCCAAACCAATAAACAGCACTATATACGGCGCTGTAATGGGCGGACTACTCTTTTCATTGTTTAGCAATCATTCAAAAAAAGAAAAAACTGAAAATACTTAAATTAACTATCGCTTAAAATCACTTACATGACTTTTCAGGAAATGATAAATCAGGATAAACCGGTATTGGTAGATTTTTTTGCGGAATGGTGTGGCCCGTGCAAGACGATGGCACCAATTTTAAAAGATGTAAAGGCACGACTTGGCGACAAAGCCAGCATTATTAAGATTGATGTAGACCAAAATCCACAAGCCGCTGCTGCTTATCAAATAAGTGGAGTACCCACCTTAATAATATTCAAAAATGGGCAAATAAAGTGGCGCCGCTCAGGTGTTGTTTCTGCCGTTGAACTGGAAAAACTAATTTTTGCAAATACCTGATACATTTTAGCAACTTAACAAGGTCTCCTCCCCTGCTTCTGTATTTAATAAATTAAAAAATTACTTTTGTAGTATGATTACTGCAGAGCAATTTCCTATTTTTCGCTCCTCGCCGGAATTAATGGAAAAGCTATACGAAAACAGTATAGTAAAAACCTATCAGGCCGGAGAAAGTATTCTTAATGAAAATGCGTATATACGTGCTATCCCATTAGTTATTAAAGGCACATTAAAAGTTACTCAAACTGAAGAAGACGGAAGAGAGTTATTATTGTATTACATAAAACCAGGAGAGAGTTGTATCATGTCATTCTTAGGCGGTATGCACAATGAAACAAGTAAGGTAAAAGCTGAGGTAGAAGAAGATGCAGAAATTCTCTTTTTACCAATTGAAAAAGTATCCTTATTTATCAAAGAATATCCTGAATGGCTCGACTTCATATTTCGATTATACCACAAACGCTTTGAAGAATTACTGAACATTATCAATGAAATTGCTTTTAAGAAAGTGGATGAAAGATTACTTGCCCTATTAAAAAAGAAAACAGAAATCACTCAATCAAATACTTTACAAATTACACATGAACAACTAGCCAATGAATTAGGAACTGCTCGAGTAGTGGTATCCAGGCTGCTTAAGCAACTTGAAGAGAATAAAATGGTAGAATTAGGCCGCAACAAAATCACCTTACATTAATTTAATCCTCTTTCATAACACGGCGTAATTCAAGAAGGTTTAAACTATTAGGGTAAAAGTCTTTTACCCATGGATTTACTAAATGCAAAACCATATCATACCACAACGGAATTACAGGAGCATCGTCCATCATCAAACTATCCATTCGTTTATATAATGCTGTTCGAACACCATCATCAGGTGTAATCACCGCTGCTTGATACCATTCGTCAAACAACTTATTTCTATACCGGGTATAATTAGGCGGCGCAGGGTTATCCCCATAAAAAACACTTAAATAGTTTTCAGCATCAGGATAGTCTGCAATCCAACTACCTCTGAAAAAATTAATATCTCCTGCCGCCATTTGCTGAAGAAGCAAACTCTTCTGCATCACATTCAACTGCACATTCATTCCTGCCCTTTCCAATTCACTAACAATAAAAACGCCTAAATTAGCATACTGAGGAATTGTATTGAGTACAATAGCCGGCATATTCCGGTGATAACCCGCTTCTATAAGCAACTTCTTTGCCTTTTCAAGATTATACTGATTAGGATGAAACGATGAGTCAAATGCAGGAAACCCAATCGGAATAAACCCTGAATACGCCGGAGTTCCAATCGAATTACGCAAATACAACATCAACCTATTTTTATCAATAGCATATTGCATCGCCTGCCTCACCTTTTTTAATCTCAACGGTGACTGTTGAAATACCGGCTTTGCCGTATCTAAAGAAATTCCCAAATATTCAATGTTGAAATAAGGATGCTTATTTAGTAAAACTTTTCCATTCCATTCTTTTCGCAAATTTCCACTACGGGTTAACACCTCGTCTTTAAAAGAAGCATCTATATCATTAATAAAATCCAACTTCCCCTGCCTGAAAAGAAGAAATTCAGTAGCCTTGCTATCGGCAAAACTCACATGAATTCCATCCAAAAAAGGCAATGAATTTCCAACTTCATCCTTTTCAAAATAATGAACATTTTTTTTACAAATCAGCGCCTGCCCTTCAACCCATTTAACCAAACAAAAAGGGCCGGAGCCTACAGGATTATTTCTAAATGAAGTACCATAATATAATAAAGCTTCTTGTGGAACGATAGAACAATATTGCATACTCAATATCCCTAATATAGGATGGAAAGCCACTTTGAGCTTAATTTGAAATACAGAATCATTCAATGCAACAAAAGGATGCTGTTCATCCACCCGGCTGTTAAATATCCATGCGCCAGGACTTGCTGTGGCCGGGTCTATAATTCGATTAAAACTATACGCTACATCCTTTGCGGTTAACCTGCGTCCTTTACCACCACGGAACGCAGGACTATCATGAAAGAAAACATCATTACGCAGTATAAAAGTCCATTCCTTACCATCCTTGCTCACCTGCCATCTCGAAGCTAAAGATGGCACTATCTCCATTTTATCATTCACTTCAACCAGGGTATTATACAATTGATGAACAACCCACATGTTTGCTTGATTACGCGCAAACGCCGGATCGAGGGATGTTATACCGGCAGTTTCATTGTACCTGAAAATTTTCTTTTGACCTACCTTATCCTGATAACAAGAGCATAAACATACACTCATGATTAGAAAAAGGATCGGGGATATTCGTTTTATCAGAAACACAAGCAAAAGATTTATTTTCAATAATGTTTTTGTCATTAAATTTAAATCAAATAGTGGATTCAATATGCTACGGTATTTTTTACTCCTTTTATTATTAACCACTGAGGTACATGCACAACCTTTTACTTATGCTGACACTCTTCGTGGAACAAACGGGCCTTTCCGCAAACAATGGGATGTATTGCATTATGATATTACCATAGAGCCAAACCTACAAACACAAACATTAATAGGGAAAAACATCATCACCTTTTTTGATGAGGGGGTTAAGGTAATGCAAATTGACTTACAATCAGGGATGCAATTAGACAGTGCATATAACAAAGAAGCCAAATTATCTTTTAGAAGGGATGGAGACGTGTATTGGGTTATATTACGTGATACAAATGCTTATTACAGAATAAAACCTGATACGAATTCAATAACTCTCTGGTTTACCGGAAATCCGAAACGAGCCATCAGCCCACCTTGGGAGGGTGGCTGGATTTGGACTAATGACAGTATAGGCCGTCCATGGGCTACTGTGGTTTGTCAGGGCTTAGGTGCAAGTGTTTGGCTGCCGTGCAAGGACTGGCAAGGAGATAAACCGGATATGGGAATGACCCTGAATGTAATCGTACCGGATACATTAATGGGGATTGGAAACGGAAGACTCATTTCACAGGAACGGCTACCCGAAAATAGAATTCAATTCAAATGGCAGGTGGTTAACCCAATCAACGCATACAACATTAATGTTGCTATTGGCGCATACATGCATCTGCACAACACGATACAAGGTGAAAAGGGAAACCTGGATTTAGACTATTACATATTAGACTATCATCGTGAATTAGCCATTAAACAATTTGTAGAAGTGCCACGTACCTTACATGCTTTCGAATATTGGTTTGGGGCCTATCCTTTTTATGAAGATAGTTACAAACTCACCGAAGCCCCTTACCCGGGCATGGAGCACCAAAGTGATATTGCTTACGGTAATAATTTCCAAAACGGATATTTAGGAAAAGACCTGTCAGAAACTGGTGAAGGATTAAAATGGGATTTTATTATTGTTCATGAATCAGGGCATGAATGGTTTGGAAACAGTATAACAGCCCAAGATATTGCCGATATGTGGATCCATGAGGGATTTACTCATTATGGGGAATCATTATTTACTGACTATTATTTTGGACAGCATGCAGGCAAAATTTATTCAAGAGGCACGCGTATCAATATTAAAAATGACAAACCCATAATTGGAAATTATGGTGTAAACAATAAGGGGAGCAGTGATATGTATTACAAAGCAGGAGCTATGATACATATGATCAGGCAATGTATGCAAAATGAAGAAGGTTTTAAACAAATGCTTCGTAAAATGAATAAAACGTACTATCACAAAATAGTAACCACAGATTCTATACTCAGGTTTATGGAAAAAGAAACAAATTTAAAGCTGGACAAAATTTTTGAACAATACCTTCAAACCACACAAATACCGGAATTAAGCTGGTATATAAATAACAAGAAATTATTTTTTACCTGGAAAAGTTGTGTCCCTCAATTTGACTTACCGGTAGAATTACTTCTTTCCAATAATAAATCCACCTTCATTTATCCAAAAGAAGGAATATGGAATTCAATTCCATACAAAAAGAAAAACATAAGGGTAAGTGCTGATTTTTATATTACAAATAAAAAGGAGAAATAAATTAAAGAACCTTAACCTGACCACCGGAATGTCCCTCATGTAACCGGCCTGCGCCTAGATATCTCTTAGTAAAATAAGGCTCATCAAGATGACTAATCATGATGCCTCCGGATCGTGCAGCATGCACAAAGTAACCATTAGTTAAATAAACACCTACATGGCTAACTCCACCGGTAGTATTAAAAAATACTAAATCACCTTCAATTAAATCTTTGCGGCTTATTCTTTCAGTAGCAGCAAATTGTTCTCGCGCTGTTCTTGGCAACAAATTACCAAATACATCAAAATATAAACGTCCGGTAAAAGCAGAACAATCAATCCCTTTTTTAGAAGTTCCGCCGTAGCGATACCGAACGCCATACCAACTGTCAATAAAACTAAACAAAGAAAAATCACTTATCGCCTCTAGTTCACTATTTAATACCAAGGCATACTTTAACTGCAACTGATTACATTCGTCAGTTTTTAATGACGAAGTAGCTTTTTTATTTGAAAGTATCCTAACTTCCCTTTTTGCATCTGACAAATGAGCGTACATCACCATAGGCTTACCAGCCGGTTGCGTTATCTCAATATTATCAATAAACTTAAGCTTCTTTTGAGCAACAGAAACTTGGGGGAAACATGGAAAAATGACCGAAGCCAAAGTAACCAAGATAAAGTTTTTCATACTGTAAAGTATAGTTTTACACGTATGCAAGACTCAGTTGGGTATTCTTTGCTCGCCTGTTATTTAAAAGTTTTTCTAATGCGTTTAATCCTGACTGATAAATCCTGTCCTACAAACAAAATGAACAAATAATTTCTTAAAATCAGTTACAAAAATAAGGTAATCAATATAAAACGACAACCCAAATATTTTTTAAGGCTTATAAATACAATGTGGATAATCACAATGTTTCATTATCTCAAATTATACGAAATTTGTACCCATAGAGTTCGTTTTTACACCATCATACTTTTACTCTGAATATCAAACAGTTATTTCCAATGAAATTTTCACACCTTCATGTTCATACTCAATTCTCCTTATTAGACGGTGCGGCTGCAATTGATAAGCTTTTTAATAAAGCAATTGAAGCTAAAATGCCAGCTATTGCTATATCAGACCATGGGAATATGTTTGGTGTTTTTGATTTTGTTCGGGAAGCCTATAAACATAAAAACAGTGATGGAAGTTTAAAAGTTAAACCCATAGTAGGTTGTGAATTTTATATTACTCAAGATAGAACCCGAAAAACATTTAGTAAAGGAGAAAAGGACCCGCGCCATCATCAAATCTTATTAGCAAAAAATAAAAAAGGTTATGAAAATTTGGTCAAGCTCTGCTCATTGGGCTATACCGAAGGCTTGTATTCAAAATATCCACGTATTGATAAATCATTAATCCATAAATATCATGAAGGCCTGATTGCCACCACATGTTGCTTAGGTGCATTAGTACCTCAAACCATCTTAAAAAAAGGAGAAGAAGAAGGCGAAAATGAATTCAAGTGGTGGCTCAATATTTTTCAGGAAGATTATTATGTAGAACTGCAGCGTCATGGCATGCCGGAGCAGGATAGGGTAAATGAAATACTTTTAAAGTTTTCGAAAAAATATAATGTAAAAGTCATTGCAAGCAACGATAGTCATTATGTAGAAAGAGAAGACTTCAATGCACATGATATCTTGCTTTGTGTAAATACGGGTGAATTACAAAAAACACCTGCCTTGCGTGAGTTTACGGATGATGATGTAAATACAAAAGGAAAACGCTTTGCTTTTTACAATGACCAATTTTATTTCAAGACAGGCGAGGAAATGAGTAAGGTATTTCATGATTTACCTGAGGCCATAGACAATACCAATGAAATAGTTGACAAAGTAGAACTGCTAAGTTTAGAAAGAGAATTACTCCTACCCCATTTTGTAATTCCTCCAAACTTTAAAACTCAGGATGAATATTTAACCAGTATCACATGGGCTGGTGCTAATAAAAGATATAAAATTTTAACTCCCCAAATCGAAGAGCGGATACAGTTTGAATTAAGTATTATTGAAAAAATGGGTTTCTCCGGCTACTTTTTAATTGTAAGTGATTTTATTAGAGCAGGAAAGGAATTGGGTGTGTTTATCGGGCCGGGACGAGGATCTGCGGCAGGAAGCGTGGTAGCCTATTGTATTGGAATCACCAACATTGACCCTATTAAATACGATTTACTTTTTGAACGTTTTCTTAATCCTGAACGTAAAAGCATGCCGGATATTGATACTGATTTTGATGATGAAGGAAGAGAAAAAGTAATTGATTATGTGGTAAAAAAATATGGGCAAAATCAGGTAGCACAAATCGTAACCTTTGGCACCATGGCTGCTAAATCAGCTATTGCAGATGTAGCCAGAGTAATGGATTTACCACTTTCTGAAAGCAGGGCAATAACCAAACTGCTTCCAGATAGATTAAATATTCGCTTAGAAACTCTATTTAATAATCCACTCACAAAAGCCGATATTACAAAAAACGATGAACAGAAGAGTGATGTCTTTGAAAAATCAGTATTAACTGAAAAATATGACATATCACCGGGTGATCTTGAAAATATTAAAACGCTACGCAATTATTACAACTCTGATACCCTTGCCGGCAATGTGCTAAAAGAAGCACAACGATTGGAAGGCTCAGTAAGAAATACGGGTATCCATGCATCCGCAATAATTATAGCCCCAAAAGACATCACTGAAATACTTCCGGTTGCCGCATCCAAAGATTCTAAATTATATATTACCCAAATTGAAGGAAATAGTATAGAATCAGCTGGGGTTATTAAAATGGACTTCTTAGGGCTACGTACACTGAGTGTGCTAAAAACGGCTTTGAAGCTGATAAAACAAAATCACGGAGTAGAAATTAATTTAGATGAGGTTCCCCTCGATGATGAAGCCACTTATAAAGTATTTCAGGCTGGTGATACGGCTGGTTTTTTTCAATTTGAAAGTACCGGTATGCAAAAAGCTTTACGTGAATTAAAGCCTGATAAATTTGAAGATTTAATTGCCATGAATGCCTTGTACAGACCGGGGCCCATGCAATACATAGCCTCCTTTGCAGCACGCAAGCATGGAAAAGAAGAAGTTACCTATGACCTGGAAGATATGAAGGAATATCTTGAGTCAACTTTTGGTATTACTGTATATCAGGAACAGGTGATGTTGATTGCTCAAAAAATTTCAGGATTTAGCAAAGGGAGAGCTGATGAGCTTAGAAAGGCCATAGGTAAAAAAGATGCAAAGAAACTGGCCAGCCTCAAAGATGAATTTATTTCAGGAGGAGAAGCAAAGGGCCATCCTGCAGAAGTTTTGAAAAAGATTTGGGCTGACTGGGAATCATTTGCTTCCTACGCTTTCAATAAATCTCACGCCACTTGCTATGCCTTTGTAGCCTTTCAAACAGCCTATTTAAAAGCACACTACCCTAGTGAATTTATGGCAGCTTTATTAAACCATGCTGATAATACTGAAAAGATTACTTTTTACATGGAAGAATGTAAGCGTGTTCGCTTAAATGTGTTAGGACCAGATATCAACGAGTCCTTCTTTGGCTTTGCTGTTAATAAAAAAGGAGAAATCCGTTTTGGATTAGGTGGAATAAAAGGCGTAGGAGAAGCAGCAATAGACCAAATTATAGAAGAAAGAACAAAAAATGGCCACTTTACAAGCATCTTTGATTTAGCTAAGCGAGTAAACACAAAAGCCATTAACAAAAAAACAATGGAATGTTTGGCGTACAGTGGAGCATTTGACAGCTTTGGTGAATTTCATCGCGCACAATATTTCTTCGCATTACCCGGAGAGCCCTCCGGATTGGAAAAAATTATCAGGTATGGTACCAACATACAATCACAGGCTTCAAGTTCAGCCAATACCCTCTTTGGTGAAATCTTAGATTCAATAGAACCTGAAAAACCAAAAATTGCCCAGTGTGATGAATGGCCATTAATGGAACTTTTAGAACATGAAAAAAGTGTAATAGGTATTTATATCAGCGGGCATCCTTTAGATAATTATAATTTTGAATTAAAACATTATCACTTTACTCCACTTGCTAAATACAATGAATATAAACAGGCAGCAGATAGCCAGGAAAAAGTACCCACGCACAAAATTCGTTTAGCCGGCCTGGTAACATCTGCCCAAATACGAATGTCTAAAAAGGGAAATTATTTTACTTTGCTAACTATTGAAGACTATAATCAAAAATCAGAATTTTTACTCTTTGGAGAAGATCATCTCCGTTTTCAAACATACTGCAAACCGGGAATTATCATTATGATAGAAGGAAACTTTAATTCAAGATTTAATAATGCAAAATATCAGTTTAACATAAGCAAAATGCAATTGCTTGAAAATATTAAGCAAGATTATACTGAACAAATCTCAATGGATATAAGTTCAAATGATATAGATGAGGAATTACTGAATTTTTTAAAAAAGAATTTTAATCAAAACCCGGGCGAAACTAAGGTGAAGCTTCATATCACTTCTCCTTATAATGAAAAATATCATATTACCCTTTACACTTTAACAAATGGAATTACTTTAAATGAAGAGTTGATCCAATTTTTAATCTACCGCCCTTCCATTGATGTTAATGTGCAGTTAAACTAAACAATATATTCACAGTTAAGCTGAATTGATTTTCCCCCGCTTTTTAGTATTAACTTTGCAAAGAAATTAAATTAAATTAAAATAATATGGCACTTGAATTTACAGATGCAAACTTTAAAACCGAAGTACTAGATTCTGATAAGCTATCAGTAGTTGATTTTTGGGCAGAATGGTGTGGCCCATGCCGTGCAATAGGTCCCGTTATTGAAGAACTTGCTAAAGAATATAACGGCAAGGTAAAAGTAGGAAAGGTAAATGTAGATAATAATCCAAAGGTTTCAATGGATTATGGCATTACCAGTATTCCTGCAATTTTATTTTTGAAAAATGGAGTTGTGGTAGATAAACTTGTAGGAGCACAGCCCAAAGGAAATTTCGTTAAGAAAATAGAAGCACATATCTAAGCCCTACCAAAAAGATTACACTTTTTATTTAGAATTATAATCCCGGATTACTCGGGATTATTTTTTTTACATACCTAAATATTTCTGAAAGGTTAATGACTCACCACAGTCTTTTCCATTTCATCCCTATTATGTTTATATTTAAACATAATAGCAAATAATATAGCAACAACCAAGGCATAACCCGCAAATGAAAGCCATATCCCATGCCAGTCTTTTTGGCCATTGCCTAAGGTAAAATAATCATCAATTACAAAACCGCTTACCCTGCTTCCAAGAAAAGCCCCCACTCCATTTGTCATCATCATAAATAATCCTTGAGCACTCGATCGAATAGATGGACTAGTAGTTGTTTCTACAAAGAGAGAGCCCGAGATATTAAAAAAATCGAAAGCCATACCATATACAATGCAGGAAAGAATAATCATCCAAAGCCCCCCGGCAGGATCTCCATAAGCAAATAAACCGAAACGAAGCACCCAGGCTAGCATAGAAATAAGCATCACATTTTTTATACCAAACTTTTTAAGAAAAAATGGAATGGTTAAAATAAACAGTGTTTCAGAAATTTGAGAAATAGACATGATTATGGTAGAATATTTCACCACAAATGAATCAGGCCCATACAATGGGTTGTTTTTAAAATCATCTAAAAAAGTATCCCCATACATATTTGTCAATTGCAATGCAGCACCCAAAAACATAGAGAAAATGAAAAATAACGCCGTACGATAATCTTTAAAAAGCTTAAAGGCATTTAATCCTAATTGTTCAACAAGCGTAGTATCCTTTGAAATAGATTTCTGGGGTGGACATTTAGGAAGCGTAAATGAATATATACCCAATAAAACTGCAATTACTCCCGCAATTAAAAACTGATTGGTGTTTGCCTTGCTTCCGGTTAAATTGGTAATCCACATTGCAACAATAAAGCCTACAGTACCCCAAACCCTAATCGGCGGAAAAACCTTAACAACATCGTACCCTTCCCGATGCAGCAAGGTATAAGAAAGAGAATTTGAAAGAGAAATAGTAGGCATATAAAAAATCATGGCTAAAAACACCACATAGTATAAAGTATCCGCATCATGAACCTGGGTTATGTAACACAAAGAAAGACCATACAAAATATGCAGAATACCATACAACTTTTCTACATTAATCCACTTATCTGCTATTATACCAGTAATAGCCGGCATAAATAAAGATGAGATAGCCAGGGTAGAAAAAATGGCTCCAAATTTTGTACCTGCGTTTTCAATACGACCTATATCATTTGAAAAATAATAAGTAGCAATAGTTATTAACCATGCACCCCAAACAAAAAATTGAAGAAAACTCAAAACAGTAAGTCGAAATTTCAAATTCATAAAAATACTTTCAGTATTAAGTATCGAATGTATAAATAATAATTATAGGATGATCATACTCACAAGAATTTTTAACCCAAAATTCAGTGTTAGTTTAATAATTTTGCAGTATGGCTACATTTCCGGTATTTCTTTTCAATACAACGAAAAACAAGTCTCTTCTTCAAATTACAGAAAAAGTGCAAAACGATGAGATGATTAGCGATGAAGAGTGTCTACTCCTTTTTAAGGAAGGTAGTTTAGGCTTTGTTGGTTCCTTAGCTAATTATATTCGAGAAAAAAAGTATGGAGATAAAACTTATTTTAACCGGAACTTTCATATAGAACCTACTAATGTGTGTGTTTTTAGCTGCAGCTTTTGCTCTTATTCTCGCCTATATGCAAAACGGGAGGAAGGTTGGGAATTAAGTGTAGATGAAATGGTAGATATCGTTAAAAGCTATGATGGAAAACCGGTTACTGAAGTGCACATCGTAGGTGGTGTACATCCAAAAATGAATCTGGATTATTTTATTGAACTGATTCAAAAGATACATACACACCGTCCTAATTTGCATATTAAAGCTTTTACTGCTGTTGAACTCGATTATATGTTTAGAAAGGCTAAAGTAACCCGCGAAAAAGGAATGCAAATTTTGAAAGATGCAGGTTTGCAATCATTGCCGGGTGGCGGAGCAGAAATATTTCATCCTGATATAAGAAAACAGATTGCAGGTGACAAGGTGGATGCTGAAGGCTGGTTAGCCATCCATGAAATTGCACACCGCTTAGGTGTACATAGTAATGCCACCATGTTATATGGCCACATTGAACAGTTTGAACATCGTGTTGACCACATGCGCCGGCTTCGGGATTTGCAAAACAAAACAAATGGCTTTAATACATTCATTCCGTTAAAATTTAGAAACAAAAATAACGACATGAGTCATGTTCCTGAATCTACTTTAATAGAAGACCTTAGAATGTATGCCATTGCTCGTATCTATCTGCACAACTTCCCACATATTAAAGCTTACTGGCCAATGCTTGGAAGACATAACGCCCAGATGACACTATCCTTTGGTGTAGATGATTTAGACGGAACCATTGACGACTCAACAAGAATTTATACCATGGCAGGAAGTGAAGAACAAAACCCTACCCTTTCAACTACTGAATTAGTACAGCTAATAAGACAATCTCACCGAATACCTGTTGAACGAGATACGCTATACAATGAAATAAAAGTTTATTCTTTGGAAGAAGTTATAGCAGACTAATAAAAAATCACCTTAATTTCCCTGGCTTCTTCTGGTTACCCCTTTCTACTTTTATTAATTCGTAATTAATAATTTTAATTAAGTTTCCTTTTTTGAAACACTTTTGTTTTTGAATAGCAGTATAAAAAAAAGGCTGAACTCTTTCGAGTCAGCCCTTTTATATTTTTTAATCTATGTATTAGAAGTTGCGAACAGTCATTTCGGTCCTCCTGTTTTGAGCACGGCCTGCTGCTGTAGCATTATTTGCAATTGGCTTAGATGCTCCAAAGCCTGTTGCTTTAAGGCGGCTTGCATCAACACCCTTGGCAATCAAATAATCTTTTACTGAATTAGCACGCTTCTCAGACAAAGCCTGATTAACTGCATCAGAACCTTGGCTATCAGTGTGGCCATCAATATCAATCATTAATGAATTGTCATCTTGCATCAACTTAGCCACTTCGTCTAATGACTTAAATGACTTAGGCATCAATTTAGCACTACCTGTAGAGAAGAACACATTCTTAGCTGCAAAATTAATTTTCTCTACAACCTGTTTAGCAATTTCAGGACATCCATTATTGCTTGCAGGGCCGGGACGAGTTGGGCACTTATCTACTTCATCATTAACTCCATCACCATCAGTATCCGGAATAGGACAACCTTGGTAACGAGCTACACCAGCTACATCAGGGCATTTATCTTCTTCATCATTAATACCATCTCCATCGCTATCCGGAATAGGACAACCATCATATTTAGCTACACCAGGAATATCCGGGCATTTATCTAAATCATCAGCAATTCCATCTCCATCTCTATCAGGACATCCTTGTAAAGAAGCTAAACCAGCTACATCAGGACAACGATCTTCACTATCAATAACACCATCACCATCACGATCCTGAACCGGAGGAGGCGGTGGAGGTAATACAACCTTAGGTTTGTCAGCTCTCATCTTAGTAAAGAAGCCGATAGAATAATTCATGTGATCTTTATACACATCATCAGTAAGCGTCCAACGATAATTGGCTTGAGCCATTATGTAAGTAGCTCCTTTTAAATTAAACTGCATTCCAATCCCTGTTGGAGCATAGGCACCAATTTCACCCATATACGTTCCTGCACCAATACCAGCAGTTAAGAATGGATTAACCACTACATTATCATTAAAAGGACGAAGGTGAACAGATGGTTCTAATTCCAAACCAAATCCTGCCCTGCGATCTAAAGTCTCCCCTCTTTCTTTTGCATAATCATGAAAAGCGGCATTTAATCTTACTGAGAAATCTAACTTATTAGTAACCCCTCTCCAATAGGCAAAACCAACACCATAAGACATATCTCTTAACTTGGTGATATTCCTAAAATTAGAGTTATCTTCTTTAAATGCTTGGATGGTGTTAAAATCCAAGGCATTAACATAAAAGCCTAATAATGCAGGTTTCTTTGCCGGCTGTGAATTGTTTTGTGCAAATGCCCCTGCCCCTAAAAATGCAAAGGAAACAAGCAATGCAATTTTTCGTTTCATAAATGCTGTAGTTTTAATGTAAGTTTTTACTGCTGATAAGAATTATTTTCAACAGGTTAAAATCTTGGCAAATGTAATGTCTAAATGCATAAAAATCAAAGGAAATTTATTAACGATGAATATTTATTTCTTTTTGTTATATTAATTATTACAAATATGTATAAGCTGCCCTTTATAAAAAAGTCGGTTATCTTATAAACCAATCCTTTATAAACAGATATCAGGCTCATCCAGTTTAAGAAGTAATTCATTGATTTTTAGGTCATAGTGAGATAAATTTTAATACTCATTCTTAATTTTTCTATTTGATGAAATACTTGCTTATGATTACAACTTATTGAAAAAAATTACTGAATACCTTATATATTTGCAGCGCTTTAGGCGGTCCGGTAGCTCAGCTGGATAGAGCATCAGCCTTCTAAGCTGAGGGTCATTGGTTCGAATCCAATCCGGATCACAAAGCTCCCGGTTATGGGAGCTTTTCCTTTTTAATGTATTTCATAAAATGGATGTAAAAATTCACCCTTCATGGAAAAAGGTTTTAAAGGAAGAGTTTAACCGCGAATATTTTTTGCAGGTTACCAACTTTGTCAGAATGGAAAAAATGAGTGGGAAAATAATCTATCCCCCTGGCCCACTTATTTTCAATGCATTTAATCAAACACCATTTAACGAAGTGAAAGTAGTTATATTAGGCCAGGATCCGTATCATGGTAAAGGCCAGGCGCACGGGTTAAGTTTCTCTGTTCCACAAGGTGTAAAGCCTCCTCCCTCTTTAGTAAACATATTTAAAGAATTATCCTCTGATATAGGATTAAAAATGTTATCTCAAAGCGGAGATTTAACACCATGGGCAAAGCAAGGAGTGCTGCTGCTTAACGCCGCGCTTACCGTAAGAGAAGGGGAGCCATTCAGCCACGCCAATTACGGATGGGCAGAATTTACCGATAATGTAATCCGTATTTTATCTGAAAAAAAAGAAAATCTTGTTTTTATATTATGGGGAAATTTTGCACGTCAAAAACAAACCCTCATAGACGAAACAAAACATTTAGTTTTATTCTCGGCACATCCCTCTCCATTTTCCGCCGATAAAGGTTTCTTCGGATGCAAACATTTTTCAAAAACCAATACATGGCTGGTTCAGCACAACATTGCACCTATTAACTGGATGGTTTAATTAACTTGCAACTTATGAAGGCTTTTAAATTGATATTTGGTCGCATTTGGGCTTTTTGGGGCCTCCTTTCTTTTTTTCTAACTTTTTTAATCTTTTTCCTGCCAAGTATGCTTGCCTACCTGATGCCACCATATAGCGGACAGATTTATTTTTTACAGGTTGCAAAAATATGGATGCGGATATGGTTATTTCTCATCGGATGCCCCATCAAAATTTCCGGAAGGGAAAGTTTTCAAAAAGGGAAAAATTATGTTGTTGTGTTTAATCATAATGCCCTGCTTGACCCTCCATTATCCTGCCCATTCTCTGCATTTCCAAATAAAACCATCGCAAAAAAATCGTTTGTCAAAATTCCCTTCTTTGGATGGTATTACCGAAAAGGTGCTGTGTTAATAGATAGAAAAAATGAGGTTAGCAGACTACGTAGTTTTGAAGAAATGAAAAAAGTATTACTAACGGGTATGCACATGTGCATTTATCCGGAAGGCACCCGAAACAGAACCAATGAACCCTTGAAATCATTCTATAACGGTGCTTTTAAACTTGCAGTAGATTGTAATAGAGAAGTAATACCCTGTGTTATTACCGGAACCAGAAAGGCTATGCCTCCTCATATCCCCTTCTACCTGATACCCGCCAAACTCACCATGCATTTTCTTCCTGCAGAGGCTCCCGGCACAAATGTAGAGGAGTTGAAAACAAGAGTAAGAAGTAAAATGATTGAAGCCTATACCAAACAATTAAAAAATCAGAAATCAAAAAAATAACGGGTACGATTAACCTTTAAATCTCGTAATAACACAGATTTGGGACTAATAGTGATATTAAAAAAACGATAGCGTCCTACAGGTGAAACATTTACCGCCATTTGCCAGCAATGCATATCTCGTGATAAATACATACTAATTGTACCTATTTCTCGCAAAGTAATATTGTAAAATCCATTCATGCCCAACTTCCATTTAGGCGTTAGATTTATAGATCCATTCCAATTAACATCTTGAAAAACCTGGGGTTTAAAGCGATGCAAATCTTGCCGGTAATTACTTTGAAAACGTAAGCTATATCCAAAATCTATACTCCATGGAATTGAAAAATCAGCAAATTCACCGGGGTTATTATATATATATGCAGCTTCACGTTGGTAATCATCAAGCGTAAGTCCTGTGCCTTCTGAGGGCAAAAATGAAGGAGCTGCTTTATTACTTTCTTTTTTCTTTTCACCACCTTTAAATGAACTTTGTAATGAGATGCTACCTGAACGCATACGGCCGAGGGTGAACGGTGTTTTTGTCCAAACTAATCTATCTACTGCCCTTCCCAATGTATCGTGCAAATAGGGATCCATTACAGCAGAAGCAGTGATGTTAATACGGTTTAAAATATTACTGCGTGCTGTGAGATTTAATGGGCCAAGCCTAAATGAATCTGCAAGGAAATTATAGGTACCATTTAAACTTAAGCCATCCAAAATAGACACCTTCTTCAACTTTGTTGAATCTGATTTATCCCTAACCTTCATGCCTAAATTATTATCTATAGAAAAACTTAATCCGCCAAATTTTCCTGCACCATAAGCACCATAAATACTCCCTTCATAAATAGAATAACGTGCGGTTCGTCCAAAGGTATCAACTTGTGTTTCGTAATATGAATCACTATTCATATCAGGCTTGTAATTAATTACAACACTTGGCCTGATTTCATGCCTGATTGCCTGAATTTTACTTTTCTTTTTAAAGCCATACATTCCAAAAATTCGTGTAGATGCACCCAGCCCAAAACTAATTTCACGAGCAGTAAAAAAACCACGAGATATAGCCGTATCCACTTTTTTATCTATACTATTCCAAGAACGTTTAAATTCTTTCTGATACCATCTTTCCTGATAGGAAACAGACGGACTAATTTGAAGCGGCCCAAGCTCCGGTAGCGATAATGAAATGGGAATACTATGCATGGCTCCCCATTGGAAATTATCATTTATTTGCTGCATAATGCTTCCTGATGTATCATAAAAAGAAGTAAGGCTGCGTGCGTTGGTATTAAGACCGATGCCCAAATTTTCGTACCATTTCAATTTCCCAACAGGATGAACTCTCCTAAAAGGATACAGGGTATTTATATTAAATGCTACATCAGGCAGATTCAGATTAATTAACCGGTTTTGTGTGTTTTGATTATGATTGGCATTAATGGAAATATTATAGGGCTTGTCTTTCCAATTGCGAGAAAAACTGATGGATGAATTAAGCTGATTGGTAAAATTTAAAGTAGGGTTGTTCGGTACTTGTTGATTAAACTTACTGCTACCTGCGTTTACGCTTGCTCGAAAAGTTACACCGGGGTGTGCTTTATTATCCATCATGTGCGACCACCGAATACTATATGCCTGGCTGGAAGTATAGTCAGGGTCTCCTTTAAAATTCGTTTTAAAATGCTGAATATCCAATGAAAGATTGCCTTGATATTTATATCGTTTAAGATACCTTGGGCTAATACCCAACGTCCATCCTCCATACGAATACAATGTACCTCTAATTACTGCATCCCAATGTTCACCAAACACTTTATAATAGCCTAAACCGTCAAGAGAAAGCCCCATCTGGTCATTAGCCGAAAAAGCGGGTGCCAGCAAACCCGAATGCCTGCCCATTTGCAAAGGATAGATACCAAATGGCAATACAACAGGCAATGGAACTCCTTCAAATTCTGGATGAACAGGCCCGGTGAAGGCCATCTTTTTATTAATGAGCTTAACTCTCTTGCTTACAAAAGCAAAATGAGGGGTATCCAAATTACAAGTAGTAAACCTGCCTTGTAACGCATAAAACACATTAGGCGAAACTTTTTTTATTTTTTCTCCATACACAAACATTTCACCCTGCTGGGTATATGTCCCTTTTGTTAATCCCTTTTGTGTTTTCATATTAAAGCGAATAGTATCGCTCTGGGATGAAAAATCTGCCTGATTAAAAACCGGATAGGCAATAACCTTCCCTGAGGAATCTTTTATTAAGTAGGCTGATAGTAAATCAATAGCCTGCTCATAAATAATTACCGGCGCATTAAGTTTATTATCTACATAATCCAACTTTGATTCACTGCCATACAAATACATTTTCTTTCCGGGCACATCAAGCACCATTGAATCATTGGCTGAATAAAATACCGGCGCTGTAAGATCATTCCCAAATTTGATATCTAAAGTATCAATAGTAGGAACAACCGTAGTATCCGTAAGATGAGATGATGATGGTACCGTTTGTAAAAGACCATTTATGGGCATAGCACAAATATCAACATTACAAACAAAGAATGTTAATAAAATGGATAGCACGCTAAATGCCCATCCAAAACGGTTTTTTACATTACCTTTGTAAGCGTGCTTCATGTTTGGTAAGCAACAAAATTAACCATTAATGTATAATGATTCTGTGAATTATTATACAATTAAAACACGAAAAAATCTAACGACCTATGGTGAAGAACTTTCTGATTATCGGAATGGTGTGTTCAACACTATTTAGTTCTACCCTATCCTATGCGCAAACAAAAAAGGTAAAAACAATAATTGTGGATGCCGGACACGGAGGTAAAGAACCGGGTGCTATTGGGCAATATGAAGGTACTTTAGGCACAAAAGAAAAAGACGTTACCCTGGCTATTTCACTCAAATTAGTGAAGGAATTGAAAAAACAGGCTCCTGAACTCATTGTAATACCTACCCGAACAACTGATATTTATCAAGACCCAAAAGAAAAGGCAAAAATTGCTAATGATGCAAAAGGTGACTTATTTATTTGTATCCACGCAGATGCTGCAGCACTTAAAACCGGAAAGAAACAAGTGGGAACACGTATGGTAACACGATATAAAACCACTTATACCGGCAAGGGAAAGAACCGTAAAAAACATCGCACCCCTTACAAAGTAGAGGAGCCTGTATATCATTATTATAAATTACCAACCCAACGAAATGGTACAAGCGTTTGGATTTTTGCAGCACATAAAACAAGCGACAAATTAAAAGCTATTGTTGCAGAAGAAGGTGATTATGATTTAGCCGGACATGATGACCCTGAAGACGCAAAAGTTGATTTTAATTCACCCGAAGGCAGGCTAATTGCACAGGTATATGCGAAAAGATATCAGGAAAAAAGTGATTTCTTAGCTACCTTAATAAATGAAGAAGTTGAAAAAACCGGACGACCGGCACTTGGTGTGAATCAACGCCAGGTAGGAATTTGGGTGCTTCAGGCAACCAATATGCCCGCAGTATTAATTGAAACCGGGTTTATCAGCAACCCTGAAGATGAGCGATATATTTCCAGTGAGGCCGGACAACAAGAACTTGCTGAAGTAATTGCAAAAGCTATTCTTCGGTATAAAGCACAGGTTGAGAGCCCGCCTACCGCACAAAACAATTAGATAGATGAATTTTTTATGCTAAAATCTGTTGAATAAATTTAATCTACCTATTCATTTTCAGTTAATTTATATTTGCAAACCAATATTCCAACAAGGAGGCATCCTAAGCTGGCTATTGAAGTAAGAAAATATTTACCGCTTGTGAAAATATCTAATGAAATTAAGGTTGGAGTGATTGCCATAATCGGCTTGCTCTGCCTTTTTTTAGGCTATAACTTCCTAAAAGGGAAAAGGCTTTTTGACAATTCCAACATTATTTTGGGAACATACGAAAATGTTCAAGGCCTTACCACCTCAAACCCCATCACCATCAATGGACTGGAGGTTGGCTCTGTGTACGGTATAAAGCCCGCAACAGATATGCGAAGCATCAGCGTACAAATGTCTATTAACCCCAATATTAATATCCCCAAAAATTCTATAGCGATAATTAAGCCTAACCCACTTGGCGTAACCAGTATAGAAATTAAATTAGGTGATGCAAATGTTTACCTGAAAAATAAAGACACTATTTCTACTGATGCCACTGCAGGATTATTGGAAGATGTGATGAAAAAAGTAGATCCGGTGTTATACGAAGTAAAAAAAGCAGTTGGTTCCATTGATACACTCTTACTCAATGTGAATTCAGCTATTGACCCCGCCACAAAAACAAACCTGCAAACTACCATAGCTAATCTAAATAAACTTACGGCCTCATTGATTATTTCCGCAGCTTCACTTGAATCTATGCTAAATGCACAAACCGGATCGGTAGCAAAAACAATGAACAATTTAAATACCATCACTTCCAATTTGGCAAATAACAATGATAAGATTAATCACGTAATGACAAATTTGGATGTAACTACTGAAAAATTATCAAAACTGGAATTGCAAAAAACTTTAGACACACTGAACAGTGCAATAAGCCATATAAATACATCTATGGAAAAACTTAATTCAAAAGATGGTACCATGGGATTATTACTGAATGACCCAAGCTTATATCGCAATTTAGCATCTACCAGCAACAAACTTAATTTGCTTCTCGATGATATAAGGCTTCACCCAAAGCGATATATGTCATTTTCTGTTTTTGGCAAAAAACCAAAAAACGAACCACTTATGGTTCCTCTAACAGATACTCTTAACGCCCCGTATATTATCGAAACTAAAACCGATTAGTTTCCCGAACCGGAATACCTTGCTGAAATTAAATATCATACTCACCCTTTTGCTACCATTATCCAATCTAATGGCGCAAAACCAACTCAGCATTCATACACCCACTGACTCTACCAGACCCATTGAAATTATTGGGGCACATAGTATGCGCCAAATTACTCTATCAAACGGAGAGGTAATTCAAACACTAGCAGGGAATGCACGAATTAAACAAGGAAACACCTTCCTGTCTGGTGATAGTATCCTATTAAACTCACGATTAGGAATAGCCGAAGTATTTGGACATGTACATATTAATGACGCAGATACTATTAATACTTTTGCTGACTATCTGCGTTATATAGGTCCCCAAAGAATGGCATACCTCAAAAATAATGTGAAGCTCACAGATGGTCGGGGTGTGCTCCTTACCGATAATTTGGAATATAATTTACAAACCGGAATGGCTACCTACACTAACGGTGGAAAAGTTCTTAATGAAGGAACAGAACTTACCAGTGAAAGCGCAGTGTATTATGCCGATACAAAAGATGTTTATTTTAAAAAGAATGTTCACCTTATTGATTCAAAATATAATATTACCGCTGATAGCCTTTTATATAATACCGCATTTAAAACAGCCCATTTTATAGCCCCTACACATATCATCAGCAACGGAAATATTATAGATACGCGTGCCGGAAGTTACAATCTGGATACCGGTGAGGCACTCTTCTTAGACCAACCTGTATTTAAAGACAGCACTCGCTCACTTACAGGCCGTTCTGTTGCTATGGATGAAAAATCAGGAATGGTAACTATTGAAGGGAATGGAAAAATGGTAGATAGCATAAACCAGGTTATAGTAATAGGTGAGCAACTCTTTATAGACAGAGAAAAGAATGCCTTTTTAGCCACTCGAAAACCAATAATCATATTTTATCAAGATAATGACAGCACCTATATTGCTGCAGATACATTACTTTCCGCCTTATCTATTAACGATACCACCAAACAAATAGCATTAAAAAAAGACACCTTAATAGGCGGAAATAAACAAAGCGCAGACAGCGTTAGATATTTTCTTGGCTTTCATCATGTACGTATTTACAATGACTCACTACAAGCAATAAGTGACAGCCTATTCTATTCTACCGAGGATTCAGTTTTCCGACTCCTTAAATCACCGGTATTTTGGAGTGGTAAAAATCAAATAAGCGGAGATACCATGCACTTATTTATTGCCAATAAAAAGCCTGATAAGCTCCACGTTTTCAATAATAGCTTCGTAATAAATAATCAACAACCTGGTATATTCAATCAAATTAAAGGGAATAACCTTACGGTAACTTTTAAAGAAGGGGAAATTGACTCAATCAGAACAATTGGAAACCCCGCTGAAAGTATTTACTATCCACAAAAAGAAGATAGCAGTTATATAGGAATGAATAAGAGCAGTAGTAATATTATTGACATTTATTTTGCAAATAAAGAACTCAATAAAGTTAAATTTGTTACTGAAGTAAATGGAGTTATTTTTCCGATGACTCAAATTCCGGAAGATAAAAAATATTTAAAGGGATTTTATTGGCTAGATCACCAAAGGCCAAAAAGTAAACTTGAACTTTTTGAATAAGTTGATTCACTTTTTAAAGCCATCATGAAGCTTCTATACCTAATCATCATTACACTCCTCTTTCCATATTTTTCTGTAAATGGTCAGGATGGCTATTCAGGAACCTGGAAATGCACTGTTAAAGCATCAGGTATTAAGGATAGCGCAAAAATTTTCCTCCAATTAGGCGAAGCAAAAAATAATTTTCTGTATCCTGCACGATTAACGATTGCTATAGACACTTTTTGGGGCGATTATGATTTATTGCTGGTAAAGAAAAATATCCGACAACTTGCAATAAGCACCCAAAAGCATCCTGCAGAAGAAAGGCCTTTCTCAATGGGAAATGCCACCGCATTCCTAAACGGCGTATTTGACTTTTCAAGAAATAATCAAGGACAATTTACCATTACAGCAAACAGAATAAAACGGCAAAACCTGGGTCTGCCAATGACAACTGCTCCGAAAGGATTGTCTGCTGATGAATTCACTATATGGAAATCTCTTTCTGATATATTTCAAAATTCATCTATTACACTCATAAAACAAGATACAATTGCATGGCAAGATGAACGTGCCGAAAAAATATTTAAACCTAAAGAAACAGGAAAGTATTTTGGTATTACAGACACCATTTATACCAATACCCGGGATGGTTTATTGAAAATAATCGGCAAAAAGAAAAATAATACCGGAGTAGTTAGTTCTACCCTAAACGGAAAATCAATTTTTGATTTCACCTACCTCACAGAAGGGTGGCCGGTAGATGATTTTAAATTGGATACCGGAATTAATTACCTGGCATTTTATGCCGAAGATTTTGGAAGAACAACTGCTACAACCGGAACAATGGAATTAGACTTAAATGGGAAAAAGAAAATTTTGGATTTTAATACCACTCCAAACATCGCTGCCACTTTTATCCTTTCACCTATTTACAGCAACCCGCCTTATCAAAATCTCGACTCATCTCAAGATGTCATTATCAGAAGCATCACCGAATTAGCAGGGATGAGTAACCAAATGGTATATTATTATCCGAGAGACCCTAAACGAAATCCCGATCAGGTGATACATACAGATATTGAAACTGAAAAATCACTGATGCGAAATGCTACAGTGGTAGATAACATTAAAGCTTCTACAAGACAAGTACTATTAGCCATTTGGGATGATGCCGTGGAAGATGGTGACAGCATATCATTAAATATAAACGGACAATGGGTAGTACAAGGCTTGCCGGTAAAAAAACATCCTCAGTTTATTTCCGTGAACCTCGATCCGGGAATGAATAGAATCATATTTATTGCCGATAACGAAGGAGGCATTCCTCCAAACACCTCCATCTTAGAAATAATTGATGGCAGCCAAAGAAGAAGTTTTAAAATAGATACAGACTTATCCAGAAATAATTTGGTAAATATTTTGTACGAACTAAGAGAGTAAGCTCAACCGCTGAAGGAGAATTCTAATAATTTAAAAATTATAGAAACTTTAATCAAAAATACTGCTGCACTCGCTAAAGAAAAAAACGCTCTCTGATTTGCCTAAATCCAAAGCTAACCTGCAACCATTTTTTTGATAAATCTGCAACAGAGGATGGTCCAATTTTTACAAGCAAGGCATATTTAGTTTGGAAGGAAGAAGTATTCAAACAGCAGAATATTTAACCTACTGCCGATAGCCTTATATTGAAATTATAAAAGCAAGCTAATTGTGCACATAAAATGAAATCTATATAAATTAAAGCTTAGGCTTTTGAGATGGTTACATGGAGTACTCCTGTAAACAATAAATATTATTTAAATAACTAACTACCTACTCCAAATCATTTTTATACAATATACTTTGGTATAATGGTTGAGGTTGTTTCATTTTTTATTTTTTTACCTTTATCCAATGAAAATCTTTTCCACCAGCCAAATTAACGAATGGGATAAAGCTACATTACAGGAAAAAAATATTTCGTCGCTGGAACTGATGGAACAGGCTGCCAATGCTTGCACAAAGTGGATACTTGAGAACTTTAGTCATGAAAAAGAAATTAATATTTTTTGCGGGTACGGGAATAATGGTGGAGATGGTTTAGCTATTGCACGACTGCTTACTCATTCAGGCATAAGGCCAAATGTGTTTTTATTAGAAGGAACACCCTCACAAAATAACCAAGCTAACCAACAACACCTGCATAATAAAATAAATCTTATTAGCCAGTCGGGTGATTTACCGGTAATAAATAAGTCATCACTCGTTATTGAAGCATTATTTGGAACAGGACTAAACAAACCGGTTACAGGTATTTCCGCTATACTAATTCACCATATTAATCACTCCGGCGCTACAATTGTTTCCATAGACATACCCGGGGGGTTACAAGCCGATGAAGCGACACCTTGGGAGGCAATAACGGCTACGCATACCCTAACATTACAATCTTTTAAATATTCGTATTTCCTTCCCGAATCTCATCATAACTGGGGAAAAACACATGTAATGGATATTGGATTAAGTGAGTATTTTGAAAACTCTACGCATACGAACTGGCATCTCACTAAAGAAAATGAAATATATA
Source organism: uncultured Ferruginibacter sp. (assembly GCA_964490345.1). Lineage (GTDB taxonomy): Bacteria > Bacteroidota > Bacteroidia > Chitinophagales > Chitinophagaceae > Ferruginibacter. Next base: position 31,923 of record CAZBBO010000019.1, read on the forward strand.
AAATCATAAAACCTCGGCCTGCATTTTCTCATAAAGGAAATTTTGGCCATGCTGCACTTTGGTGTGGAGGTAAAGGTATGATGGGAGCCGCAGTTATGTCGGCAAAAGGATGCCTGTATGCTGGTGCAGGCAAGGTTACCTGTTATGTAGCAACAGAAGGAATACCCATCATGCAACAATGTGTGCCTGCTGCAATGACCATTGATGCCGGTAATGAATACATCAAACACTTTCATCCAGTTCATACCCATCAGGCTATTGGAGTGGGTCCGGGAATTGGAAACCCACAACATGCAGCAGAATGGCTGAAAGATTTATTAAACTCTACCAGCCCCTTGGTGCTTGATGCGGATGCCTTAAATACCCTGGCACAAAATCCTGCCTTGTTAAATGCAATCCCTCCTTCAACCATCATCACCCCTCATCCGGGTGAATTTGCCCGCCTTTTCCATACTTCCAGGAATCAGTATCCTGCTGCACTGGAAGAAGCACAGAAACGAGGAATTTATATTATCCTAAAAGGCAGGTTTACTCTTATTGCCACACCGGAAGGAAATGGCTGGTTTAATCCAACCGGCAACCCGGGTATGGCCAGAGGCGGTATGGGTGATATTCTTACCGGAATGATAACTGCCCTGCTTGCCCAAGGATACCATCCATTTGACTGCTGCAGACTTGCTGTTTATTGGCACGGACTGGCAGGCGATATTTCCGCCGAACTTTTTACTCAACAATGTATGCAACCCGAAAATTTATTAGAAAATTTAAGTGAGGCCTGGAAGAGACTGGTTTTATAACTAAAATTTCTTTACTCTTTTATTTTAAAGATTACTTGCAGACATAATTTCCGGAGGATTTCGTTTTAAAAAAAGCCTAATTAATATTAACCCTGCTATAAATCCTCCAACATGGGCAGCATAGGCCACTCCTCCGGCATCTGTACCTTCTGCTAACCCAACATCATTATATCCGTTATATAATTGCCATACTATCCATAATCCAAGTGCAACAAATGCAGGAATACGAATTACAAATACCAATAATAAAACTGATATTCTATTTTTGGGGAACAACATCAAATATCCACCCAACACACCCGAAATAGCCCCTGATGCTCCTAAACTGGGAACAAACATATCCCTACCTAATATAGCAGTAAAAGCAACATGAGAAATTGAAGCTATTAAACCACACAATAAATAATAAAACAAATACTTTCTGTGCCCAATCTTATCTTCTAAATTATCTCCAAAAACCCACAAGTACAGCATATTCCCAATTAAATGACCAATACTGCCGTGCATAAACATGGCTGAAATTATAGTTATATGAACTGGGTATGGAGACACTCCCCTGCCATCACTGGTTATGAAATCCTTACCGGTAAGGATTTCATCCGGCACCATTGAATAACTGAGAAGAAAATCCTCATTTTTCCCAAATTGCTGCAAAAAAATAAATACAAAAACATTTAAAGCAATCAGTATATAATTAATATATGGGAGGCTTTTTCTATTTGAATTATCATCACCAATCGGAAGCATTATGTGAGGCTTTACTTTTCAATGTTAATAAATGCCATTGATTAAAACCAATTATTGCTGTTTTTTTTCACCATTCGTGCAAAAGTTGGTGTATATAAATAACTTAATGCAGGTATAGCTATTAATTTTAACCACTTTGCCCTATTTTTGCCCACCAAAATTTGTTTAACACCATTATGATGAATAATCTATTCTATGTGGTTCCTGCATTGGCTTTAGTAGGGCTGCTTTTTACTTTTATGAAATACGCTTGGGTTTCTAAACAGGACCCGGGTACTCCACGGATGGTGGAAATTAGTAATTATATCGCTGAAGGTGCTATGGCATTTCTAAAAGCTGAATATAAAGTACTTACTTATTTCGTAATTATCGCAGCCTTATTGCTGGGGATATTAGGCTATTCAAATGAAAACAGCCATTGGTCTATTGCTATTGCATTTGTATTAGGTGCCTTATTTAGTGCTTGTGCAGGATTTATTGGGATGAAAGTGGCAACCAAGGCAAATGTTCGTACAGCACACGCGGCACGCTCTTCTTTAAGTAAGGCATTAAAGGTTTCATTTACCGGAGGAAGCGTTATGGGAATGGGTGTTGCGGGTCTTGCCGTATTGGGATTGGGTTCTTTATTTATTGTGCTTTACCATCTGTTCGCTCCTGGAGCTTCTGTTGATAGCCAGGAAATGGAACGCACTATCGAAATTCTTACCGGTTTCTCATTAGGTGCAGAATCTATCGCCTTATTTGCACGTGTAGGTGGAGGTATTTATACAAAGGCTGCAGATGTGGGTGCTGATTTAGTTGGAAAGGTAGAAGCCGGAATCCCGGAGGATGATCCTCGAAACCCTGCCACCATTGCTGATAACGTAGGCGATAATGTGGGTGACGTGGCCGGCATGGGTGCCGATTTATTTGGAAGCTATGTGGCTACTGTTTTAGCCACAATGGTTTTAGGGAGAGAAACAACCGCTGTAGATAATTTTGGAGGGATGTCGCCCATCCTATTACCAATGCTTATTGCTGCTACCGGAATTATTTTTTCTATCATTGGAACATTTATGGTACGCATTAGTGAAAATGCCGGTTTAAGTACACAAAAAGTGCAAAACGCATTAAATATGGGCAACTGGGGTTCTATCATACTTACTGCAATTCTCAGCTATTTTCTGGTGATTTGGATTTTACCGGATACCATGTCTTTACGCGGTGTTGAATTTACAAAAATGGGTGTATTTGGTGCTATTATAGTTGGCCTTGTAGTTGGCACACTAATGAGCATTATTACTGAATATTATACGGCTATGGGCAAACGCCCTGTTAATAGTATTATCAGACAATCAGGTACCGGACATGCCACCAATATTATTGGTGGTTTGGCTGTGGGTATGGAAAGTACATTATTACCTACGTTAGTGTTAGCAGGTGGGATTTATGGCTCTTATCAATGTGCCGGATTATATGGTGTGGCTATTGCCGCTGCCGGAATGATGGCCACAACCGCAATGCAACTGGCTATTGATGCTTTCGGGCCTATTGCGGATAATGCAGGTGGTATAGCTGAAATGAGTGAGCTTCCTAAGGATGTTCGTGAAAAAACAGATATTTTAGACGCTGTTGGTAATACAACAGCAGCCACAGGAAAAGGGTTTGCAATTGCATCTGCAGCCCTTACAGCACTTGCTCTATTTGCTGCATTTGTGGGTATTGCAAAAATTGATGGCATTGATATTTATAATGCTGATGTACTTGCAGGGCTTTTTGTAGGTGGAATGATTCCTTTTATTTTTTCTTCCCTGGCTATTAAAGCTGTTGGCCAGGCAGCAATGGCGATGGTAGAAGAAGTACGCCGCCAGTTTAGAACTATCCCCGGAATTATGGAAGGAACAGGCAAACCGGAATATGATAAGTGTGTAGCTATTTCTACAGATGCATCAATTAAAAAGATGTTACTTCCAGGCTCTATTGCTCTATTGTCTCCAATTATTATTGGTTTTTCATTTGGCCCTGAGGTATTGGGCGGATTCCTTGCCGGAGCCACCGTTAGCGGAGTATTAATGGGAATGTTCCAAAATAATGCAGGTGGAGCATGGGATAATGCAAAAAAATCTTTTGAAAAAGGAGTGGAAATAAATGGAGAAATGCATTATAAAAAGTCAGATCCACATAAAGCATCTGTTACTGGTGATACCGTGGGAGACCCATTTAAAGACACCTCAGGCCCTTCAATGAATATTCTTATTAAGTTGATGAGCATCGTTTCACTAGTTATTGCTCCATCATTAGCTACAATGTATAATACCAGCACTTCAACCACAAAAATGAACAATGAAAAACTGGTTAGCAAAAAAGAAGTTTCTATTCAAAAAATAAACTATACTGCTTTGGTAACAGAAAATAAGGAAACGATTCTATTACCACAAGCTAAATAAACCCGATCACAAAAAATTTTATAATCAAAAAGAGCTCCTTAAAATGAGGGGCTCTTTTATTTTTATATTAAATAATCTAACACTAAAAAAAGAGGTGAGTAATTATACCCACCTCATAAAATTGCCGGTTGTAATCAGTTTATTTAGCAAAATGAATTTGGAAACCTATATTTAACCCAAAGGCCCCCTGGGATGGAGTTCCTTTAGATTTACTTGCACCATACCCAAGAGTTGCTTCTAATGCAATACTTGGATTTAAAAAGAATGCAGGCCCTGCATAAATACCCCAGTTTGTGCTTGAAACACTTTCTCCCCCTCCCTCTTTGGTACTTCCAAAGCCAAATTGTGCATGACCAAATAATTTTGCTTTCGACCCTAAATCAACAAAATAATACCTAACAAAGGGTCCGGCACTAAATTCGGTAGAAGCATCAACATCCTTGGGTTTATAATAATCAAACCCAATTCTTGCACCTACTGCTAGTTTGTCCATTACAAAATAACCAATGTTAGGATTAATGTTAATGCTTGTTGATTTGTAATCACCGGTGGTAGCACTAAATCCTGCCGAACCACCTAATAACCAGGTGCTCTTAGATACCTGAGAATATCCAAGGCTTGATACAGTAACTAATACTGCAATGATGAAAAGTTTTTTCATTTTACTAGTTTTTTTTAATGAGTAAGTGATGCCAAAATATATACAAAAACATGAATTTCAAAGCACTTGTAACTTTTTTTTATACTTTAATGGTTGTTATATATTATTTACTTATCCAACAAACACCCAATATTATCATTATATACACTGATATTAAATTGGTTATATTCTATTATATTGTATAATATATAACTAATTATTATCCTATAGGGGAATTTTAAATTATCTTATATTATACAAAAAGTTCACTTACCTGGCTCTATGTTCTTATTGAAGTAACCTTTTAAATTTTAACAACAACCCAATATGTGATTACGAAATATTTCATACATTGCTTTACGAATCATATCGTACAATGAAACAAAAAATCAATAAACCAACAGAAAGCGAATTGGAGATTTTGGGAATTCTGTGGGATAAAAAGGAAGCAACAGTGAGAACGGTCCATGAAGAAATTAGCAAAGCCAAGGATGTAGGATACACAACTACCCTAAAGCTTATGCAAATTATGTTTGAAAAAGGTTTTGTAAATAGAGATGAAAGTGCAAAGACACATATTTACAATCCTATAATAAGTAGAGAGAAAACCCAAAAACAATTTCTTTTAAAAATAATTGACAACCTGTTTGCCGGCTCTTCTACAGACCTGGTATTACAAGCTTTAGGCAACAGCAACACTCCTATTGAGGATTTAGATAAGATACAAATTATGATTGATGAGTTAAAAAAGAAAAAGTAAATTCAAATGCATCCGATATTTGAAGCTTTTTTATTTACGCTATTACATTCTATTTGGCAAGCAGCTGTATTATGGTTTATAATAAGATCATTGTATTATGCTAAAGATGCTACTGCTTTATCAAAGCGGAATATGTTATTACTCGCTTTGCTATTCCAACTTTTATGTTCAGTAATAACATTTATCTATATCATTATACAACCTATTGGTATTTCTTTAATACACTACAAACTCCCCCCCTGGAAGGCAAATATCCCTACTTATATTTTTAAAAGTATTGCATTGTGGGCTTATACCGCCATTATCTTATTTAAAGCAAGTAAATTATTTATTCAATGGAATCGGCTCCGGGCACTTAAAATAACTATTTCTCTACCCGATGAACAATTTCGTTTATTCACTACAGTTAGTGCTCATCAAATGGGGATTAAGCAACCGGTATCAATTTGGTTTAGTGAAAAAATAATAACTCCACTCACCTATGGTTTTCTGCGCCCTGTGATTCTGTTCCCCATAAGCTTAGTTAATCATTTATCAGTAAAAGAGGTTGAATCGTTAATTATCCATGAGCTATCACACATTAAGGAAAAAGATTTTCTTTACAATGGGGCGATTCTATTTTGTGAAGTATTTTATTTCTTTAACCCTTTCATTTTATTGATTTGCAAAAACGTAAAACTTGAGCGAGAATCAAATTGTGATGAGATGGTTATTAAACAAAATTATCCACACCTGCTCTATGCAGAAGCTTTGCTAAAAACTGCTCGCATTCAAAATAATACACTATTGGTATCAATGGCTGCCACAGGCCATCCTTCAATGCTTAGGGAAAGAATTAAAAGATTTACCACAAACAATAATGAATTTAAACAACAACGGTTACATCAAAAAAAGATGGGTTTTGCCTTTTTGTTATGTATAATCATACTTACCGGAATTTGTTTGTTAATAGATACGCCAACTAAAACCCAGCCTTCTGCTCATAAAAATGAACTTGTGCTAAAGCACTACCTCATCCCTTCTACAACCATTGAAAAATCTTTTTCTGTTGCTACGGTATCTTCAAGCCAACCGGTAATGGAAAAAAATACCCAAGTTTATCCAAAAAAGAAATCTAAAAGAAAAAATGCAGCCATTAAAAATAGGGAGGATAATATAGGAATGACCTCCTCCTCTACATTACCACCAAACTATAATATCTCCCAGGTAGCAATAAAAGAACCTATTGAGCTAAAATTACAAATGACCGAAGAAAACAGCAAAACCGGAAAAATTATCACTCAATTTACTTTCACATTCCGCAACGGCCAATGGGAAATTAAACCCAATTGGCAGATTATAGAAAAAAATGTGCTTTCTGATAGTGTTGAATTTTTAGGCCCGGCTGTAGCAGTACCTTTCCATGAAATTCAATAAAACAAAAAAGCTGTATTGAAATACAGCTTTTGTTAAAGAACCTTTTGGTCCTGTAACCCCCAAAGAAAACGAGTTTATCCCGAAGGAAATATCTTTGCTCCTTCACCTTTAGGTGAAGAAATCACTATTTTTATAAAGGAATTCCATTGCCCTCACCCCAGCTAAATGCTATTGAAAGGACTAAATTATTAATTGTTTTCATCTTGCACGGTTTTATGTTAATTGCTATTTAATAGCTGTACATAACAACGGCCTTAAATAAGACGTGGGATTAATTCATTTTTTCAAAAATTGCCACTACCCTTTCGAAAAAGGGAATTTACCATTTTGCTTTACCGGATTCAACACAGGCTTAAGTAATAATGGAGCCGGAGAAAAAATGTTGGAGATTAATTGAAGGAAGGTGTAAACAGTCTTCATTTCTTACGGTTTAGGTGTTTATTAGGCTCAAGTTTTGAAATTTGTATTCCTTACTTGAGAAAACAAACATAGAGCGCTGTTGCGAAAAATGCAAGTTTTTAAGTCAGTATTTTTACGGTGTTTTGAGTACATTTAACATAACTGTTTAAAAATGTGCATCTTATTAAGAAAAATAAAATAGTTGACCAAGTCAAATAAATGTAAGTGGATAACTCCTAATAAAATTTTTACACAACCTGAACCTTAACCATAAGATTGCTCCAACCCAAAAAACATAAAAAACAAAACCTACAAAAAACTCTTTTCCATTTATGTATATTAAGGGGTGGTTTAGGAGATAAAACTTTAATTTTTTTTAGAGTCATTTTGTCATCTTATAAATAAATGAAATCTGAATTATCTCTTTTGGTTCATAATTGAAAATACATGCATTTTACAAAATCATTCAGCAGCCTGCAAAAAAATGAAAATAATAAAAGATTTGGCTTATGAATATATACATATTTTATAATTTATAGATTAAGATGAACTTTAATTTTAGATAAAATCAATATCTATCTTAACATCAGGTAATTAGGTTAATATATAATTGTATTTTGTATATTATTAAATCATTGATATAATTTATAAAAACTTACACGTATAGTGGATAATTATATTGTGAGAATAAAGTTTAGATATAGTTTCTTATAAGCTGGATATTAGTTAATAACAATAAATACTATCAACTAAATATATTAGTTAGCTTTTGTTTTTAAAAATTTATATAAATACTAATTTCATTAGCCTTGTTTTTGCATATACTTTTATTTATATGAATCATTCCTATCTATTTTTAACGGATCTACCCTATTTTTGAGTTATGAAACATTACCTTCTCTTTGTTATTATCGGCTTTTTATTTATTATGTCAGGATGTCATAAGCCGAATGATTTAGTTTTTCGTAGTGTAAAAAATGTTTCACTTCAAAAACTCAGCTTTAGCACGGCCGCCCTATTAGTAGATTTGGTTTATTATAACCCAAACAATTTCGGAGTAGAGTTAAGACAAACCGATTTGGATGTTTTTGTAAATGGAAATTATTTAGGGAAATCAACACAGGATGTGCAGGTAAAGGTGCCTAAAAGAGCAGAATTTACACTTCCGCTAAAACTTGATGTGGATATGAAGAATCTTATTAAAAACAGCATTATTGCGCTGTCTAACAAAGAAGTTACTCTAAAATTAAAGGGAAGGGTAAAAATTGGTAAGGCTGGTGTTTTTAAAAGTTTTCCGGTTGATTATACTACAGTGCAGCAGTTTAAATTGTGGGATTAGAGCTAAATAATTCAAGAACCGGTTATTTAAATAAAAAAGAGCCGGAAACATAAAGATTCCGGCTGTATAACATTAAAAGGGTTCTTTTTATCCCTTCTTTTTACAACATCTTGGTAATTTCATATAAGCCTCTTGGTTGGCCTGTGTATCATCCACATCATACCCAATATTTACAATAGCTGCTTTAATTTGAGCAAGATTTGTTTTCTTTTCGTCCCAACTTACAGTAGTTGTCTTACCTTTTACATTTACATCAACTGCGGTTACGCCTTCCATCTTACCAAGGTTCTCTTCAATCCTATCCTTACACATCCCACACTGAATAGTAGGAGTATTAATAGCTACATTTTGTGTGGTATCTGCCTTACTATCTTGTGCAAATGCTGATACCCCAAAGCCAAGTAGGGCTACAATAAAGAGTTGAATTTTTTTCATAATTGATGTTTATTGTAAAGTTATTGAATACCCTTCCAATTTTCGGGATCTTCTCGCCAATTTAACAAGGTATCAACCATTTTTTCAGAAACCTTCCCTCTAATTACTGCTTCTTCAACCAAGGCTTTATAATTGGTAAGGGTACGAAGTGTAATCCCACTTTTTAAAAATGCCTTTTCAGCCTGAGGAAATCCATAGGTAAATATTGCTACCATCCCTTCCACCTTCAATCCTTGATTTGCTAAAGCATCACAAACCTGCAGGCTGCTTTTACCTGTGCTGATTAAATCTTCTACCACAAGCACTCTTTGTCCTGCAGTATATGCACCTTCAATTTGGTTACCCATTCCATGCTCTTTAGGCTTTGGTCTAACGTACATAAAGGGTAATTTTAATTGATCTGAAACCATTGCCCCCCAAGGAATACCTGCAGTAGCCACACCTGCAATAGCATCCACATCCGGAAATTCAGAAAATACCAATGCACCTAATTCACTCTTAAAAAAATCGCGTATATAAGGAATAGACAAAAGCCTGCGGTTATCACAGTATATAGGGCTTTTCCAACCGCTTGCCCAGGTAAACGGCTGCTCCGGCCTAAAATTTACTACCTTAGCCTCAATTAGCTTAACTGCTATGGAGCGGGCATCTGTCATTGTATTCATGATGCACAAAGATAATCATTCACTATTTCTGCCTGTTTGAACGATGGTGCTTAATTTTACAATAAAATGCACATTTCAATTTACATAGGATCTAAGCCGGTGCATTTATGTGATGCGGCACATCCCATGCTGAAGGAAAAGCAAGGGAATAAAGATGTTATTTTCGTAAATGAATTATCGGCACGGTCTATAACCGATCTCCTTACCCAAATGAAGCAGGAGGATATTAAAGAAGGTATTATGGCACATCCCAATTGGGAAAAGCTTAAAAAGGCTTTCTTTAAACACTTTACTGTTATTACTGCTTGCGGAGGTATTGTTCAAAATGTAGAAAAAGAGTTGCTTTTTATTTACCATCGTGGAAAATGGGATTTACCAAAAGGGAAAATGGAAACGGGTGAGCTTCCTGAAACATGTGCTGCACGGGAAGTTGAAGAAGAAACAGGAATAGGACAACTTGTTTTAAAAGAAAAGATTGGCACAACCTTTCATATCTATGAAGAAAAAGGAAAACAGATTTTAAAAGAAAATCATTGGTTTTATTTTACCACAAAAAGTCATCAGCAACCTGTGCCTCAATCTGAAGAAGAAATCACAAAGGCGAAGTGGATTCCAACAAGGCATATTAAAGAACCTATGGATAATACTTATCCGGCTATACAGGATATTCTACACACTTTTTTTGATAAACCCTAATCCAAAAGCATTAAGGGTTAATGTGCATTATTTAAAAATCCTTATTCCTCGTTTAAAATAGATTTAGCCCTAGGGCTATTCAATATCTTCAATACAAATAACAGGCCTCCGATTACCTGAAAAATCATACCTGTAATAAGAAAATCATTAGAATAATTATAATGAAGTATTTTTAATAATGCACCAATAAAGACACAAAATAAACCTACTACAAAAATTAAGATAGTGTGTTTTATCTTCATATTTCTGGTTTTAAAAGCAATGCTTTGCCAATTATAAATAGGGAATAATAGCTACAGTAAGGCGAGAAATACATACTAATTGTTTCCCTTCATTCTCTATTCGAATATCCCAAACATGTGTTTTTTTTCCAAGGTGCAACGGGCGAGCGGTAGCAGTTACAAATCCTGATGAAACCGATCGAACATGATTCGCATTTATTTCCAGCCCTACACATTTATATTCTTCATGATTAATAACAACGGCCGAAGCCACACTGCCAATGGTTTCTGCCAGCGCACAACTGGCTCCTCCATGCAACAGTCCATAAGGCTGCTTTGTTTTATCAATAACGGGCATGCGCATACGAAGATAATCCTCCCCCACTTCAACCCATTCCATTTCTAAAAAATCAGCCATCGTACTTTTATGCAGGCGCTGCAAATCATCCACCTGAAGTGATTTATTAAACCAAATCATAAAAAAATTTAAAAATTATTTATTAATATCCTTATTCACTACATCCGGTAAAAACCCTGACGCATCTCCTCCATGTCGAAGTACATCACGTACAAGTGTAGAGGCCACTGATGTATATTTAGGAAGACAGGTTAGAAAAATTGTTTCCACATTTTTATTTAAACTGCGATTCATATCTGCAATGGCCTTTTCATATTCAAAGTCGTTAACGTATCTGATGCCTCGTAACACATATTGAGCGCCAATTCGTTCACAACAGTGAACCGTTAATCCTTCATAAATTATAACCTCTACTTTTTTATTTCCTTTGTATATATCTTTAATCCATTGCAGCCTTTGTTGATCGGGAAACATAGGCTGTTTGCTGCTATTCACTCCTATCCCTACAACCAATTTATCAAACAAGGGCAGTGCCCTGTCAATAATATCCTTATGCCCTAAAGTAAAGGGGTCGAAGGTTCCGGGAAATAAACAAATTCTTTCCATACTAATTGCGTTTTTAATGCACATTACCTCCTCCTAACAGATACATTACGGCCATCCTTACGGCTACTCCATTCTCTACTTGTTGCAAAATTATTGATTGATGGCTATCAGCTACATCACTATCCAGTTCCACTCCCCGGTTTATAGGACCGGGATGCATGATTACAATCTCTTTATGAATAGCATCCAACACGCTTTTTTTAACACCATACGACAAATTATATTCGCGTAATGAAGAAAACAACACCTGATGTTGACGTTCCAGTTGGATACGTAAGATATTAGCCACATCACACCAAGCTAGTGCCTTTTTCAAATTGAGTTCAACCTTCACACCCAATGCCTCTGCAATATAAACCGGGATTAATGTTGGTGGACCTGAAACCATCACCTCTGCTCCCATCTTTTTTAACAGATATATATTACTTAATGCTACCCTGGAATGCATAATATCACCAATGATAAGCACCTTTCTACCTTCTATTGAACCTGTTTTTTCAATAATTGAAAAGGCATCCAATAATGCCTGGGTGGGATGTTCATTAATGCCATCACCTGCATTAATTATAGCTATATTTGGCAAATGCCTGGCAAGAAAGTGAGGTGCTCCACTTGCACTATGCCGCATCACTACCATATCTACCTTCATAGCTAAAATATTATTTACGGTATCCAGCAATGTCTCTCCTTTTGAAACAGAGGATGAAGAGGTAGCAAAGTTTATAGTATCGGCGCCTAATCTTTTTTCAGCCAACTCAAAAGAGATTCGAGTGCGTGTAGAATTTTCATAAAACAAATTCACCACCGTTATATCTCTAAGTGAGGGAACCTTTTTTACCGGGCGCTGCAGTACTTCTTTAAATTGAATAGCGGTTGTGAGAATGGTAGAAATATCCTTACGGGTAAGTTCTTTAATGCCTAAAAGATGTTTAGTAGATAGTTGCATTAAAAAGCAAATTTAACCATTTCAGGGTTTAATCAACTCTACTTCCAGCAAATCATGTTCTTTTTTTATCAATTTCACCTTTTCATTAGCTGCAGTTTTCAACACCATGCCTATGTAATCTGCCTGTATAGGGAATTGCCGATGTTCATGCCGGTCAATTAATACACACAATTCAACCCTTTCCGGACGGCCATAATCAAGCAATGCATCTAAGGCTGCTTTAATTGTTCTACCGGTAAAGAGTACGTCATCTATCAAAATTACATGCAATCCGGTTATAGCAAAGGGCAAATGCATTTTATCGGGTGTTAGCATATTTTTATGCAAATCGTCACGATAAAAGGTAATATCTAATTTTCCGTAAGGAATTTCTTTATTGGGCAATTGGTGTTTCAACTGCTGCATTAAATGATTAGCAAGCACTACGCCACCTTGTTGAATTCCAATAATAGCCACATTTTTCATTCCCGGATTTCTTTCCAGAATGGTATGGGCTATTTTTTTTACTTCAGCCAAAAATTCAGTATGAGATAAAATAGTAGCCAATTATTTTTCTTTCATAAATGGATAGCGATAATCTGTAGGTGCAACAAAAGTTTCTTTAATGGTTCGAGCACTTAACCAACGATATAAATTAAGCATACTTCCCGCTTTATCATTTGTTCCACTTGCTCGGGCACCCCCAAACGGTTGCTGACCAACTACTGCACCGGTTGGTTTATCATTAATATAGAAATTGCCTGCTGCATTACGCAATTTATTTACAGCAGCTTCTATGGCATAACGGTCATGCGCCATAATGGAGCCGGTTAGCGCATAAGGAGATGTGGTATCTACCAATTTTAAAGTTTCCTCATATTTATTCTCATCATAAACATAAATGGTAAGTACCGGCCCAAATAATTCTTCGCACATGGTTACATACTTAGGATCTGTTGTTTCAATTACGGTAGGCTCAATAAAATAGCCTTCTGTCTTATCGCATTTTCCACCAATAATTATTCTTGCGCCGCTATTTCTTTTACGCACATCTTTTAAATAACCGGCTAGCTTATCGAAACTCTTTTCATCAATAACTGCATTAATAAAATTTGTAAAATCCTCCACAGTACCCATTTTCATGGTGGCTATTTCCATCTTTAATTTCGATTTAATTTCTGCCGCCAGGTTGGAAGGAATATATGCTCTTGAAGCAGCAGAACATTTTTGCCCCTGATATTCAAAAGCGCCACGGGCAAGGGCTGTCACTACCGTATCTACATCTGCTGAACGATGTACCATTACAAAATCCTTACCACCCGTTTCACCTACAATACGAGGATATGATTTATACAAGCCGGTATTTTTCCCAATTGTTTCCCACATACTGTTAAACACAGCTGTACTTCCGGTAAAGTGAAGCCCTGCGAAATCGGGATGGTTTAGACAAACTTCGCCCATAACAGGCCCGCTTACAAAAACCAAATTAATAACACCATCTGGCAAACCAGCCTCTTTCAAAATACGCATAAACATTTGTGCACTATACACCTGAGCATTTGAACATTTCCATATCACTACATTACCACACATCGCAGGACTAGTAGGAAGGTTGCCACCAATAGCAGTAAAATTAAATGGCGTTAATGCAAATACAAATCCTTCAAGCGGACGATATTCTATCCGGTTATTTACACCCGCAGAACTGATTGGTTGCTGCCTGTATATGTCGCTTAAATAATGCACATTAAACCGGAGAAAATCTATAAGCTCACATGCAGAATCAATTTCAGCCTGATAAGCATTCTTACTTTGCCCAAGCATAGTAGTAGCATTCATATATGCCCGATATTTCCCTGCAATTAAATCTGCGGCTTTTAAAAATATATTCGCACGATTTTCCCACGACATGGCAGCCCATTTATCACGAGCACGTAATGCCGCATTTATGGCTCTTTTTACATGATTAGCATCTCCGGTATGATACACCCCTAATGAATGCCTATGATCATGCGGAGGACGTATAGCTGATGTCTTATCTGTACGCACCTCATCACCACCAATATACATAGGCACATCAATCTTTTGTGCCTTCAATTCTTTAATGGCATTTTTTAATGCCACTTTTTCGGGTGTTCCGGGGGCATACGTCAAAACCGGCTCATTTGCCGGAAGGGGATAGTAAAAATCACCGTAATTCATTATGTAAGTTTTTAATTGTCTGAAAAGAAGAAACCACCTCAATTATTCGGGCTGTTTTACCAAATGCCTTGCAAAGGTATGAAGGTTTTTGGTTAAACAACAAGCATCAGTGTGGCTACTCTGCCTCACTCATCAGGTAGGCTTTTATAAATCCATCCAACTCTCCGTCCATTACCGGACCTACATTGCTTACTTCATAATCTGTTCTATGGTCTTTAATCATTTTATAGGGATGAAATACATAGCTGCGAATTTGACTCCCCCACTCTATTTTTTTCTTTTTAGAATTGGTGGCATCGCGTAATTCATTCCTTTTTCTTAACTCTTCTTCATATAAACGACTTTTGAGCATTTGCATAGCCTTTTCTCTGTTACCCATTTGAGATCGTTCAGTTTGGCATACAACCACAATGCCGGTTGGAATATGTGTAAGAAAGACCTTTGTTTCTACCTTATTTACGTTTTGTCCACCTGCGCCACCGGATCGAGCGGTTTCCATTTTTACATCAGCATCTTTTATTTCAATATTAATAGAATCATCAACTAACGGGTAAACATATACGCTGGCAAATGAAGTATGGCGCCGTGCATTACTATCAAATGGAGAAATACGCACCAACCGGTGTACTCCACTTTCGGCTTTCAAGAAGCCGTAAGCAAAAGGACCGTCAAATTGAAAAGTACAGGTTTTTATCCCTGCACCATCGCCCCATTGCCAATCAAGCTCAGTTACCTTCCATCCCTGCTTTTCGCCATACATACGATACATCCTGGATAACATTTCTGCCCAATCCTGGCTTTCGGTACCTCCTGCACCACTGTTTATTTCCATAACGGCAGGTAAGGCATCCGAGGGCTCGTTGAGTGTGCTTTTAAATTCCGCTTCATCAATAGCGGTATTTGCCGTATCAAAGGCTTCCTTTACTTCCATTTCATCTGCTTCGCCCTCTTTCCAAAAATCAAATAACACAGCAAAATCTTCCACCTTTAGTTCAACGCGGTGAAACATACCTACCCAATATTCATTTAATTTGATTTCTTTTAAAATTCCGGTAGCCCGGTCAGCATCATCCCAAAATCCCGGAGCAAGGGATAGCTGTTTATCATTTTCTATTTTCGCTTCTCTATTAGCTACGTCAAAGAAACCTCCTCAAAACCAAAAGGCGGTCTCTCATATCTTTTAAATGCTCTGTTGTCATAGCTGCAAAGATAGAAAAAAAGTAAGGATATCAGGCTGCTGTACTTAATGTTCCGCAACAGATTGGTATTTGTACTGATTAAAGTGGCAGTAATTTTATTAGCAGTTGAAAAACGTGTACTTAATTTTTCTTAAGCCCCCTTGCAATTCGGCAAAACGCAGCTATCGGTTGGAGGTAAAAAGAAATTATTTACCGCTCACCAATGGCAATCAGGAAAAATAACTCTCACACAGACATGGCAAATTTTTACTATCACTTCTAATCTGTTCCTATCTGTGTTTCAAAGTAAATAAACAGAAATGTTATTAATTATGAGTTACGAGTTATTAGTTCTTGATTAAGCGGGTAGGATTAGGGCTCCAAGTTGACAAAAAATATCTTCGTGTATCCGTAGCAGTTATGCTCCATAAATACCGAATTGGGGGTATTGTTTCGTGTTTGAAATAATCCGAACTTTGAATTGGGGTGGGGGGGCGTAGCCCCCGCCCGAAAGGGGTATCTGCCCCTTAAAGCACCTTGATGAGGTATTGTTTGATGTTCTTAAAATTTCGAACTTTGCACCGGGGTGGGAAACGCAG
>CAZBBO010000020.1:0-46601 GCA_964490345.1 uncultured Ferruginibacter sp.
GGTCAGCGGGATACCGGCCCGGGAATTAAATCAACTTCAGTTACTCAAAAATAATCATCCTCTTTTACTTCATCATCCATAAAGGACCAAGTCGGGGTATTGTTTTGTGTTTCAATAATTCTGAATTTTGCTTTAGCCCCTTCTGTTTGGGGGAGTCCCTATAAAGTACCATGCCGAGGTATTGTTCCACTTTTTGAAAAAACCGAAATTTGCTTTAGGGCGGGAACGGTAGTTCCCCATCTGTTTGGGGGAGCCTATAAAGTACCATACCGAGGTATTGTTCCATTTTTTGAAAAAACCGAAATTTGCTTTAGGGCGGGAACGGTAGTTCCCCGTCTGTTTGGAGAATGTGCTTACATGGTGACCATCCCGGGTGCTACCCACATGTTTTTCAATTATAACCCTTGCACCAGGCTTTCCATTTTTTATATAAATAAGGCTAGATGTTGTGGATTTTATCTTCCCGCCTATAATATAACCTAACCAATATTGTGGAATTTTTTTGCCAATATTATAAAGAGAACTCATTAATAGAGAAACCATTCCTTAAACACCGACAAAAACATACTTAAAAATCTCTATTACCCGTGCTTTTTCATCCTTTTAAATAGCTCTTTCTACACCATTAAGGCAGAGGTAAACCTTTCTATTTCTTTACTAGTTATTTATGATATAGACCCAATTCCCTAATTATCCCGACAATCTCCCCCGATAAGCCCTTTGCTTTAAACAACTAATAATTAATTCATAAGTAAAGAAAAGAAGCTCAGTTGCAGATAATTAATCTCAACATTTCCTAAATCATTAACCTAATTAAAGGACAAGTTTCTCCTTTATTCAATACCTTCACACTCCGCAAGGCTTAGGATACAAGCATCCTTAAATAGTTGATGTTTCTTATTCTTAATAAATGAGCGATGTGGGCAAAAATGCAATTTTTATAGATTATCAATACATCAATTTCTTATGTTTCCAAACCAACACAAGTTCCATATTCCGGTAATGGGCTTGGCATTTACTATTGACTCTCCGATTAAAGTGGCACAATATGGCATAGCCTCTGCTATTTCCGTAATGGACGATAGACTGAACGAATTGATGCGCAAGCATTATTATGAATACATAAATAAACCTTTTTTCCCAATACCCACTAAAGATGATAATCACCGGGAGAAGAGAATTACCGATTATTTAAACTTGGTAAATAGTATCGTATCCACACAAATTGAAAAATTAAAAAAGTCTGTTTTTGAAACCGGCTCTGAAATTGTAAAGTATTTTGAAATGCTACCCAATGAGAGCAAATTAAAACAACTATACTTAAAGATGTGTGAAACAAGCAATACGGTTGAAAAAGCGTCTATTGAAAATGAACTTCGAAATAATATTACTGCCGGTAGCATTGATGTGAATATTATGACTAAGCTGGACAAAAATAATTTTTCTAAAGACGGCACCGTTATCGAAAACGGTTCTGATGCTTTAGCTGCCTTACGCGGCTACGCCAACAGTAACTTAACGAATTCTTCTCTTGTTCTCTCCGCCGGAATGAATCCGCGCCTTTATAATTATATGGAGCAGTTTAGAGCGTTTGATGCAAAAGAGCCGGGTGTTTTTGAAAAGAAAATTGCTATTAAAGTTAGTGATTATCGTTCTGCACTAATTCAAGGGAAATACCTGGCTAAAAAGGGGATCTGGATTAGTGAATATAGAATTGAATCCGGACTAAACTGTGGTGGCCATGCTTTCGCTACTGATGGATATTTGATGGGGCCCATTTTAGAAGAATTTAAACAGAAAAGACAAGAATTATCTTCTACATTATTTGAAATATATAATAAAGCACAAGAGGCAAAATCCGGAATTTCATTCAGCGAGCCGCACCCAATTAAATTAAGTGTACAAGGTGGCATCGGAACACATGAAGAACATAATTTCTTATGTAGTTATTATGGCGTGGAAAGCACTGGTTGGGGCACTCCTTTTCTATTGGTTCCTGAAGCTACTACAGTGGATTCGGACACGTTAGCCCTTTTACAAAAAGCAACAAAGCAAGATATTTTTTTAAGCAAAAACTCTCCCTTGGGTGTACCCTTTCATTACCTGAAAAATACCAGCGCTGACATTGAAAAAAAGGATAGAATTAAACATGGAAAGCCGGGAAGCCCTTGTACTGAAAAACATCTGGTAAATAATACAGAATTTACCAAAGATCCTATTTGCACCGCTTCAACAAAATATCAACTGTTGAAAATAAAACAACTGAAATCACTTGACCTGCCTAAAGAACAATATGAAGAAGAATTGCAAAATGTTTTGGATAAGGAGTGTTTATGTATTGGCCTGAGTAATTCTGCTTCTGTAAAGTATAACCAACCCTTTTTAAAAAACCTAAATGCCGTTACTATTTGCCCGGGGCCTAATATTGCCTATTTCTCAAAAGTGGTTTCCTTGCAAGAAATGATTGATTATATTTATGGAAGAACAAACGTGATAGCTGATACTAATAGACCACACGTATTCATTAATGAGTTGTTTATTTATATTGATTATTTTGAAAAACAACTTTCAGAAGAGCAACGTAATTGGGATTTAAAGAAAGAAAAGTACTTTACTGCATTTTATGCTCAATTATTAACCGGTATCCAATATTATAGAGAATTAAATTTAACCGGATTTGACGAAAGCTGTGCAGAAGCGTTCCAAAACAGTCTGTCTCTTGCTGAAAATAAATTGATGACTGTTTTTGAAAATTGGTGCGGGGCCCAAATTATTTAATCTTTTTTGATTTATCTTTTATTAGAAACCCTAATTAAACAAAGAATTATTCACTCATTCTTTTATCACATCAGCTATTACCGGATAGTGATCACTGATGTATTTTTTTACTCGTTCAAACTGCTGTACTTTAAACCGCTTATCTACAAAAATATTATCTATCCGTAAAGTAGGTGCTATTTTGTAAAATGTTCGGCCAAGTCCCGAGCCCTTCTTTACAAAAGCGTTTTGTAATCCATTCCCAATTGTATGATATGCATAACTATTAGGAACATCATTAAAATCTCCACAAACAATTACCGGATGTGGGCTTTGAGCAATTACACTTGCTATCCGTTCACTTTGCTGCGCACGAAACAGAAGCCCTCTACGGAATTTCCCAATAATACTCTTGCTTTCCTTTAGCACAACATTATTGGCTTCCGGATTATTAAGCAGGGCTAGGTTCTTTCGATTAAACTTTAATGACTGTAAATGAAAATTAAAAACTCTAAAGGTGTCTTCGTTTTTTACAATATCAACATATTGAAAAATGCTATTGTAAGTATGAGGAGGATACGAAATACTTTTTTTATTAATTATTGGATACCTACTAAAAATTGCAATACCAAAGTGGTGTGTATGATCAAAATCAAGCCGGGGGTTATAAGTATAATGGAAGGATGAAAACCCAAGTTTTTTCATAATATCTGGAATATAATTTGTTGCATCCGGGTTTTCACTTGTGGCAACAACTTCCTGAAAGCACGCCACATCAGGAGAGAATGTGTTAATTACTTCAAACATATTTTTTCTTCTCTCGGGCTGTTTTGTTTGCTTGGTAATCTCAAAGTGCTCAATATTCCAACTCATAATTCTTATACTTGAAGGCTCTTTGAACGGTTTAAAATTAGAAGAAAAATTCAATTGAATTAAATGTTGAATCGGATTCCAGGCCGCAATTATTGAAATAAGAGAGATGAGAAAAAATTTAGACCGAACAAAAATCCAAAACAAAAGAAAAAGCAATAACAGAATTAAAAAGTAAAAAGAGGTTAATGCAAAAGCACCTATAATCCAATATTTCTCGGGAGAAAATAAATAAGCATAACATCCTATCAAAAAGCTCAATGCCGCTGCAATATTTACGAAAACTAAAAATCTTCGTGATAGGTTTTTGAGCTTTTGAAGCATATCAATAAATTATGCTCTTGCAATTTTTTCCTGCAAAAGAAACTCCTTTTACGGCTTATTATCAACAGCAGCCTCATTTTTAAGTTCTTCTTTTACTTCGGGAGTAATCACACTCTGCACAGCAGATTCTGCGTTAGGCACTACAACGGTTTGTGTAGTTTTAATATCCTTGGGGGCTGCAGGTGTAATGTTTGCTGCAGGCGTAGCTGGAGCAGAGGATAATGGTGCGCCAACAGATATATCACATCTGTGGCCCGGTTCACCATGTGGTGGATTCATACCCGGAGCTGTTTTAGCAGTTGATGCGGTTGTGTTAGCCACAGGCTGGGTGGCTACAGGATTTGCCGGAGGGGAAGACAATGGTGCTCCCACCGGAATATCGCAACGATGATTAGGCTGCCCATGAGGAGGGTTCATTCCTTTTCCTACTGTAGTTGATGTTGCATTTGCCGGGTTTAATGTGGTTGTTGATGCATCAGTAGGTATCGTTTGGTTATTAATAGATACCGGAGTCATACCTGGATCCGTGTTTTGATTTCCTAAAACCTCCGGTGCTGTAGCGTTTTGATTTTGAAAAGCAGAATCAGACAAAACTAACGAAGTATCCTTTTCTGCCGCCTTATCCACATTACAAGAAGCCAACAGCAACCCGGTAAAAAAATAAATGATTGTTCTTTTCATAATTTTCAATTCTTTTTTCAATACGAAAAACAAACAGAGCCGATAATAATTCCGACTATAAATAATGCCGGCTTTTTTTCCGGCACGGTTTACAAGATACATAAATCTTAGATGTAAATTGTCAATTATTAGAGAAAGAATTCTCAAAAATTAATTCCTTTCAGAAACTCAATTATTTATTCATAAAAAACTCAAATGTATTTCATTAAAATATTTGAATGAGTAGCCTACTTTGTATAAATGTCATACCTAATCCCTATCCGTGCTATCATTGTTATGTTTATCGTTATTCGCTTTCCTCCGAAGCCCTACGTAAAATCTCTCTTTCTTCATCTGTTAAAAAGTGATATCCTTTTTGATTGATTTTATCTAAAATTTCATCTATCCGTTCTTGAGTGATGTTGGTTGTTTTACTAAAAGGTGTTCTGCCGTGTGTATTATAATACAATCGTTCTCTTTCTCTATAAGAGAGTTTTTTAACTTTAGGAGTGAGTAAGTTCGATAGCCAATTATACAGTTTGTTCATCCACACGCTACCATCCCATCCTCTGCGCAACAACCAAACAAAAACACCACCAGCTATCACGGCACCAATATGAGCGATAGTATATGGTAGTGGAGCGGGAACAACAGAAACATAGTCAATCATTAAAAAGAATATGAATAACCAATATATTGGAATACCGTCTCTAATATAAGGCAGCACCTTAAATTTTGGATTAAGTGTGGTTGCTGCTGCAGCTACAGCAAGCACTCCGGTATTTGCACCAAGTAATCCTGTAGAATTTATATATGGTTCATAGGAAGGAAGCAAACCTGCTGATGTTATAAAAAAGATTCCTCCTATAATAGCCCCATATAAATAAACCGGAATTATTTTATCATTTCCTTCCAACTGTTGCATAAAAGAGCCAAAAGCCCACAGCCAAAGAATATTACTAAGCACTCTAAATAAATTAAAGCTTGCATCACAAAACACATAGGTAATAATCGTCCATGGTCTTTCTGTAAACATCTGAGCTCCCGCCGGAAGCCTGAACCAGGGTAGCACACTTGCAGCAAACACACTGGTTGATTGATGAAAATAATTGTACACAACCTGAACAACAAACAATAACATAAAACACACCACATTAAATACCAACAATGCTGTTACAGCGTTATTAGCCTGGCCCAGCCTAAAACGATGTCGTGGTCTTTTATACTCTTTATATCTTTCTGCTTCTCCCATAAAACATTACATAATATGCCAATGTTTATTTTTTCTATTCCAATACCATACAATTAAAAATCCAATCAAAGCTCCGCCAACGTGTGCGAAGTGGGCTACATTATCGTTAGCCGTATTTGAAAAACCACCAAAAACATCCAACGCAATAATACCTATAATTGCCCATTTTGCTTTAATCGGAAATGGGATAGGCATAATAAATAATTGAACATTAGGATAGGTATATCCAAATGCCGCTAGAACACCCATGATGGCGCCTGATGCACCAACTGTTGCGTTATTACGCCACACCTGCTGGATATAATCATAACTCCGAGGGTCTAATTGCCCCGGATTGATTCCCGCGTAATCAAATCCATAATTTATTAATTGGGCAATAGCGGCTCCAAATCCACATATAAAATAAAATATTAAAAACTTTTTTTGCCCCCACAACCTTTCCATGTTACAGCCAAACATCCATAAGGCAAACATATTAAATAGCAAATGGAAGAAACTTCCATGCATAAACATGTGGGTTAATAATTGATAGGGTTTAAAATATTCGCTTTTTATATGATGCAAAGCAAACAAATCAAAAACCTTGTCGCCCATAACACCCTGAGCAAGAAAAATAATGGTATTAATTATAATAAGGTTTAAAACAACCGGAGTTGTTCTTCCTAAGATGCCATGATTCGCCATAAAGCAAAGTTAGGAGTAAAGCATTAACGCAAGGTAAGTAATGCCACAGATTCGATATGATGGGTATGCGGAAACATGTCCAACGGTTGAACCTTCTCCACCCGGTATTTGTCAAGCAATAAAGCAATATCACGCGCCTGAGTAGCAACATTACAACTCACATACACAATTTTAGGCGCTAATATCTCCAATAGTTTTAACACTAATTTTTCATGCATCCCTGCTCTTGGTGGGTCAGTAATAATAATATCCGGGAAGCCATGTGCATCAAAAAAAGTTGAGTTACAAACATTAATTACATCACCACAAAAGAAATCAGCATGCTCAATTCTATTTAGTGCTGCATTTTTTTTTGCATCTTCAACAGCTTCTGCTACAGTTTCTACGCCAATTATACGCCCCGCTTGCTTACTTAAAAAAATACCAATACTTCCTGTTCCACAATACAAATCATAAACTGTTTCCCGCCCTGTTAACCCGGCAAAATCCTGCACAACACCATATAAAACTTCGGCCTGTTTTGTATTTGTTTGAAAAAATGACTTGGGGCTTATAATAAAAGAGAGATCCCCTAATTTTTCAGTTACATACCCTCTTCCAAAATATACCTGTGGCTCTAAATCATAAATACTATCATTCCATTTGGTATTAATAGTATAAAGTAACGTAGTGATTTCCGGAATCTCCAACAACAAATGGTCAAATAGTAATTTAAGCGCCTCGTCATCTTGATAATTAATGCATAAGTTAACCATTAATTCTCCTGTGGTACAATGTCTAATCATCAGGTTGCGAAGCCACCCTGTGTGCTGGCGAATATTATAAAAAGAAAGGTTGTGTGCTAATGCATAAGACCTAACGGTGTTGCGTACCCTATTATTTACATCATCCATTAACCAGCAGGTTTGGATGTCAATTACTTTGTCGAAAATTTGTGGAGCATGATAACCTAATGCTTTTTCAAAACTATTAGCCTGAGCATTCTTTACCTCTTCCCTTGTTAAATAACGTCGATCACTAAATGTAAACTCCAATTTATTTCTATAATGAATCATTTCGCGGCTACCTATAATTGGCATTACCTTAGGTAGCACAGCCTTCCCTATCCTGGTAAGCGTTTCTTCAACTTCTTGTTGCTTATACTCAAGTTGCTTTTTATAAGGTAACATCTGCCATTTACAACCTCCACAAACCCCAAAATGTTCACAAAATGGAACTGTTCTATCTTTTGAGTATTCAATCACTTGTGCAACAAAACCCTCCCCCCAATCTTTTTTATTTTTGATTAGTTGCACATTTACCACATCTCCGGGAACTGCACCTGTTATAAAAATAACCTTACCATCAACTCGTGCAAGCGCCTTGCCTCCGGCTGCATAGCCCGATACTTGTACATTAGTAAGAAGTGGATATTTTTTATTTTTTCGCACCGGTGCGAAATTAACTAATTCAATTTGTTTCCGCTTTTGTTAATGATATGTAATAATTCTGCCCTATTTATAGTGATGGTTTCGGAGATAAGCGCGTTTTTGAATACATTTGTTTCCTACTTTTCAAATATGAAGAAGCATTTTTTTACCCTTGGCGCATTCTTATTTTGTATAACCGGATACGCCCAATATGATATTTCTCTTAACGCCCCTCAATATGATACCGGAAAGGTATTTCTAACTTACCATCTGGGTAAGAGTTTAAATATCGCTGATAGCGGATTTTTTAACAAAGGAAAAGTACAGTTTAAAGGAGGTAATACTTTACCCGGTGGTATTTATGCCATTGTTTTTCCCGGGAAACGTCTTTCCAGTGATTTTTTAATTGATAAAAGCAAAAAAATTAGTCTTACAGCCGATGATACCCTGAAGATTTTTAAAATGAAAATTATCGGAGAACCGGCAAATGATTTGTTTGAACAATATCAAACCTTTATTTCTGAAAAGGGCCCATTGGTACAGAAGGCTCGCCAGGCTTTTACCTCCGCTAAATCTGCAGAAGATTCTTCAAAATATGAAGCCGAATTTAAAAAAGCCAATCAGGAAATTATTGATTTCAGAAATAATTTAATTGACAAAAATCCTCAATCTCTTATGGCTGCGCTATTGCTTGCCATGAAAGAACCTCCTTACCCGGATAAAGTTCCGGTTACACACCAAGATTCAGTAGATAATTATCAGTATTACAAATCCCATTACTGGGATGGTATTAGCTTTTTAGATGACCGTATTTTGAGAACTCCCTTTTTTATTCCAAAACTTGAGAGGTATTACAGAGATGTGATGCCACAAGCTTCAGACAGCCTTATAAAAGATATTGATTACAAATTACTGCTTGCCCGAAATGCACCAGAGCTATACAAGTATTTACTCAATTGGTTGACCGACGAATATATTAACCCTACTTACATGGGACAAGATGCTGTTTTCGTTCACCTGTTTAATAAATATCATAGCAAGGGATTAACGCCTTGGTTAAATGAAAAGCAAATGAAGACCATTTCAGACCGAGCCTATATGCAAATGGCTAATTTGATTGGCGAACAAGCGGCACCGTTAGAAATGCTTGATTCAACCGGAAAACTCACTCCTTTATACAATGTTAAGGCAGACTACACCATAGTAATATTTTGGGACCCTAACTGCGGGCATTGTAAAAAAGAACTTCCAAGAATTGACTCAATATACCAGGCCGAATGGAAAAGCAAAAACCTAAAAATTTATGCTGTACTTACCGAAAATGAGCACATTAAAGAATGGGTAAATTATATTAAAGAACATCATCTTGGTAACTGGATCCATGTTTATCAAACAGAAGCAATGGCTAAAGAAGATGAAAAATTAAATCGTGCAAGCTACCGCCAACTCTATGATGTTACCCAAACCCCAACTATATTCCTTTTAGATAAAAACAAACGTATCATTGGTAAAAAACTTGCCTTTGAACAAATAAATGATCTGCTTAAAATTAAATGGGATAAGGATAATAAAGAATAAACTAAAATATATTCGGATATGAAATATATTGCCCTGCCGGCTTTGTGTCTTTGCTTAATGACGAGTACAAAAGCACAGACCTTATTTACCTATGGAAAGCATAGTGTTTCAAAAGCCGAGTTTTTAACTGCTTTTAATAAAAACAAAGTAGAAACAAATAATAGTTCGCAAGCTATTCACGACTATCTAAATTTATACACCACATTTAAACTAAAAGTTCAGGCTGCTCGTGATCAGCGCCTTGACACCCTCCACCAAATTAAAGAAGACCTAAAAAATTTTCGTATCCAGGTACAAGATAATTATCTGAACGATGAAGCCTCTACTCAATCGTTGGTAAAAGAGGCTCTTAACAGAAGTGCAAAGGAGATGCACGTATTACACTTCATGGCTCCCTTAGAAAGTGAACCTCAAGCAGAAAAAGCTATAAATTATATTTACAGCCAACTAAAAAAGAACCGCAAGGATTATCAAAATATTATTGATGAATCAAAAAAAATAGCCCCAACAAACTACGGTGACTTGGGCTATCTTTCTGTTTTTTCAATACCCTATTCTTTTGAAAATACCATTTATGCGCTCCATGTTGGAGATATTTCAACTCCGCAAAAAGGCTCTACCGGGTGGCACCTTTTTAAATTATTGAACGAAAGACCCAATCAGGGGAAATGGAAAGTAGCTCAAATCCTATTCACCTTTCCCCCTGATGCCAATAGTGCTACGAAAGCAACTATTGAAAAGAAGGCAGACTCCGTTTACAAACTGCTCCAAAACGGATTGCCGTTTGATGAGGCCGCCCGCCAGTTTAGTGAAGACAAACTTAGTTATGCCCTCGGTGGAGAGCTTCCTGTTTTTTCGGGTGGGAAATACGATGTTGATTTTGAAAGTCATGTTTTTGCTTTAAAAAATGATGGTTCTTTTACTAAACCATTTCAAACCCCTTTTGGGATACACATCGTAAAGCGAATAAACCAAATATCTTATAATGGAGCTGATAATTTATCGTTAGAATACGAAATAAAACAAAAGGTGCTTAAAGATAATCGCATACAATCCAGTAAAGAAAAGTTCTTTAAACAAATTGCTACAGAAACCGGAAGAAAGGAAACCCGTGCCATTCCCGAAGATGTGCTATTTGCATATATAGATACTATTACGGCAGAGCCGTCTATTAAGGATGTTTCTCGCTTCCCTATCAGTGATAAAAAATTAATCTCTTTTAAAAATAAATCATTTACCGGTTCAGATTGGCTCTCCTATTTGCGCGATTATGGGATTAGATCGGGACTAAATAAACAGGAAAACGGAAAAGTATTATGGAAAAAGTTTGTGGACCAGGTTACATTGGATTATTATAAAGAGCACCTTGAAGATTATAATCAAACTTTTGCTTTTCAAATGAAAGAATTTGAAGACGGTAATATGTTGTTTGAAGCAATGGAAGAAAATGTTTGGTCAAAGGCTTCTTCAGATTCCGTAGGCCAGGAGCGTTTTTATAAAGCACATGCAAAGCAATACGTATGGGAAAAAAGTGTTACCCTAACAAGTTTTTTTTCTACTGATGAAAAAGAATTAAACAACGCACGCACAATGTTATTAAACGGTACCAATTGGAGGTTGATTAGCACAGAGATTCCTGATGTATATGGAGATAGCAGCAGGCTTGAATTATCACAAACTACCGGAATTGCCGACCCTGCTGAAGGAGAAGTGAGTAATATAAAAAAGAACCTTGATGGCTCTTTTACCTTTTACAAGATTTGGAAAGTATATCCGGCAGGAGAAATGAAAAGTTTAGAAGACGCCCGTGGATCAGTTATCAATGACTACCAAAAAGAATTGGAAGACCAATGGGTTAATCAACTTAGAAAGAAATATCCGGTAAAAATTAATGATGCTGTTTTAAATTCTTTGCTAAAATAATAACCCGCTTACATTACCTGCCGCACCACATTAGCCACAATTTCCGGACGGCCCAGGGTGTAATAATGCAGAACCGGAACACCTGCTCTTTTTAGCTCGTTAGACTGATGTAATAACCATTCTGCACCCAACTCAGCAACCTGAGCATCCGTTTGGCATTTATTCATTTCGCTGCTTAAGGCTAAAGGAATATCAATGTGAAAAGTTTTTGGAAGCAAGGTTAATTGCTTGCGGGTATAAATAGGTTTAAGACCGGGAATGATGGGCACTTGGATTCCTATTTCACGACAATTTTTTACAAAATTGAAGTACTTCTCATTATCAAAAAACATTTGTGTTACAATATAATCGGCACCGGCATCTACTTTGTTTTTTAAATGTTGTAAATCACTTTGCATATTGGGTGCTTCAAAATGCTTTTCGGGATATCCGGCTACACCAATACAAAACTTGGTACGAGCTGAATTCTTTAAATCAGCCTCCATGTACATACCATGATTTAACCTCACCACCTGCTCTAATAAATCAATAGCAAATTTGTGCCCATCCGGTTCCGGTTCAAAAGATGATTCGTTCTTTGCCGCATCACCACGCAACACCAATACATTATCAATACCTAAATAATGGAGGTTAATCAGAGCATCTTCTGTTTCATTAATACTAAACCCACCACATATCAGGTGCGGAACCGTATCCACATCATATTTATGCATTATAGCCGCACAAATAGCTTCTGTACCCGGACGTTTTCTAACTATTACCTTTTGAAAAGAATTTTCAGAAGATTTCTTATAAATATGTTCACTCCGATGATAGGTAACATTTACAAAGGCCGGCTTAAACTCCATCAAAGGGTCCAATAAATTAAATAAGGATTGAATTCCCTTTCCTTTAACCGGAGGGAGAATTTCAAAAGAAATAAGCGTGCTCTTTGCGTCTTTAATATGGTCTATTACTTTCATGGGTAAGTAAAAATGGATGTAAATATATAGTTTACTAAGCAATGTTAAAATAACTGTAATAAAACGCCATTTTTGTGCTCTCCGTATATGATTAAATTAAAATTATGCTAAGATGTGTCTGATGGTCTATTTTTGTCAAAATAACTTTTGGTGAACCTAAGTATTTCCACACATGATTTGGTAAAAGTTTATGGTAGCCGCACGGTGGTAAATCGTGTTTCATTTACCGTAGAACAAGGAGAAATCGTAGGGCTTTTAGGTCCAAACGGAGCCGGAAAAACAACTTCTTTCTATCAGGTAGTTGGGTTAGTTAAGCCGGATAGCGGCAAGGTAATGATTGGTGATAAAGATATTACCCGCCTGCCAATGTACAAACGTTCAAAAATGGGAATTGGTTACCTTCCACAAGAAGCCAGCGTTTTCAGAAAGCTCTCTGTTGAAGATAATATTGCCGCAGTATTGGAAATGACTACACTCAATAAAGAAGAACAAAGAGCTAAATGCGAAGAATTGATATCGGAATTTAGACTAAATCATGTTAGAAAAAACAATGGAGACACCCTCAGCGGAGGGGAGCGAAGACGTACTGAAATAGCACGAGCATTGGCCGTTAATCCAAAATTTATTTTATTAGATGAGCCCTTTGCCGGGGTTGACCCCATTGCGGTGGAGGATATTCAAGAAATTGTTGCCAAATTAAAATTTAAAAATATCGGAATTCTTATTACCGATCATAATGTTAACGAAACCTTGTCCATTTGTGACCGGGCCTACCTGTTAATTGATGGAAAGATTTTTAAAGAGGGAACTGCAGAAGAACTGGCAAATGATGACCAGGTTAAACGGCTCTACTTAGGTAGAAATTTTGTACTGAAAAGAAAAGATTATTTGCATGAACAAGCAAAATCTAATCTCTCAGAATAGCACCTCCTTTTCCTTTTAATAGATAAAATTATTTCACCAAACCGCCTGTCTGCCAGTCTTTAATCATCTGAATTTCTTTCTCGCTTAAGCGATCGCCGTCTTTTGGCATAAAATGCCTTTGTCCCGGCTGAAGTTGAACCCTGGTTACAATCTCATCAATTTCATCTGCAACTGCCTCATACGTGTTGAATGGTGTTTTCTTTCCTCCTTTTTCAGGAAAGTGGCACGGGGCACACTTAGCCAAAAATAAGGGCTGGATATTATTTGTGTAGGTAATAGCCGTTTTACTTACTGAGGCTTTCTTAGATGATGAACAAAAGACAAAGAATAAAACAGAAGACATCATTGCCAAAAGAAACTTAAACTTCATAATCAAAAATATTTATCAATAACCTTTAATAGCACAATGTAAAAAGAAATCGTCAGATGTAAATACTTTTATACAATGAAAACCCTCGTTTTGGTACGACATGCCAGTGCAGAACCATATAGCCACAACGGTTTAGATATTTCTCGCGCTCTTACCTACCAAGGAAAAAAAGAAGCCTCGTTCATTGCTGCGGTATTGAAAGAGAAGAAAATCCATCCGGATATAATAATTACCAGTACAGCAACACGTGCAAAAGAAACGGCGATGTTTTTTACAAATACTTTTGCCTTAAATGCAAACCAATGCCTTGAAAAAGAAGCATTGTATCTCGCATCCGATACCGTCATCGCTCAAATTATTTCATTGCTGCAACCCCAATTAAATACTGTTATCATCATTTGCCACAACCCGGGTATAACAGATTTTGTTAACAGGCTTTTTAATAAAATAAAAATTGACAACATGCCGCCTTGTGCTGTTTTTGCTGTACAAAGCAAAATTTCAAGTTGGCAGAATTTCTTAGTTGCTGAAAAACAGTTTTCCTTTTTTAAATATCCTAACCCTTTAGATTAAAGCAGTCTTCGTTTGGGTTTCTTATTTGAAAAATACACTCCTGAAAAAATTAATATCCCGGCCAAAGCTTCCCCCCACGAAAGTTTTTCATTTAATGCAATCATAGCAATAATAGTAGCAAAGGCCGGTTGAACATAAATATAGCTTCCCGCAATAGATGCGCCCAGATGCCGAATACCAAATACGTTAAAGAGATAAGCTAGTAGGGTTCCACATACCACAATTAAAAACATAACAGACCAATCCAATAAATGATACTCGGCCCAAGGTGTACGAATAAATTCTGCTAATCCAACCGGAACAATAAAAGCCAAACCAACGGTAAAGATTACACGAAGAATAACAACAGGCGGATACTTTTCCATAAGCGGCCTTACCAATATAAAATATGCAGCATAGGAAATTGCATTTATTATTACTAAAATATCTCCCCATACCGGACTGGATGCTGTGGCTCCCACTTTACGGCCAGAAATTAATATCACCGCTCCGGTAATTCCCATTATTAACCCAATCCATTTTGAAACAGTAAGCTGCTCTTGAAGAAAAAAAGCAGCCGCAATAGTAATTATAACCGGCGTTACCAACATGAGCAAGGCAGCATGAATGGGATAGGTAAGTTGAAGTCCCTTTAAAAATAATAATTGGTTCACAGCTATTCCTGTAATACCACATAAAATAAATCGCGGCCAATCTTTGCGCCTGATTTGTGCAAATGTCTTTTTAAAAAAGAAAAAGCTCCATAACAACACTGCGGTAAATCCTGCACGCATTACATTAAGGCCAAAAGGTTCAACCAATGATTTATTCATCAGGAACTTAATAGCAGAAAAATTTGCTGCAAAAAAGAAATTCGTAAGCAATAGTGCAATATGTGCCAGGAGCCTCGGCTTCAAGGAAAATGTTTTTACAAATATCCGATATCAAATAAAGATGACATAAATAAAAAAGCTGCCTCAATTCGGCAGCTTAAGATATCTTACTCAATAAAAAATTAGGAAGTCATTTCTTTTATCTTTTCTCTAATCTTTCCTTCAATTTCTGTAGCCAATGCAGGGTTATCAATCATTAACTGTTTCACCGAATCTCTTCCTTGCCCTAATTTATCACCATTATAACTATACCAGCTTCCACTCTTTTGTAAGATGCCTAAATCTACACCCAAGTCAACAATTTCCCCTGTTTTAGAAATTCCCTCTCCATAAATAATATCAAATTCAGCCTGACGAAAAGGTGGAGCCACTTTATTTTTCACCACTTTTACTTTAACATGGTTCCCAACCACCTCATCACCATCCTTTATTTGTGCCGTTCTACGTATATCTAATCTAACAGAGGCATAAAATTTAAGCGCATTGCCTCCGGTGGTTGTTTCGGGGTTACCAAACATAATTCCAATCTTTTCACGCAACTGATTTATAAAAATGCAACATGAATTTGTTTTGGAAATAGTAGCTGTTAGTTTACGTAAGGCCTGGCTCATCAATCTTGCTTGTAATCCCATCTTACTATCGCCCATTTCTCCTTCCAACTCACCTTTGGGCACCAACGCTGCTACAGAATCAATCACAACAACATCAAGCGCTCCGGATAGAATAAGCCTATCGGCAATTTCAAGAGCCTGCTCACCATAGTCGGGTTGTGAAATAAGCAGGTTGTCAATATCCACACCTAACTTGCGCGCATATACGCTATCAAAGGCATGTTCCGCATCAATAAAAGCACACATACCTCCCTTTTTCTGTGCTTCGGCAATAACATGGATAGCCAGTGTTGTTTTACCGGAAGATTCCGGACCGTAGATTTCAACAACCCTTCCTTTAGGTAGTCCGCCAACACCAAGAGCAATATCTAAACCGATTGAGCCGGTTGAAATAACTTCCTGTTCAATATGTGCCTTTTCATTCATCATCATAACTGATCCTTTTCCAAAATCCTTATCAATTTTGTCTATGGTCAGTTTAAGTGCTTTTAATTTTTCTGCATTACTCATTGTACTCGGTTTAAATTGATGTATCTGTTTGTTGTAAAATTAAATGAGGCAACAAAGTTAAAATATTTATTTTATAAACACTAATTTTTTTAGTATTTTTTGGTAATAATTTTAGTTTTAAAAACCCCGGGGCTTTTCCCGGGGTTGGGGGTAATGCGATAAAAAACGAGCTTATGTATGCAAGTTGCAGTAAAATGAAAACGAAAACAATCCCCAATATGGGTGATTTGTAGGGTATTTAAATTAAATGTGTAGTGTAATCAACCTGCAAATCCTCGCTCATCGTCCTTGTTTTTAACCAACTGTAAAACAAATATGAGTTTAATAATACACGCTTAGCGCTACCATTGTTTCTTTCTATATATCCAGTATAACCAATGGATCCCTATTGGTTATTTAATAAGGGCGAGGCTCCTGGAATTTCTAAATCAATTTTTTGTTATTATTTCCTTTTATTAAAAAGCCTCTCATCGCCGCAATTACCGCTGCACTACAATTTTTTCTGTAGCAACAGCCTCTGTTCCCTGAAGAACCAACACATAAACCCCCGGTGGTAAATTTGCTGCATACAATATATAATTAAACACACCGGCTTTATGGGGTTTGTTTGTAAACAAAACACGAACTAACTTCCCGCTGATATCAAACAAGGATAAGGAAACATTTTTATCGTTATAAGTAACCTTATATTGAACGGTTGTGCTTTCACGAAACGGGTTTGGATAGTTCATGATATTCCAGGGTGCGGGGCTGATTATACATGATTGTTGTGGCAACTTTTTTATATCTGCCGGTAAGGTGTTTTTTATTTTTCCAACAAAAGGCATCGGGCCGTAACCAAATCCTCTAACCAAAGCGGCATCAAACCATTTCATTTCTGCTTTCATCACCCACCATAATTCTCCCGATATAAAAATATTTCCACAATCATCGGTTAGTAAATTCGGCGTTTCATTTGAACTCATTGGCAATTTTGTATGTTTTATCCATCTGTACTTTCCTTTTGCGTCAAAACTTGCCAACAACAAAGATTCATATACATTGTTTAATGTATCATTATAAAAGATCTGTTTTTGCGGATAAGAAATTTTACTTTCTACTATAGCATAAATATTTTCCTTCTGATCCACAGCAAGAGCCAGGATTGTATTAGCTGTTGTTGTTTCTGCCCACTTCAAATTACCGCGCAAATCAAATGCGGCTAATACCATTCCCTTTTTCCCCGTGGTATCTATTTGCCTTCCAAAAAAGTTAAAATTATTCTGTATGTGACCTCCAAGATAAACGCCAGAAGTTGTAACCTTTAGTGCGGAGAAGATTGTTTTTCCTCCCGAAGCCTTTACCCACTTCACCTTACCATCCTTACTATAACAAGCCAAATAGGCTTCATAAGGTAAATTATATTCTGTTACACTATCTACCACCGGGGCCACCATTTTTTTATTACCAAACAACGCGCCCTCTGTTACAGATACCGCATAATACACATCCCCGTTGGGTGCTTCATCTATCCAAATACTTTGTGGGAAATATCCATGGTGGCCAAGGCGCCTGATGGTTTCTGTCCAAACTCTTTTTAATCTACTATTCAATTTGTGCAATACAAAAAATCCCACTTCTTCATTAACTCCGTTTCCGATATCTAAATATTTGTATTCTGTTTGTGTTACCAAATAATCACCCGATTTATTTACCATAAATCGAATGGGATCTTTTAATATGCCCAATGTGTCTGCAACTACTTTTATTGTTTTGCCTTGAGGCGATATATGCAGTACAAAATATTTCGCATCATTAACAAAAGTATTTATTTCTCTAAATTCAGGGTTGTTTCTATTGTAAGCCAATACGGCGATATTTCCTTCTTTATCCAACCCCATACCCACCGGATCATCTGCGCCTCTTATTTCCCGTACCCAGTTAATTGCTCCATCAGGTGTATAGCTGGCTAAGAACATAAAATCACCCACACCGATGTTAACCGAATCTCCCACAGAAGAATATAAATGTTGCTCTCCGGTATAATACATTGGCATATTGGCTACTCCTGCAACAATAATATTTCCTTCTCTATCTAATACAGAAGCCCGAACACCTCCATTCAGGTTATCTCCGCTTGATGCCCACTGAAATTGTTGGGAAAATAAATGATATGGAAATAAAATAATTATCAAACTAACGATTAGGGATATTCGCATTTTTAATTTTTTAAATTTAGTGAGCTCGGTCTATATCATGCATTAGGGGTGTCTCTCCTTGGTGTTATGAAAAGCACTGCTTTTGCAGCACATAAAAGTTTTCTAACACCTTGCTTTAAAAAACATCTTTGGGTGTTCGTTATCTTGTGTGCCCTATAACAGTAATTCATTTATATATTCAACCCCCCGCAAACACTGATGGTTTGACCGGTTATATATGCAGACATATCACAGGCTAAAAACAACGCGGTATTCGCTATATCTTCGGTAGATGCAAAGCGGCCCAGAGGAATTCCGGCCTTATATTTTTCTGCGCCTTCTCCTTCTTTCAAATAAGAAGTCATATCTGTTTCTACAAAGCCGGGCGCAATAGCATTACACCGGATATTTCGACTACCCAGTTCCTTTGCCACACTTTTCGTAAAGCCAATAATCCCAGCTTTGCTGGCTGCGTAAGAACTCTGTCCGGCATTACCCATCTCACCAATTACGCTACTCATATTAATAATAGTACCGGCGCGGGTTTTCATCATTGGGCGAATAACCTGCTTGGTCATATTAAATACGCTTTTTAAGTTTACAGCCATCACCTCATCCCATTGTTCAGGAGTCATCCTTAGTAGTAAATTATCTTTGGAAATTCCTGCATTATTTACACAGATGTCTATTCCGCCAAATTTGTGAAGCACCTCGTTCACCAATGCTTCGCAAGCGGCATAATCGCCGGCATTTGTTTTGTATGATATCGCTTCGCCTCCCATGGATTTTATTTTTTCTTCAATAGCCCGAGCTTTTTCAGCACTGCTATCACTCACATAAGTAAAAGCCACGCGAGCTCCATTCTCGGCAAATTTTATTACTATAGCTTCCCCTATACCGCGCGCTGCGCCGGTTATAATTGCAACCTTACCATCCAGTAATTTCATACAAATAGTTTACGTGTAAAATATCATCCCTTTTAATAAAGACAGTAAATTAAAAAAATTACTTCATTTAATTATTATAATCACTTATGAGTTTGCACAGGATAATTCTTTTATCTATTTGCGATACGCCAAATTTCTTCTAGTATTTGACGATCGTTACTTAGCCTTGGAACTTTATGTTGGCCTCCCATTTTGTTTTTTAACAACAACCACTTTGAAAAGGTACCCGGTGGCAGCGATCTTACAATAGGCATGCGCAGTACAATATTTTTGAAGCGTTTGGCCTCATAATCACTGTTTACATTTTTTAATTCTTTATCTAAGGCTATGGTAAATTTTTCTAAAGATGGCGGAGGTGTTTCAAATTCAACCAACCATTCATGGGTGCCGTTGCTGCTGTTTGTCATATACACCGGTGCTGCGGTATAATCGGCCACGCAAGCTCCTGTTTCTTTAGATGCTTCTGCCATAGCCTTGTCTGCGTTATCTACAATAACCTCTTCACCAAAAGCATTCATATAGTGCTTAAGCCTGCCTGTAACTTTTATACGATATGGATTTAATGAAGTAAAAGCAATGGTGTCACCAACCAGGTAGCGCCACAGCCCCCCGGTTGTGCTGATAACAATAGCGTAGTTTTTATGTAATTCCACCCCTTTTAATCCCACAGTGTTATAGGTTTTATTGTGGTAATTTTCTACCGGCATAAATTCATAAAAGATACCATGTTCGGTAAACAAGGTCATACCGTCATCATTAGGGTGTGTTTGTCCGGCAAAAAAACCTTCGCTGGCATTATAAATTTCAATATAATTCAGTTTTTTTCCCACCAATTTTTCAAACTGCTCACGGTAAGGGGTAAACGAAACTCCTCCGGTAATGTATAATTCAAGGTTAGGCCACACCTCAATTATTTTCTCTTTTTGTTTTATTTCAAGAATTCTTTTTAATAAAAGAAGGGTCCAGGTCGGAACCCCGGCAATGGATGTTACATTTTCATTTGCCGTGGATTGGGCAATCTTTTCAATTTTATCTTCCCAGTCGTCCAAGAGGGCGATGCTTAGCTCCGGTGTTCTTATCCATTGGCCCCAAAATGGTGAGTTTTGCATCAACACTGCGCTTAGGTCGCCATACTGTACGTCTTCATTTAATTTATTTACCTGATGGGAGCCCCCAACCACCAATCCCTTCCCGGTTAACAAGTCAGAGTGGGGAAAATTTTCATAATAATTGGTAAGCACATCCTTGCCTGCCTGATAATGATTTTCTTGTAAGCTCTCTTCGCTTACGGGAATAAATTTGCTTTTTTCACTTGTAGTGCCGCTGCTTTTTGCAAACCAATTAATGGGCGTGTTCCATAAAATATTTTGTTCTCCCGCCATCATTCGTTCAAAATACGGAAGTAAATCGTTGTATTCATTTATAGGAACATGTGCTTTAAATGCACGAAAATGATAGAGGTTGGGGAAATTGTGTTTTTTTCCATACTCTGTGTATTGAGCAGATGAAACCAAATGCTGTAATACATCCCGCTGTGCAGCCACCGGATAGTTCGTCCAGTTGGCAATACGCCACGATCTTAGCCTTGCCAATTTAGATATAACCGAGGAAAGCAGCTTCATGTACAGCAATATAATTAAACATTACGACATCCTTTAACCTGTTTTTTAAATATAAATCACGATTTGGTCATTATGGAAACCCTTTTTAAATAATGCCAAAAATGTACAAAAAAAGCATACACCATAGTTTTTGTTAATTTTTTCAAATGATATAATTATGACACTAACCAGTATTTTGGGGTTTTACTTTGTCTTTAATAATCACTATTAATGTTTTGATTCATTTTTTTATTTTTACCAAACAATTTTGATATGGATAAAAGTATTCGATTACTCAACAGGTTTAGATGGGTGGCAATTATTGAAGGAATTTCATATTTGATTTTGTTATTTATTGCCATGCCATTGAAATATTATGCCGGAATGCCGGAAGTGGTTCTTTATATGGGCTGGGTGCATGGGGCTTTCTTTATGCTTTTTCTTGCGCTGCTTATTTCTGTTTGGGGTGATAGAAAATGGTCTGCTGCAAAAGCGTTTTTGGCATTCATTGCTTCCCTACTTCCCTTTGGAACAATTATCTTTGATATTGTTGTTAAAAAGGAGTTGAACAAACTAAAGCTTTCTGTAGCTTAACTTTTTTATTATGCGCAAATGGTTATGGATAATTTTACTCTGTCTTCCTACTTATGGATATAGTTGGGGAATGTTGGGGCATAGAATTGTAGGGGAAATCGCAAGTAAACATCTTTCTTCAAAGGCACGTTATAATATTCAAAAGATTTTAGGTAATGAGTCTATAGCCATGTGTGCCAATTGGCCTGATTTTATCAAATCAGATACCACATTTAAATATCTTTCTCCCTGGCATTATAAAAATTATCGCGGAGGGTTGAGCCACGTTACTTTTTTATCAGATACGCAAACAGACACTACCGTAAGCGCATACACGCAATTAAATTTTCTCATTGCCGAATTAAAGAAAAAAGAGCTGCCCGATGAGTTGAAGGTTCGTTATTTAAAGTTGTTAATTCATATAGTGGGGGATATTCATCAGCCGCTTCATTTGGGTCGCTATGAAGATTTGGGTGGAAATCGAATAAGGGTAATGTGGTTTAAGGATAATGTAAACCTTCATCAGGTTTGGGATGAGCGTATTATTGATTACCAACAACTCAGTTATACTGAATATACTCAGTGGATAAACTTCAGCACCGCTAAAGAACGTAAGCTATGGCAACGTCAGCCAATTACCGAGTGGATGTATGAATCGTATGTAATTGCAGAAAAAATTTATAGCGAAATACAACCTGACGCCAAGCTTGGTTACCGATATAATTTCGATTATATAGAAACTGTTAACGCGCGCTTATTAAAGGGCGGTCTCCGCTTGGCAGGATTATTAAATGAAATTTTTGGGTAGTTATCCTGTTCAGTATCCACGGATATCTTTTCCTTCCATGTAATTCATAAAAGCCCTGTTGCATACCCGGTTACCGCCGGGGGTGGGGTAGTTTCCGGTAAAATACCAATCTCCTGTATTTTGTGAACAAGCCTCATGAAGTGATTCAATTGTTTGAAAAATCACCTCAACCGGTATTTGAAATTCCGGAGGCGTAACCAGTTGTGCTATTTTTAAAGTGATTTCATCAAGAGAAAACGGTTTATAAACCTGCCGCACAATATTTTCGGTATGCAGTAAATGCTCCTTTTCTAATTGTTTGCATTTTTCTAGTAGAGATGGCAAAAAATTATCCATCTTTCTTTCCTTAATTAATTCTACTACGGCCCTAAACGCCACAAAATCTCCCATCTTGCTCATATCAATTCCATAGCAATCCGGATATCGGATTTGCGGAGAAGAAGAAACAATAATTATCTTTTTAGGAGATAACCTCCCCAACATTTTTACAATACTTTCCTTTAATGTGGTTCCACGCACAATACTATCGTCAATAACCACCAGGGTGTCTACACCGGGCTTTACTGTTCCGTAGGTAATATCGTATACGTGTTGTACCATTTCGTTACGGCTTGCATCTTCAGTAATAAAGGTGCGAAGTTTAACATCTTTAATAGCAATCTTTTCAACCCTTACTTTTCGGCTAACCATTTCAGTTAGTTTATCCATATCTATATTTCCATTCCAACTTTTTATCCTTTCAATCTTTATTTGATTGAGATAATCTTCAGCCCCCTGAATTAATCCATAAAATGCTGTTTCTGCCGTATTGGGTATAAACGAAAAAATCGTATTTTTTATATCATGTTCAATGGCCTGTAAAACAGTGCTGCTTAGTTGGTATCCCAGCGCTTTTCTTTCTTGGTATATTTCTTCATCACTTCCCCTGCTAAAATAGATACGTTCAAAGCTACACGCACGACGTTCTTTGGGTTGTTGTGCCTGAAAGATTTCATATTGAGCATCGGTATGTACTAACAATGCCTCGCCGGGCATTAGTTCTTTCACTTTTCCTTCATCTACGTTAAATGCGGTACGAATAGCCGCTCTTTCGCTGGCGGCAACAATCACTTCATCGTCTATATAATAATAGGAAGGTCTTATTCCATTGGCGTCGCGTGTAACAAAAGCCTCTCCATTCCCAATAATACCGGCAATATGAAAGCCGCCATCAAATAAAGGAAGGGAAGATTGTAAAACTTTTTTTATGTCGGGGCCTGCCGGTGCTTTTTCGTCTTCCAACATTAGATGATGGTAAATCACTTCCATCATCGCGGCTAAGTCACTGGATCGGCTGAAAACATCCGGTTCAATTTTCAGGTAACTAAAAAGCTCGTTGGTATTTACTAAATTAAAGTTTCCGGCCATTGTAAGGTTGCGTGCCGGAATGGTGTTTTTCCGCATAAACGGATGACAATATTCAAGTGCGTTTTTTCCGTGTGTACCATATCTCAAATGCCCAAGCAACACTTCACCCATTACGCTTAAATGCCCCTTCATTAAACCGGGATGGTGTTTTATACCCGGTTGATATTTTTCCACCTCATTTATATCATTCCATATTGTAGAAAATAAATCAGAAAGGGATTGTGTGCTATTGTTTCTCAATCTGTACATGAACGGGTATCCCGGCTCTGTATTTACTTTCACCGTAGCAATACCGGCCCCATCCTGACCCCGGTTATGCTGTTTTTCCATTAACAGGTAGAGTTTACTAAGCCCATACAGCACAGAGTTGTACTTTTGTTGATAGAAGCTAAATGGCTTTCTCAGCCTTATGAATGCAAGCCCACATTCATGCATTATGGCATCGCTCATGCTGGGATTTGAGTGGCAAAATTAAAAAACTTTACGCACCTTTAAACGAAAAAAGATTATAGTCCACTTATGGAAATTCCTACCTGAAGCGGATGAATCTCTGCGGCTACGCCATCTTTAAACAAGCTGGTGAAGGAATAGGAGGCAAATACACCGTAAATACCATAATTCAATCGGGCGGTTCCTGAAAAGCGGGTGGTATTAAAGAAAGATTTTGAAGATTGCTTTTCGATATAATCTTTAATAATTGCACCATCTGCATCTCGTAATTGTTTTCCTTTGGTTTGTGCCTTCAGCATAGTGCCCACTTTTATTCCCAATGCTACCTTAATTGCCTTATTTGGTTGTTCTGGTTTATCCATAAACCGGAGTTCTATTGGCACTTCAAGATAAGAGGTTGACAATTTGTATTTTTTAAAATGATCTTTGCCATTCAAATCAACAAAGGGTAGGGTTGCTTCTGTTGAAGTAATATCCACTGCCATCTTTTTAAAATAAATATTTGAAGTGGAAATTCCCAGGCCAGCAGCAACGCTCAATTTCCGGGCTCCTTTAAATTGTTTATCAAACATAAAATAAATATTTGCGCCGCGGCTAAACCCACCTTTGCCACTCTTGATACTATCTGGCATATTAAGCCAATGATCCGTTGCTAATTGAATTACAAAATGATCTGCAGCCCGGTGTGATATGTTTGAAATATCTTTTTTCTTTTGTGCCCATACCGGCAATCCAAAAGAAACAATGGAAAATAGAAAAAGCAGTTTTTTCATAAAAAAATAATAGAGGCAAAACTAACCCGCCTCCGGTTAATGAAAGGTTAATCCGCCGGCGAAGGTAATGCAATTGGTTGTTTTATGGTTGTGGTAAAGAGAATTGAATACTATAAAATGGTGCTAAAAAAGCCAACCATTAAGGTGTTCAATACTGCCCTGTGTTTTAAGGAGAACCGTGCCGGTAATAATTCTATTAATACAAAAAAGCGGAGGGCACCCGGATTGGTTTTTTAATTAAGCCTTTGGTAATAGAAAAAGTGATAGGGATCAATGGAGAATA
This sequence comes from uncultured Ferruginibacter sp., assembly GCA_964490345.1. Taxonomy (GTDB): domain Bacteria; phylum Bacteroidota; class Bacteroidia; order Chitinophagales; family Chitinophagaceae; genus Ferruginibacter. The sequence goes on from CAZBBO010000020.1 coordinate 25,299, forward strand.
GTGGGTTGGTGTTTTGCCGTTCTGCAGACAATTCCAGGGTAAGAATGTGGCTACACTCTCTCAATTGCCATAAAAAAAGGGTTGATTTTTGGCTATTATTCAAAAAGAGTTCGGGCAATAATTCTTTTATAAAACCACTCCAACAGGCATCAATCAACTTTTCTTTTTGAGAAAGTTTTTTTGATGAGCCTTCGGTATTGTTTTCTGCATAGGGTCTGTTTGCAAAACCGCTATCAGTAACCAAAAGGATTTCTTGAAGTGTGGTAGGATTAGCCATGATTAAGGATTTATGTCCCTTAATAAGACTATATAACGTAACAAAAGACCAATTCAGTATGTTTATTTAAATGTTAATGTGTAATGTTTGCATTTATGGGGCTTCCCATTTTTATAATAACCACCCGGTTATTAGACTGATGATAATATCCACAATCATAGCAACAATGGATATGCTTACCATTGGATTGCTTTACAACATGGGTAAAAAACGAAAAGGAGAACCCTTTACGGAGAAGTAGTTCTGTTGTAACGCTTTGATTTCTATCGAAGTGTGCTAAATCACATAAAATTCTTCGGTTTTTATTTAGCGTGCTATTAATATTTCTGCGCAAATTAATATCGTGAGCATTTTTGCGGTTATGGTGGTTATTTCGGCAGGTGTCGTTACAAAATTTCTTATCTGTTCTGCCTCGCAAAACTCTTCCACATTCTTGGCAGTTGTTAGGGATGTTTGGGAGCATTTAGGTGCTTTTTTCAAAAGTACGTGCAAAAGCGACGCATTACAATACCACAAAGCGGTTAAAGGTGGGGCATTTTTATGAATTAGCCGTTTAAAATACGGTTAGGGTTTCTGTTGGGTTGTTTCTTTACTTTTTTCAGAAACAGTTGAACAACTATTGTACACACAAAAAATTTACACAACATGAATGCATTACGAAACAAAGTTTTATTAATTGGCAATTTGGGTGGGGCGCCAGAGATTAAAACAACAGAGGGTGGAAAGAAATTAGCAAAGTTTTCTATGGCCACCAATGAAACCTATAAGAATAACCAGGGGGAGAAGATTACTGATACTCAGTGGCACAATTTGGTAGCCTGGGAACGGGTGGCAGATTTGGCTGAGAAATTTCTCGAGAAGGGGTCTGAGGTAGTTGTTGAAGGACGTTTGGTGAACCGCAACTATTTAGATAAGGATGGGGTTCGAAAAGCATCTACTGAGATTCACGTTTATGAGATGTTGCTCATTGGCAAGCGCGCTGTGGTATAATGTGTCTTTTTCCGGCACGGAGATTCTTTCTCCGTGCTTTTTGTTTTTTAATTTTGTCTTTTAAATTAATCAGCGGCCGAAGTCATCTTGTACCCTAACGATATCGTCTTCATCGCTAGGGTTGTTTTCATGGGTGTGTTTCCATATTTCTGCTACAACACCCCAATCGTCGAGGCCAATCAGTCGGTGCCTCTCTCCTTGTTGTAGTTCGATAAAATCACCAGTGTTAAGAGTCTGTTGTCTTTTTTCTTCATCATCATCACTGGTAACCACTTTTACTGTTCCGGAAATCACTTTCCAAATTTCTGCTCGCCGGTGGTGGTACTGCCAGCTCAATCTCATTCCGGGTGCTACTAATAATATTTTTGGACTCAGTTTTTCTTTAATTTGCTTAAGCTGTTTATTCAAGTGTGGAAAATAGCGTTTAACAAACAAGTGTGTATCTTCTTCGTTAATTACAAAAAAGCCGCCCCATGGCCGGGTGTCATCAACGGAGCGGATGCGCATTACCGATGCCACTTTATTAAACATATTCTTAAATACCTCTTGTCGTTCCGGTGAGTTGTATGGAGATATAATCATAAAAAGAATTTCTTCCGGTTAACGCCCCATGTAAACCATTAATATTTGCACATCGCTTGGGCTAACACCGGATATTCGAGAAGCCTGGCCCAGTGTGTGTGGTTTTATTTTTATAAACTTTTGCCGAGCTTCGTTGCTAAGAGAAACCAGTTTTTCATAATTAAAGTTATCGGGAATTATGAGATTTTCCAACTCGCTCATTTTTTTCACCAATTCTCTTTCTTTTGTAATATAGGTATCGTATTTAATTTGCACCTCGGCTTGTTCCAGCACTTCATCATTAAAATTGTTAAGAGAAATTTCAGTTTGCTGGTGTAAGTACTTTTTTTGTGCTTTTATGCTTTTAATGTCAACCCCGGGGCGTAGTAACAATTGACTTAGTTTTTGTTTGTTCACTAACGGTGATGAATATACGCTTTCTAAATAATAATTAATTTCATCAGGTTCGATAGTTGTTGTCCTTATCGTTGCCATCGCTTTTTCGAGGTTGTTTTGTTTTTGTTGCATCGTTTCCATTCGCAGGTTGGATGCCAGTCCAATTTGAAAACTTTTTTCGGTAAGGCGCAAATCGGCGTTATCTTGTCTGAGCAGGGTTCGAAATTCGGCGCGGCTGGTGAACATCCGATAGGGCTCTTCTGTTCCTTTATTTATCAAGTCGTCTATTAAAACGCCTATATATGCTTCGCTTCTTTGCAGAATAAACGGGGCTTTTTCGTTTATTTTGAGATGGGCATTTATCCCAGCCATGATACCCTGACAGGCTGCTTCTTCGTATCCTGTGGTACCATTAATTTGCCCGGCAAAAAATAAGTTCTCAATATGTTTTGTTTCGAGGCTAAATTTTAATTGTGTTGGTGGAAAATAATCATATTCGATAGCATATCCGGGTCTGAACATTTTACAATTTTCAAATCCCGGCACCATTCTAAGTGCTGCAATTTGAACCTCTTCGGGCAATGAGGTAGAAAAGCCATTAACATATATTTCTACCGTGTTCCAGCCCTCCGGTTCCACAAAAATCTGGTGTCGGTCACGATCGGCAAACCGGTTAATTTTATCTTCAATACTGGGACAATACCTAGGGCCTGTTCCTTGGATTCTACCCTGATACATTGGGCTTTTGTCGAATCCGGTTCTAAGCATATCGTGTACATCCTTATTGGTATATGTTATAAAGCAGCTTTTTTGAGCATTTGGTTTTAGTGGTGTTGGGTACAAATAGGAAAAGCTCTTTACCTCTTCATCTCCTTTTTGTTCTTCCAGTTTATTATAGTTTAGGCTTCTACCATCTACCCTTGGGGGCGTTCCTGTTTTAAGCCTACTGCTTTCAAATCCAAGGCTTGTAAGTTGTTCTGTAATACCGGTAGATGCTTTTTCTGCAACTCTTCCACCATTGAATTTTTTTTCGCCAACATGAATAATTCCGTTAAGAAAGGTGCCGTTGGTGAGTACTATAGCGTTTGCCCGAATGTGGTGTCCCATACGGGTTACGACACCAATGGCCTGGTTTTTTTCTACTATTATCTCCATTACCGCATCTTGATAAAAATCAATATTTGGTATGTTTTCGAGAATTTCGCGCCATGTTGCAGAAAAGAGCATTCTATCGTTTTGTGCTCTTGGGCTCCACATTGCCGGGCCTTTGGACTTATTCAACATTCTGAATTGTATTGCGCTTTTATCGGTAACAATTCCGCTATATCCTCCCAGTGCGTCAATTTCTTTAATAATATGTCCTTTTGCAATTCCTCCCATTGCCGGGTTACAGCTCATTTGTGCAATGGTTTGCATATTCATTGTAATCAATAAAACTCGGCTTCCCATATTAGCGGCGGCAGCGGCGGCCTCACATCCGGCGTGTCCTGCGCCTACCACAATAACATCGTACGTTGAAAACATAAAGGCAAAGGTAATTCTATTCAATAGGCAATGGAAGTGACATTTTTTTATACCCCGAATTTTTTAACTATTTCTTTTTCAAGAACGAGGTTTTCAATAGTTTCACCTTTGTTGAGTCTTAAAAAATCTTCTGTTGAAAACGAAGCCAGGTGTTCTATTGTTGTTCTTTCTTCTTCTAAAAAGTTTATTCTTGGTGAAAGGGTATTATCTTCCAAAACTATCCTTTCAATTTTTTCCAACATTTTTTTACACTGTTGGAGTTTGGTATTATTGAACAGGTTTGAAAAATAATGCCATGGGCTAATGATTCCTTCTCCTCCCGCGGTGCGTTCAACCCTTATATTTACAAAATTCCAACATAATTTATTATCGGCTTCATCGAAGAGGTTAAAATACCGAGTAGATAAAACATTTTCGAATTGCCAGTTTTTTCCAAAGCTTTCCCAATTTTGTTCTTCATTAAACTGGATAGCAATCCATTTTTTAAACTTATTGATATTTAGGCCAAAATACGGGGCATAATATGTAGAAGGTTGTTTTTCTATGACATACCTTCTTAGTGCGATTTGCCATTTTTTCTTTTCTCGCTGTTGTTTTTCTTCTGATAGATGTGAGGGCTGCTCCATTTTGACGCAAATATAAGGTTTCTGTTTGAAACGGTGTTACGTGGAACATTTTCGTGTATAATAAATAAAAACAACGTGTTTCTTTTTGAAACGGTGTTACGTGGAACTATTTAAAATAGCTTTTTAGGTAATGTTCTTCTTTTTGGCGCATTTGGGTTTTGTCGTTAGGTGATTTGTCTTTATATCCGAAAAGATGTAAAAGGCCATGAAAAATAACCCGATGGAGTTCCCTTTCCTTTGTAGTTGAGAATTGTTTTGCGTTTTCAAAAACCCTATCAACGCTGATGAGTAGTTCTCCAAAAATGTCATCCCTATTTGTGGAATAGTCAAATGTAATTATATCCGTATAAAAATCATGGCCGAGGTGTTGGCGATTAATTTTTAAAAGAGCTTCATCTGAACAAAAGACAATGCTTAGGTTTTGGAGAGAAAACCCTTCCCTTTTACATACCTGTTGTAAAAAAAAGCGAAGTTTTTTCCGATTTCGTAAATTGACCTTTTTAAGAAAGTTAAATTCAATCATAATTTAAAAATCGAATTTATAAAACAATTTTTAGAGATACCTTTGTTTCTTAACCCATTTATGAAAAAGTTATCTGAAATAAAGGTGCGCAGTACGGTTATAATTAAAGCGTTCAATAATGATGCGCTTTTTTTAAAGCTAATGGAAATGGGGTGTGTTCCGGGAGAAAAAGTAACCGTGGATCAAATTGCCCCATTAGGAGACCCTATATCTATTTCAGTTGCGGGATATCAGCTTAGTTTACGGCTTAATGAAGCCGACCACGTGTTGGTTGAAGAGTGTTAATAAACGGATATGGAAATAGGACTATACTTTGGTTCGTTCAACCCAATACACCATGGCCATCTGATAATTGCGATGTTTGTACAGCAAAATACCTCATTAAAGGAGGTTTGGTTTGTTGTTACCCCACAAAACCCCTTAAAACCGTCGGCATCACTACTTAATGAACACCACCGGTTTTTTTTGGTACAAGAAGCAATACAGGGAGAGCCGTCATTAAAAGTATCTAATATAGAATTCCACCTACCTCGCCCCTCTTATACTGTAGATACCCTGGCATATTTACGGGAGCAATATCCACAGCATAAATTTTGGGTTATTTTGGGGTCAGATGCCTACCAAAATTTTCAACGCTGGAAAAATCCGGAAGCTATTTTAAAAAACCACGAAATAATTGTTTATAAACGACCTGGTTTTGAAATAAAAACCCAAAACAGCCGAATAACAATTTTGGAAAAAGCGCCTTTGCTACAAATTTCATCCACTCATATTCGTGAACTAATAAAACAAAACAAGTCAATTAGATATTTAGTGCCACAACGGGTAATGAATGAAATTATTCAAAATCGTTATTACCATTAGTTTTATTTAAACAAAAACGCCAATCAAAATACAGCTCATTACAATTACAGGAGCCGGAATACGGGTATATTTTAATAATAAGAAAGTACCAATAATAACTCCGGTTTCTGCAATTAAAATTTGAGTAGATAGCTGTGCCGGCATTCGTTGCAGTAAAAAGAGACCTCCGGCAAACATAAATCCAACAACAACCGCATTAATTCCTTCCAGTGCCCGAAATACCACCACATATTTTTTAAGGTTTTGCCAAACCGGGAAAAAGAAAAGTACCAAAAGAGCGCTGGGTAAAAAAATACCTACCGACCCAACTAAACAACCCCAGAACTGCATTTTTTTTCCCTCATCGCGCATAATAAGCCCTCCTGTATAAGAAGAAACAGAAAAAACGGGGCCGGGAATAGCCCTTACCATTCCAAAACCTGTTAAAATATCCTCCTTACTAAGTTGAATTGCTTGGGGGTTCTTTTCCAAAACCTTGGGAGATTGCGGTCTGGCAACATATTGATCAAGCATCATAGGTAATAACACATCGCCACCTCCAAAAACAAAGCTACCAAAGCGATAAAAATTTTCAAAAACATTATACAACTTACGGTGCTCCCAATTTTGTTTACGAGCAGTTTCGCTTAAAACTCCCGCAACCGCAAAAATAGCAAGAAAGAAAAAAATATTCATCCATTTAATATGCCGTGGTTTTATAACCTCCTTTTCAGGAATACGATGATTACTAAAATTAGTAATAACTCCACCCAGTACTATCAATGCTGGGAATACAAACGGTTGTTTAAAAAACAAAAAGGTAAGCCCCATGCTAATCACCATTATCACCAGGGTTATTGTGTTTCTTATTGAAACTTTATATGCCTGTACACAAGCATAAACCAAAAACCCTACAGCCATAGGTTGGATATAGGTAAACAAATGACCGGTTCGCTCCGCATCGTTTCCTGTTACCAAAAAAGACAAAGCACCCATAACAATAGAGGCGGGTAAAATCCAGATAATAAGAGTAAGTACAGCAAGCAATACACCTCCTCTTTTATAACCAATTAGGGTAACTGTTTGTGTGGATGAAGCTCCGGGAAGTAATTGACAAAAACTATTATACTCTACTAATTCTTCTTCTGTAACGTATCGCCTCTTTTTTACAAAGGTTTTAAACATCATACCCATGTGACCCTGTGGGCCACCAAAGGCAGTGAGGCTATATAGCAACACTGATTTTAAAAAATGGATATGTCGAAGCAGAGTCAATGCTGCACAAAATTACTTCTTCAAACCAATTTCACGCAATCGTTCATCCAAATACTCTCCTGCTGTAGCGTCTTTATAGGCCTTAGGATGGCCTTTATCAATACAACCAGCCAAACTACGTAGATTCATACTTTCTTTTGGATGCATAAAAAAGGGAATAGAAAAACGGCTGGTATGCCACATCTCTCGTGGAGGATTAACAACACGATGGGTTGTGCTACGCAACTTATTATTGGTTAGTCGTTGAAGCATATCGCCAACATTCACTACGATTTGATCTGACAGCGGCTTAACAGCTAACCATTCGTTTTGCTTCGTTAATACTTGCAAACCTTCTGCAGAAGCCCCCACCAATAAGGTTATTAAATTAATATCTTCATGCTGTTCGGCACGAATTGCGCTTTTGGGTTCGGTTGTTATAGGTGGATAATGGATTGCCCGGAGGATGGAATTCCCATTATGTATAAACTCGTCAAAATAATGTTTATCTAAACTCAGATACAGGGCAATAGCCTGGAGTAAAATTTTACCGGATTGCTCAAAAGCACGGTAAGCCTTTTCAAAGATGATATTAAAACCAGGTATTTGTGAAATTTGGATATTGGGCGGATATTCTTCTTCATTATAATCTCCATCAGGAACTTGGCCATATTGATAAAATTCTTTTAAATCAGGCGTATTACTTCCTTTTGCGTGTTCCTTACCAAAGCTTGTATAACCGCGTTGTCCTGCTAAAACAGGATCTTCATAATTCCGCTTTTGTGTTAATGGTAAAGAAAAAAACTGTTGTACAAATTTGTATAGATCAGATATTAAATTCTGTGGAATGCCATGATTTTTAACAGCAACAAAACCAACCTCTTCAAAGGCTAAACCTAATTGATTTACAAATGATGTTTGTTGTTTTGAATCACCTCGAGTAAATAGGGCTAAATCTACAATCGGAATAGCCATTACAAAAGATTTAAAATAAAAAAGACAATAAATATAGTTAAAAATTGTTGAACTTTTTTTATAGACCGAAACGTGCACTAATCTCCAACATTTTATCTATCGGCTTTTTTGCAGCTAATCGCAACTCCTCATCCATAAGAATTTCAGGTTTTTCATATTTCATACACAAATAAAGTTTTTCAAGTGTATTTAGTTTCATATACGGACATTCGTTACATGCGCAAGAATTATCAGGAGGCGCAGGAATAAACGTTTTCTCTGGACTTGCATTTTGCATTTTATGCAGTATTCCCTGTTCTGTAGCCACAATAAAACTTTTACTACTATCATTTTTTGTAAACTTCAATAAACCGGATGTACTTCCCACAAAATCGGCAATATTTAAAATAGCTTCCTCACATTCGGGATGAGCAATAAGTTTAGCTTCCGGATGTTTTTCTTTAAGATGAGTAATTTTTTCAAGACTAAATAATTCATGAACCTGGCAAGCTCCGTTCCATAAAACCATATCTCTACCGGTAACTTTTTTAAGATAAGCTCCTAGATTTCTATCAGGTGCAAAAATAATTTTTGTATCAACAGGTACGCTATCAATAATAGCCTTAGCATTACTTGAAGTGCAAATTATATCACTTAGTGCTTTTACTTCTGCAGTACAATTTATATAACTTATAACAACATGATTAGGGTGTTGTTCTTTAAATTTTTTAAACAAATCCGGTGGTGCAGAACTAGCTAAAGAACAACCTGCGTTTAAATCAGGTAAAACAACTTTTTTATGAGGGTTTAAAATTTTTGCTGTTTCAGCCATAAAATGTACACCGGCAAAAACAATCATATCCGCACTTGTTGTTGCTGCTTGTTGAGCTAAACCCAAACTATCCCCAATAAAATCTGCAACATCCTGAATATCCGGTTCTTGATAATAATGCGCAAGTATGATAGCATTTTTTTCTTTTTTAATTTTTTCTATTTCAGAAAAAATATCAATAGTAGGATCTACGTCCACATCCAGGAAACCTTGTTTTAAAAGTTGTTCTTCGTCGGTTAATGTGTTAATATTTGGCATAATAATTAATAATACTATTTATTTTAATAATCTCCTATTACTATTAGGAGTGTGAATTTGTGGAAAGAAATTATCGTTTACAGTTGTAAAATTAAAAACTTTAGTTTATCCACAGCTTATTCACGGTTATTAAACATTTATTTTAAGTTTATATTAATTAGCTGTACTCATCCTTAATATATTTTTTAAAAAAATCTAACATGCGTTAATAAATAATGAGTAGGATAAATTTTTAAAAAAATAAAAAAATAACGGTGGATTAAATCCGGATAAAGTATTAAAAACGTAGTTCGTTTTCTTTAAAAAAGAAGGTGTTGTTATTTATAAACAATCTATTCTATTTTGTAAAATTAAAAAACCAACCTTATTCACACTTTTATAATTTATTCACCTTGGTTATGTGGAATATTTTTTATCAGTTATTTTTTTTAAAATTGAGGAAATTTTTTATTTAAGAGAGGGAAGATAAAAAGCAAGTATCATTACTTCAGATATTATATAAAAGAAACGATTTATTCAACTGACACAAACTCCGTATTAAAGATAAAAACTTTAAAAAAGAGGGTTAAAAAGCTAAAAAAAATCAATTTTTAGAGACAAAAGCTGTGTGCCGCTTTAATTTTAGCAGTTATCCACAATTTGTTGATATACGTTTTTACCCTATTTTTGCCGTCCTAAAAACTAACTATACCTTAAAATGCAAATAATTCAGTCTATTCGTGAGAAAGGAGCTGCCATTACAATTGTAGTAATCGCCCTAAGTCTTATCGGGTTTATTTTAATGGATGCCAACAGGGGTCAGGGTTTATTCAGTTCTTTTTCTACGGCAGTGGGAAAGGTGAATGGTGAAAAAATTGAAATTAACGAATTCAATACTAAGGTTAGGATAGCAGAACAGATGGAACAACAGCGAACCGGCCAATCTGTTACCGGTATAAGAACATACCAGATTCGCGATGAGGTATGGAATCAGGCTATTGCAGAGCATATTTTTGGAGATGAAATTAAAAAACTTAACATCGAGTTTACCCCAAAAGAACTATCCTATATATTATTAAGCAACGAACCCAATAATCCTTTGTTGCAAGAACAGGCATTAAGGGATCCTGTAACCGGAAAACTTAATTTAGCAGAAGCACAAAAAGCATTAAATAATATCAAGAAGTTTAAAGGTGAGCAAAAGACAAATATTGAGCAACAGGTTATAAATCCTTTAAAACTCACCACATTGGTAGCTAAATATTCCGGGTTAATCAATGCCAGTGTATATTATCCAGAGTGGATGAAAAAACAAGACAAAGCGAACAACAACAATTTTGCTCAATTTAGTTATGTAACAGTTCCCTTTATAGAGATAGCAGACAGCACCATTAAAGTTACAGACGAGGAGATAAATAAATATGTAAACAAGCACAAGGAGCAGTATGAGCAAGAAAAAGGAAAAACCATTTCATACATTACTTTTAGTCAATTACCTAGCAATGCAGATAGTGCGAGCACAATGAATATGTTAATCGCATTAATACCAGAATTTGCTGCCGATACCAACGTGAACGCCTTTTTATTAAGCAACTCATCAACAGAAGAATATCAGGATGAATTTAAGCCACGTTCAGCATACGGACCATTGCCGGTAGAAGAAATTGTAATGCACAACGGTGCGGTATATGGACCGTTTGTTGAGAATGGAAAATACGCTATAGCACGTTTAACAGGAACAAAGATGTTGCCCGATAGTGTTCGAGCGCGCCATATATTAATTCCGCTTACAGATCGTCAAACCGGTCAGGAAATCAGAGATGACGCAACAGCAAAAAAATTAGCCGACAGTTTGCTGCTTGCTGTAAATTCAGGAAGTGATTTTGCTCAATTAGCACAAACTTTTTCTTCAGATGGGAGCAAGGATAATGGCGGAGATTTAGGAATGTATGCTTATGGCATGATGGTTCCCGAATTTCAGGAATTTACCTTTAACAATCCGGTAGGTTCGCGTGGTGTGGTAAAGACACAGTTTGGTTATCATGTAATAGAAGTAACCACACAAAAGGATTTTAAGCCGGCATATAAAATTGCGGTAATGGCAAAAGATATTTTGCCCAGCGACGCTACGATTAATACAGCAAGCATAAATTCTACCAAAGCATCTTCATTACAAGGAGGTGCTAAAAACTTAGCAGAATATGCTGCTAAAAACAACTTATCAATAATTGACGTGCCCAATGTTATAAAGGAAAGCGATTATAGTATAGGTGAGCTACAAGACGCTCGCTCCCTGGTAAGGTGGATAAATGAAAACAAACCCGGAGCAGTAAGTGAGCCTTTTAGTATTGGAGATAATTTTGTTGTAGCCACAATTAACAAAGCATACAATGAAGGTGTTCAAGATGCATCAATAGCCCGTATAGCAGTGGAGCCGATTTTAATAAAAGAAAAGAAAACAGAAATAATTATTAAAAAAATGGGGGCCTCCCCAACCTTAGATGCGGCTGCAAGTGCTTATAACAAAACCATCATGGAAGCGGGAGCAGACTCAACAATAACCTTCCAATCTCTTTTTGTAAACGGTGTGGGTGTGGAGCCAAAAGTAATAGGTGCGGCTTTTAATAAAGAGTATCAATCAAAACCTTCGCCGGCATTTGGAGGAACAACCGGTGTGTTTGTGGTTAAGGCAAACAGTATTCAGGAAAAAGCTCCGGCAACTCCGGAGGAAGAAGCGCAGCGAATAAACAGCAGGATGCAAGCACTGCGCACACAATCCGGAAACTGGTATGAAGGACTTCGCAAGCAAGCGAAGGTTTCGGACAACAGAAATCAACATTTTTAGTATAGAGACAAAAGATTAAAAAAGCACCAGCACAGGTGCTTTTTTTTGTTGGAAAAGGAAGGTTAGAACCACCCTCGTTTTTTAAAAATTACAATCATAAATACCGGAACAATAAGCATTACCGATACAGAGATAAAGAAACCCCATTGATTATGAAGTAGCGGTATTTTATCGAAGTTCATTCCAAAAATTCCACCAATAACCGTTGCGGGAGCAAGCAGGCAGGTTACAATAGCCATAACCTTCATTACTTCGTTTAGCCTTAGGTTTACATTGCTTAAATAAAGATCCTGCAGGTTAAGCATCATATCCCGATAGTTTTCAGCAAGGTCGTTTGCCTGAATTACGTGATCATAAACATCTTTAAAATACTTTTCGGTTTTCTCTTCTATCAATTCATTATCACTTCTTAACAAACCACCCACCACCTCTCTTGCCGGAGTAATATTTCTTTTGAGTAAGATCATTTCTTTCCTAATCATATTGATGTGGGCGAGGCTTTTGTTGTTTGCATATCGAATAATTTGTTCCTCCAGCACCTCAATACGCTCTCCAAGTTTTTCCATTACAACAAAATAATAATCCACCATTGCATCAATAAGAGAATAGAACAAAAAGTCTGCGCCGCTTTGCCTAATCTTGCTTGAATTGATATTTAACTTATCGCGTAAGGATTTAAAAACGTCCTTACCCGGAATTTGTTGAAAACTGATTACAAAGTTTTTTCCTAACACAATACTAATTTGTTCAGTTTCTACGGTTCCATGGTCCTCGTTAAAAGATAGCATCGTCATTAGGCAAAAGACCAGACCATTAATCTCATCCATTTTTGGCCTTTGGCCAACACTGAGGATATCTTCGCTAATAAGGGGATGAACTCCAAAATGGGAACACACTTTTTCTACATCTTCCTTTCGTAAACCACCTATATTAATCCATGAAATGGTTGATGAATGAAGAAATGGGAAGCACTCTTCTGCAGTATTTAGTTTAACCACCTCAAGCGAGGTGTTATTATATTCATGAATCGTAATTTCAACAGGAACATTATCCAACCCTACAGGCCTAATTGTTGGGTTAACATGGAGTACTTTTTTAGTACGTTTTAGCCCTAGAGGATTGAACAGATAGTCGAGGTAACGTTTGTTTGACATAGTATAATATAAAGCTAAGGAAAAAGAGAAAATAAAATAGGGGAAGAGGAATAATTGGTTTTGTAATAGGGTTGGTAGCTTGGGAGTGCACGTATTGTGGAGGCGGAGATAATAATCGAAAGAGTGCCTTATTTGGAAAGTTTGTTATTGATATACAAGGATGGAAAAATAATTTCGTTTATGCATACTTGTTATGCTCCATAAATACCGAATTAGGGGTATTGTTTTGTATTTAAAATACTCCGAACTTTGAATTGGGGTGGGGGGGCGTAGCCCCCGCCCAAAGGGGTTCTTACCCTACAAAGTACCACATTGAGGTATTGTTTGGCATCCCTAAATTTCATATCTTTATATCGGGTCAGCGGGATACCGGCCCGGGAATATAACCAAATTCTGTTTCCAAAAAATAATCATCCTTTTATATTCTGTTACCCACAAAGTACCATGCTGAGGTATTGTTCTGTGTTTGAAAAAAAACGAACATTATATCGGGTCAGGGGGATACCGGTCCGGGAATATAATCAAATTCAAGAACTCGAAAATAATCATTCCTTTTTGCTTTCTCTCCCATATAACATCACTCTGAGGTACCGTTTCGAATTTCAATAAAAACGAATTTCTCTTTATAGCGGCAACACCGGTCCCCCATCTATCGGGGGTAGTACACATAATGTACCATGCTGAGGTATTGTTCCGTGTTTAAAAAAAACGAACTTTGAATTGGGGTGGGGGGGCTACGCCCCCCCACCACAAGGTAAATTTCGCAAATTTCAAAATATCATCCAATACCCCGTAAGACGCATTTATAGAGTATAACGCTGACGTATATGCGCAGTTTGGAATTGGAATTCCATCAACCGACTTAGCCAATATAGAACGTATTTATTAAAGCCAAGGTACGAAAGCTCAGTAGCATTCCAAATGCTGAATAGCTATCGTCATTCTACCAATTGCACATAGGTGATATTGGTTGCAGTTTTTTACCGAATAATTATTGGTTCAAACTTAAAATCTGCCGGTAAATTTTCAAAGTGATCTCTTGTCAATACAAACTCTCCGGTATTAGCTTTCTTTTCGAAGCAAATGTAGTAGAAGGAGTCCTCATAGAGAACTTTACCTTTATTTGTTTCTGTTTCTTCTAAGGTGCTACGATTGGTAGATCGCAAATGTCGTAGAATTTGATAATCCTCTTCTTTTAACTCTATAAAGATTGGACCTAATCCACCTTTTCCAAAATTTTGGCGAATGTACTCTTCTCTATTCAGGTTTTGTTTATTCTCTAGGATTTGCTTTTGTTCAATTGTAACGCAGAAGGTTGAATCATTTGTCTTTGTGTGCCTTATCCAGATACCAAACTCGTCTTTTTGCAAAGAGTCATCTACAATGAACTGCAATTTTTCGGTTGTATATGGTTGTCTATTCAGAACAAAGTTGTATGGACCGAGTTCGTAGCGTCCTGTTTTTAAACTGTCCAATGAAAAAACCGGGTAATCGTCGAGTTTATATCTCCTAAGACTTAATGAAGGGTCTTGGTGATCCATAGCGCCGTATAAACTGTCCAAAATTGATGCGAAATCAACGGATATCGCTACGTGAGAATTTTGTCTTGGCGATGGTGGCGAAACAGACAGAGACAGTTTTATTGGTTCTTTACATTGAAGCGGAGGTGTCTGCGCAAAAGATGATGTGCAGAAAAGGAAAAGAATTGCTAATAAGATAAGTCGCATGTCTATGAGGTTAAATTGTTCTAAAGTCTAAAAAGATTACCACCAACAGCTATACTTACACGAAATTATATTAAAAAAAATGAAACTCAAATCCTCACCCACGGCGCAGCCATCTAAGGGAAGCGTGGTAACCCTAAACTTTTCTCCGGCACCCTCGGCATCACTGGCGGTAATAATTGGCGATGTGCATATTGTGGAGGCCGGGCAACACAAGTTCACCATAAGAGATACGCAAAATATAATATCGGGTAAGAACCAATTGAATGGCTTGTTTCCGTATGTAAATCTTGCCACGACAAACAACACATTTGACCGAGAGAGAATTCCGAATGCATAACAGGAGCATTGGCAATACCAGGGGCACCTTTACCAACGTAATTTTAGCTGTTGTTTTTTGTTGCTGTGATTGAATATACCATAGGTATTTTGTTTTCCAAATGCTCTATTCTAAATTTTTTGGATTCAAATTCTATAGTCTTGTTAAAACAATTGTAAGGAGAATAATCAAATTCATCTAATGATTTTATTTCAAGTCCGTTTTTTATCAAACTATTCAACACTTCGCTAATGCTGTGGTTCCAAATTACATTTAATAGAGTTATTTCGGCTTTTTTATCGGCATAAGTCCCGCCTTCTGTTTCTAATATTGCCCCTGAATTAAAATATCTATATCCAACTTTATCAAAGCTGTCATCAAACATCCAAACAACCGGGTGAAATTCTACAAATACAAATTGTCCATTTGGCTTTAAAAAAGTAGAAATAACTTTTGCCCACTTGTCCAAGTTTGGTAACCAACCGATTGTTCCATAGCTCGTAAAAACAATATCAAATTTTTCGTCTAAATGGTTGGGCAAATCGTAAATATCACAACAAATGAACGTTGCATTTGAATGGGTGTCTTTTGCAATTTGTATTGCACTTTCAATAGCTTTGTCTGATAAGTCAACGCCCGTAGGGATTGCACCAAGCCTGCTCAATGAAATTGTATCTTGTCCAAAATGACATTGCAAATGCAAAATGGTTTTTCCTTGTATATTGCCGAGCAAGTTTAATTCAATTTCGTTTAGTGAACATTTTCCTTTCAGAAAATTTTCAAGGTCGTAAAATTCTGATTTTAGGTGTGTATCAACCCTGTTGTTCCAAGATTGCCGGTTTATTTCTATGTAATTATTTTCTGATGTCATTTTGTGTGTTTGGTTTTTCAAAATAACAACAAGCTCCCGGGTTGTTAATCGAATTTTAATACATGCAACTTTTTGGGTAACGTGGAAACGGTATTACATCCCGGATGTTTCCCATTCCGGTTACAAATTGTACCATTCGTTCAAATCCTAATCCAAAACCGGCGTGTACACAAGTACCAAACCGGCGAGTATCCAAGTACCAATCCATTTCATCTGCGGGTATATTTAATTCTTTCATCCGGGTGGTTAATTTATCGAGGCGCTCTTCTCTCTGTGAGCCACCAACAATTTCTCCAATTCCGGGAGCGAGGATATCCATTGCGGCAACTGTTTTACCGTCTTCATTTTGGCGCATATAAAAACTCTTAATTGCCTTTGGGTAGTTGGTAATAATAACCGGTTTTTTAAAATGCTTCTCTACTAAATAACGTTCGTGCTCACTTTGGAGGTCAACACCCCATTCATCAATGAGGAAGCGGAATTTTTTCTTTTTGTTGTGGTTACTGTTGCGCAGGATTTCGATAGCCTCTGTGTAGGTGATGCGCTCAAAATTGTTATTTACTACAAATTCAAGTTTTTCCAACAGCGGAAAGCTGCGCTCGGCTTCGGGTTTTTGTTTATCCTCGTCTGCCAGGCGCTGCGCAAGGAAAGCAAGATCTTTTGAGTTGTTATCCATTACAAATTTGATAATGTAGCGGATAAATTTTTCAGCAAGGTTCATATTATCTTCTAAATCATGGAAGGCCATTTCGGGTTCAATCATCCAAAACTCGGCAAGGTGGCGGGTTGTATTGCTGTTTTCTGCTCTAAAAGTTGGCCCAAAGGTGTAAATATTTCCTAAAGCAGTAGCGGCAAGCTCTCCTTCTAATTGTCCACTTACGGTAAGGTTGGTGCTGCGGCCAAAGAAGTCTTCTTTAAAGTTTATCAAACCATCCTCACCCACGGCGCTACCATCTAAAGGAAGGGTGGTAACCCTAAACATTTCACCGGCACCCTCGGCATCACTGGCGGTAATAATTGGCGTGTGCATATATACAAATCCTCGGTCGTTAAAAAACTTGTGAATTGCAAACGACAAGCCGTGACGAATGCGAAACACAGACGCAAAAGTGTTGGTACGAAAGCGAAGGTGTGCTATTTCGCGAAGAAATTCGAGGCTGTGTTTCTTTGGTTGTAACGGGTATTTTTCAGCATCACTATCTCCCAAAATTTCTATAGAAGCGGCGGCAAGTTCTACAGACTGCCCTTTACCTACAGAAGCAATAACCTCTCCAGATGCTTTTATACAAGCCCCGGTGGTAATACGGCGTAGGGTAGCATCATCAACCGTGCCCAATGGGATAACTACTTGTAAATTATCATTGGTACTGCCATCATTGAGGGCTATGAATTGCGTGTTTCTGAAAGTGCGCACCCAACCCATTACCACAGTTGAATAATTTGTGGTGGTGGATTCGAGTATGCTTTTTACAGTTTTCCGCTCTTTATTATACATGAAATTTTTTTTGGCTGCAAAGATATACATAAGAAATAGGCTTGCGCAGGGATTTATTCTTTTGGCGGAACCATACAGAGATTACGAAAAAACGCAACCCCATGTCCTCCTTTTGAATAATTTCTATTTTTAATAAAAACACTTTTTAACAAAAAATTTGGAAAATAAACATTTGTATCCTACATTCATACTTGGTTTCTGTTTTTTTGAAACCTCCCCACCTCTTCAAATCACTAAGAAAGACTTTAAAACCTCTGCTACCAGTTTAAACCATTCGGTTTATAGTTCTGTGTTTTTATTAAAAATTTGCACATTTTCAACAGCTTCTTATACGGAGCTGATAAAAATTTCATTCAAATTAAAAATGAAAGTTATGAGCACAAAAGTCACAACAACAGGTAAGGGAAAAAAGATTCGTGTTTTTTCAGGAGTGGTTGGTATGATGGTGCTATTATTAAGCACCGTTTGTGTTAAAGCCCAGTTGGTAAATGAAAATTTTGATGGCACAACGTTTCCACCAACAGGCTGGGTTGTAACCAATATGGGGAGTGGAAATAATTGGGTTCGTTCTACTAGTGCAAGCACTCCGACATCTTTGCCTGGATCTGTTGCACACATGCGGTATGGTTATAATTCCAACTTTGCCGCTAACACATGGGCATTTACCCCGGCCATGACTTTAAGCTCTTCCAAACAATATATTGTTCAATTTTATATGGCAGTTGCCGGTGCTACATATCCTGAAAATTTAAAGGTAACATTAGGAACGTCTCAAACATCGGCGTCTCAAACAACCGTACTGCTTGATTTCCCAGATTTTACTACTACAACACAAACGTTGCAATCTAAAATATTTACAGTACCCGCATCGGGTACCTATTATGCAGCATTTAATTGTTATTCTGCTGCTGATAGGTATAATTTGTCAGTAGATAATGTAGTCATTCGTGAATATGGCGCTCCGGATGCCGCACCTATTACCTTTTCTTCTTCAGCAATAACCAATTCTTCATTTAATGTGGAGTGGGTTGATAATTCTACTAATGAAGTGGGTTTTAACGTATATCGTTCAACGGATAATGTGAGCTTTAATTTAGTAGGCACAGTAGCCAGTACTACAACAGCAACAACCGGTAGCGGCTATTCCCTTTCTCAAAGTGGGTTAGCTCCGGGAACAATATATTTTTATAGAATAACAGCAAGCAATCTTGATGGGGAATCTTCAAATTTAACCGGTAGTGAATCAACCCTTCCGGCGGGTGTTATTTCTGCTATTTCAAGCGGATTGTGGTCGCAAACCACAACGTGGGATGGTGGAGCTATTCCAACAGTAGGAGATAATGTTACAATACCAGTAGGTATGACAGTTACCATTGATATTAATAATGCAGCTGCAAACAATATTACCATTGATGGTAGTTTAGAATATCAATCTACCCCGGCTGCGGCTTTGGCGGCAAGAAATATTACGGTTTCTTCTACCGGTAGTTTTAATGCCGGTTCGGGTGCATTAACAACCCATACCCTAAGTGTTTCTGAAAATATAGTTAATGATGGAATATTTGATCTTTCAACAACTGCGGGTGTTGGTCTCTCCTTTTTGGATAATGGTGATTCTGAAATTAGTGGTTGGGGGTCTGTAACTGATGTAAGAACAATTAATGTGAACAAGGGTAACGCAAATGCTATTGTAGAATTGACATCAAGTAATTTCTCTGTTCAGGGTACGGTTGCCGATGGTGCACCAATGGCTTTCTTAACTTTAACGAAGGGTATATTTAAAGTGAGCGGATCATTCACATTAAGCGGACGATTCTTCTCTCCGGCCGCATATACCATTAATGCAAACTCGGGCTTTTGGCTTAACAATAGCAATGTAACCGTTTCCGGGCAAGCCGGTAATGCTACACTAAATGGAATGTTGCGTATTAGTAATGGTGTGTTTAATGCGGGCTTGGCATCTGGAAATCGGTTTAATTTTGCAGCTAATAGTAAGGTTACCATTGAGGGCGGTTTTGTTAATGCTGCCGGTGGGTTTGGTGTTAGTGCAGCTACCAACGCTATTTCATATACACAAAGTGGTGGAGAGGTTACCGTATGTACGGTTGGATATAATAACTCCTCCCTTGCATCTTTCGACCTGGGAACAGCACTAACTTCTCTTATAACTATTAGCGGGGGTAAAATTATTTGCCAATTACCTAATACCAGTACCACAGTGGGCGACTTTAGGAACAGCGGGGGAGCAGGAATTTCTTCGGTTACAGGAGGAACACTGCAATTAGGAAATGCATCAAGCGGAGCATCCCGTACTTTTTATATTGGTTCTGTAATTCCTAATCTGGTAATAGATAATTCTTCTAATCCTAATACAGGATCATTTAAAGCTGCGGTAAACTATAACTTGGTTTCTCGTAATATAGAAATAAAAACCGGAGGTACATTGTCCTTCTTATCAAACGCAATTTTCCTGTTTGCGGGCTCTTCTATTATAAATAATGGTACAATAACCAATACCGGTGCCAGTGCTCGGTTTATTACTTTCGAGCCCAATACCAACATTTCTTATAGCGGGTCAGGAAGTGCTACCCTGCAAAGTTTAGAATTGCAAAATGATGGTAACTTTACCTTCAGCCCGGGTGTAACAAGCAACGTGGTTACCAACAGAATAATTATCTTCTCCGGAAGTTTTGTAAATGCCAATAAGATTACGCTTGGAACAGGAGGTAGTACAGCCTCACCAATTCAAATAGGAAACACTACCACTCCAACAGGCGGAGGCACGTTTGATGTAAGTCCCACCTTTAATTTGGGAACCGGCGGACAAACCATTTCATATTTACGCACCACCAACTCAAAAGTTATAGGGCCTGAGGTTAATCCCTCCAGACAGTTGGTTTCGCTTACCTATGATGATAACGATCCGTCACATACATTAACATTATCCGGTGGAAATTTAAGCGCCACCACAGTTAATCTTACCAATGGTATTATTAATACAAGTGCTGCAAATATTTTAACGGTAAGTGGAACAACCATAGCAAGCCTTGTGGGTGGTTCATCAACAGCATATATAAATGGGCCTTTACAACGTAATTTTCCGGCATCCGCATCGGGAACGTATCCTTTTCCTGTAGGTAAGGCAGGTTATAATCCGGTAGATATTGTTGACCCCGTAACAACAGGTGCGGTAACCATTCAGGCAGAAGTTTTTGATGGAGATTGCGCCGGTAGTGTAGGAAGTACACTTACTTCTATCAGCAGTACTCGTTATTGGGGAGCTTCTGTTGTAAGCGGCGCCGGAAACTTTACGGGTTCAAAGGTGAAACTGTATGATACCCGCGGAAGCTATGAAGTAATTGGAGGAAGCGCAACTGCAAGTGGTACTTATGATGTGTTTGGAGGGTTCCCGGCTACATTAGCAAATGGAAGTATCCAAACAAATAACAGTGCTGTTGTACCCGGCTTTTTGGTTATGGGTGTTCCGGCTGCACCGGAGATAGCGTCTGTGTCAATAAACCCTTCGGGCAATCAGTGTACCAATGTTGCACGAACCATAACAGCAAATGTTACACCGGGTGGCAACACTATTGTATCTGTTGATATTAATTATACAGTAGATGGAATTCCTCAAACTCCAATTTCTATGGCAGATTTGGGAGGTAATGTTTGGGAGGGAATAATACCCACAATAACACCATCCTATGGTGTAGTTGAGTGGTCTGTTACGGCAACAGATGCAGGAGCTATGACAGGAGCATCTCCTGCTGATTCATATCAGGACGACTTCTTTACACCAATGACCATTACCCCTACTGCTAACCCGGCTACAGTATGTGCCGGCGCTGAGGTTAATTTGAGCGTTACAGCAAGCAAGG
>CAZBBO010000021.1:0-24390 GCA_964490345.1 uncultured Ferruginibacter sp.
ATGTTACTAATTCCAATTCATGCGGAAGCGTACAGTCTAACAGCATTACTGTTACCATAGGTGGATTAGAAAACGTAAGCGCCGGATCTTATGGTCCATTTACCATTAACTCATCAAATATTACTTTAGGTGGCACCCCATCCGGTGGCACATTTAGCGGTGCGGGTATTAGTGGAAATTCATTCTCACCTTCCATTGCCGGTATTGGTAACCATTCTATTCAATATACCTATACCGATATATATGGCTGTACCAAATCTGCATTCACAACTATTTCTGTTACTTCCGCACAGTGTGAATTTAGTCCGGGTGCTGTAACAGGTCCCCGCAGTGTGTGTTTCTCTATGGATCCCAATGGGCCAAATGCAATTTATAGCGTTAATCCCACCAACCCGGGTACAATAACCTGGTATGTTCCACATAATGCACAAATTATTTCAGGGCAAGGCACTACTTCTATTGAAGTTAAGTTTGCACCAAACTATACCAATGGTTATGTTACTGCAAAAATTATAAACCCATGTGATGGCTCATTGGCTGTGGTAAATACCAATGCCCGGGCTATTGCACCCAATCAACCGGGTTCTATTAGTGGCTCAGTTAACAGTTGCCTCTATATTGGCACCGGCCTTACAGGTCTTTACACCATTCGTAAAGTTCCTTATGCAGATTCATATATTTGGCGTGTACCAACAGGTATAGATATCATAAGCCATCCTAATGGACAAGGTGCTAACGACACCATTATTGAAGTAAGTTTCAATAATAATTTTGTGGTGGGAAGTACTATTGGAGTTAGATCTGTATCTTATTGCGGCACCTCATCAGAACGCACATTAACTATTACTGGTTCAAATCCGTTAAGACCCGGAGGTATTACCGGGCCAACCGAATCTTGTCCTTATATAGGCTCTGGTGATCCGGCAATATATACCGTTAGAAAAGTAGCTTCAGCTTCTTCATTTCAATGGAATGTGCCTTCGGGAGCCACCATTATTTACAGGCCGGGCGCAGGAACCCCCAATGATACCATAATTCATGTGCAGTTTTCTCATGCCTTTACCGGTGGGCAAGTTTCAGTTGCTTCTGTAAATGGATGCAGCACCAGTTCTTTACGTAGCATTACCATAAAGAAATCAATTCCCATAATACCATCAAAAATCTATGGCGACCCTAATAGCCCTTCAGGCCCATTAACTGTTGCACCGGTTAATGCATGCCCATACGTTTTCACACAAACGCCTGCAGTGTATTCTATTAGGAAGGACAGATATGGATATACTAACGGGTACGTATGGACGCTTTCTGATAATGTAAATGCACATATCGTTGCTCATCCGGGTGGTAATGGAGTGAATGACACCATCATTGAAGTAATGTTTGATGCAGGATTCTCTTCTACTACCTTATCTGTAGCAGGTATTAGTGGTTGTGGTACCAGCCCTGCACGAGTTATTACCATTACCAAAAAAGTACCAACCACACCTTCTGCTATTACCGGCAATCCAACACCATGCCCGCTCACCACTCAAACTTATACAACCATAGGAGAGTATGCAGATTGGTACGAATGGACGCTTCCGGCTAATACAACTTTAATAAGCGGACAAGGTTCAAATACTATAACCATTTTCACTAATGCAAACTTCACCGGCGGCACCCTGAAAGTTCAAACATCATCTGATTGCGGATCAAGTAGCGTACGCTCCTTAAGGATGACCAAATGCAAGACGTTACCCCAACGTCCGGATTTTGTAAACAATAACTTAAATCAAAAATTAGAGGAACTGAAAATATTCCCTAATCCCGGAAATGGAGATTTTTACATCTACCTTCCTTCTGAAATAAATACAATCAAAGCTGGTTGTACCATTTTGGACATTACCGGAAGAGTTATTTTTAATACAGAAATTCAACTTGTACAAGGGAAGGCAGGATTTAACCTACAACATAAATTACTACCGGGTGTGTATTTTATTCAAGTTATTATTGGAAAACAAAAATATACTTCAAAACTAATAGTAAAATAAGATAACCTCTTAAAAGCTAAGTACAGAGGCCGTTTCAGACTTCAAACTGATTCGGCCTCTTTTCATTTCATTTCTGCAATTTAATTATACCGCAAGATAATGCCGGTAAACATCGTACTTTTAATAATCAAAATTAATTTACCATGGAGTTAAACCCGGATTTGTATCAGGTAACTATTAATAACCAAGTTTTTTCTTTTAATCAACATCAAATTTTAGCGGAAAATATTATAAACCTCCCTCATGGAGAGCTCCACTTAATAGATAATAACAAATCATACCTGCTTCAAATAATTGAAATCAATAGAAAGAAAAAAAAGGTTTTGGTAAACCTAAATGGAGCTCAACATGAAATTATCATAGAGGAGCCAATAGATTTACTACTCAATAAAATGGGATACAGCCATGATACCTCCTCTGTATTAAAAGAAATTAAAGCGCCTATGCCGGGGCTGGTTCTGGAAATAAATGTAAAAGAAGGAGAGGAGGTAGAAAAAGACCATAAAATCCTTGTATTGGAAGCAATGAAAATGGAAAATGTGATTACTATTCCGGGAAAAAGCAAGGTTGATAAGATTCATGTAAAACAGGGTGATGCCGTTGAGAAAAATCAACTACTGATTTCCCTAAGTAACGATTAGGCACAAACGATTATAGTAACCTTTTTTTAAAAATAAAAGTGTGAAAAAAGTATTAATAGCAAACAGAGGAGAAATAGCACTTAGAGTAATGAAAACCCTTAAAAGAATGGGTATAAAAACGGTAGCCGTATATGCTGAAGCTGACCGAAAATCACCACATGTTATTTATGCCGATGAGGCTGTATTTATTGGAGCCTCGCCTTCTTCTGAATCTTATTTACGTGGCGATAAAATTTTGGAAGCTGCCCGCAAAACCGGAGCTGATGCTATACACCCCGGATATGGGTTTTTAAGCGAAAACCCGGATTTTGCGGAAGAAGTAGAAAAAGCCGGAATTATCTTCATTGGCCCAACTGCTGCCGCTATGCGTATCATGGGTTCTAAGCTGGCTGCTAAAAATTGCGTTAAACATTACAACATTCCTATGGTGCCGGGTATTGACCATGCCATCACCGATGTTTCCGAAGCAAAAAAAGTAGCCGACAATATTGGATATCCAATCCTCATAAAAGCATCGGCAGGAGGAGGAGGGAAGGGAATGAGGGTTGTAGAAAAAAGCGCGGATTTTGAAGAGCAAATGAATAGGGCTGTAAGTGAAGCAGTATCGGCATTTGGCGATGGCTCGGTCTTTATTGAAAAATTTGTTGATTCTCCACGGCATATCGAAATTCAAGTGCTGGCAGATAAGCATAATAATACAATTTATCTTTTCGAACGCGAATGTTCTATACAACGCCGCCACCAAAAAGTAATTGAGGAGGCTCCTTCAAGTATCCTTACGCATGAAAAAAGAAAGGAAATGGGCGAAGCTGCCGTAAAAGTAGCTCAGTCATGCGGTTATATTGGAGCCGGAACCGTAGAGTTTCTAATGGATAGCAATCTAAACTTTTACTTTTTAGAAATGAACACAAGGCTACAAGTAGAACATCCGGTTACAGAATTTATCACCGGCCTCGACCTGGTGGAACAACAAATAAGAGTGACAAGAAATGAAAAATTGGCTTTTTCGCAAAATGACCTTTCTATCCATGGACATGCCATTGAACTTCGAGTATGTGCAGAAAACCCTTACGAAAATTTCTTGCCTTCAATTGGCACTTTAGATACCTATAGCCTACCCAGTGGTGATGGAATAAGAGTGGATGATGGCTTTACCCAAGGTATGGAAATTCCAATTTTTTACGATCCTTTAATTGCCAAGCTCATTGTACACGGCAAAGATAGAATGGATGCCATTTCAAAAATGAAAGAAGCTATTGCCACCTTTCATATTGAAGGCATTGCCACCACCTTGCCATTTGGCACCTTCGTAATGAACAATAACGCTTTTATAACAGGTAAATTCAACACCCATTTTATTCAACAATATTTTACTCCTGAAAAACTAAATGAAGAAAACAAGGCACACTCACAACCTATAGCCAAAATGGCGCTGTATGCATGGCTAAAAGAACAATCAAAACCAACCATTGTAAAACATACTTCTGCTAATTGGAAAAGCCGCCTGAATTAAAAATAATTATGAAACAGAAATTAACCGAATTAAAAGAAAAGACCGAAGCCGGTAAGTTAGGAGGAGGAAAAGATAGGATTGCCGCTCAACATAAAAAAGGAAAGCTAACTGCAAGAGAAAGAATTGAGCTTTTAATGGACTTAGGCTCTTTTGAAGAAATAGGAGCCATGGTAATTCATCGTGCACGTGATTTTGGTATGGATAAACAAATTATTCCCGGTGATGGGGTAATTACCGGCTATGGTACAGTAAACGAGCGTTTGGTATATGTGTTTGCACAAGATTTTACAGTATTTGGCGGCTCGCTTTCTGAAACCCATGCCGAAAAAATTTGTAAAATAATGGACCTCGCTATGAAAACGGGTGCGCCCATAATTGGACTGAATGACTCCGGAGGAGCACGAATTCAGGAAGGTGTGGTTTCATTAGGCGGCTATGCAGATATTTTTTACCGTAATGTTATGGCATCAGGCGTTATTCCACAAATTTCCGCTATCATGGGGCCGTGTGCAGGAGGAGCAGTATATTCTCCGGCAATTACTGATTTCACCATCATGGTGGAAAATACCAGCTATATGTTTGTTACAGGACCAAACGTTGTAAAAACAGTAACCAACGAAACAGTTACTTCAGAAGAACTTGGGGGTGCGTTTACCCATAGCAGTAAGTCGGGCGTAACCCATCTTACGGCATCTAATGACCGAGCTTGTATTGAAAAAATAAAAACACTGCTAAGCTATATTCCACAAAACTGCGAAGAAACAACACCGGCGGCATCCTACGAAATAAATGACGAACGAAGACCGAACTTGAATGGAATTATACCGCCTAATCCGCAACAGCCTTACGACATACGCTCAGTAGTGACCAATATCTGTGATGCAGGTTCCTTTTTTGAAATACATCCCGATTATGCACAAAATATTGTGGTGGGTTTTGCACGATTAGGTAATAAAAGTATTGGTATTGTTGCTAATCAACCGGCAAGCCTTGCCGGTGTTTTAGATATTGAAAGCTCACGAAAAGCAGCACGATTTACTCGCTTCTGTGACAGCTTTAATATTCCGCTCTTGGTATTGGTGGACGTGCCTGGCTTTTTACCCGGCACAGATCAGGAATGGAACGGTATCATTACAAACGGGGCTAAACTACTATACGCACTTAGTGAGGCCACCGTACCACGAATTACAGTAATTACCCGAAAAGCTTATGGTGGAGCCTATGATGTGATGAACAGTAAACACATTGGAGCAGATTTTAATTTTGCCTGGCCAAGTGCCGAAATCGCTGTAATGGGTGCTAAAGGAGCCAGCGAAATTATTTTTAAAAAAGAAATTGCAGAAGCAAAAAATCCAAAAGAAGAACTCATTAAAAAGGAAAAAGAATATGCTGATCGCTTTGCTACTCCTTATTTGGCAGCTGAGCGAGGGTTTGTGGATGAAATTATAGAACCGGCCACTACCAGATTAAAGCTATTAAAAGCCTTCGCAGCACTCGAAAATAAAGTGGCTAAAATTCCTAAGAAAAAACACGGAAATATCCCACTCTAAATGAAGGAATTATTTTGAAAGAATGAATTCATTATTACTCAAAAAAAAGCCTCTCCAATAACAAATTGCAGAGGCAATAAATAAACAGCCATATTCTTTTACACATCAACTAACTTAACATCATGTGGTTTCAGTTAAAAAATGAGTTGATTGAATACAAAAAAAGAATATAAAAAAAACAAATTAAGCAAAACCCTACAAACCGCTGGTTTGTGCTGATTCATCATCTTCCTCAATCTCTCTCTCATTCTCATTTGACCACTCTTGTAATGCCTGGCGAACCTTTTCAATAAATGTTAAGTGCCTGTTCTTTTTTGGAGCTGTTTTTTTCCCTTTATTTTTTCCAGTCTTTTTTGAAGCCTTTTTTACAACTTTTTTTACAGCTTTTTTTGAAGCGCTGCTTTTCTTCTTTACATCTTTCTTGGCCATAATAGTAATTTTAAATTTTGGTTGAAAAATTCTTTACCTTATTTCAAATCTTCAATGGATACAAATCAATAATTGTACCAATCATTTTACACCTAATAAAGAATACATGCATTTTTTGAAATTTATTAACGTAAATCACCTCTAATGGTGACACAAAACACGATTCAACTTTTTATTAATCCAAATAAAAATTGGAAATTTGTAATATAAAAAATGTAATTATGGATATTATTATTCAAGGAATAGGATTTACCACAGGTGATACCCTAGACAATTTTGTGCGAGAGAAACTAAAGGCACTTAAAACAAATAAAATAATTAAGGCCAACGTAACTTTTAAAAATAACCAGACAAAAGGAGAGGAGCAGAAGGACTGTGAGATCTTATTGGAAATTCCCGGCAATGATCTATTTGTAAAGAAATCAAGTAAATATTTTGAAACAGCTGCCGGTGATTGTATTGCCTTGCTACAACAACAACTCAAAAAGGGAAAAGAAAAGGCGCAAGACAGGCGCCAGGCTGATGCGGATAGCATACGAGATGCCATTAATAAGAAATAACCAAGTGAATATTAAATCTTCAGGGCCTGATGTGGTAAATGAATTGCTGGAAAGTTGTATTCTGGCTTATCCCACATCCTCTTTTATTATTAGCTTATATAAACAATATATGCAACGAGGCTGGTTGAGTAAAAAGCAATTGCAAGGCCTGCTCGCAAAGGCCAATAGAATTAGTGATATCTCTTCTGGTAAATTGGCTACTCTTGAAGCTACAATAAAAAAAATGCCAAACAGATATAAATCTGAAAAACCCATTTTCTCAGCCCCTAAGCCTTCACAAGATTTTTTGGACACCATGGCTATATTACAAGTATTTCCACAACACAAGGGCGCATTAGAACTCCATGAAAAACTAAAAGAAGGCCGAATACTGACACCTGCAGAAAAGGCAAATATGCAACGATTTTTGGCCTTAACTAAAAAACAATAAATAAAATTTAATTATAAACAACATGAGTAATACAAAAGGACAAATTCATACAAACAAGGGCATTATAACATTTGAATTGTATGACAACGATGCTCCTGGCACTGTGGAGAATTTTAAAAAATTGATTACCACCGGATATTATAATGGATTAACATTTCATCGCGTTATTCCCAACTTCGTAATTCAAGGTGGCTGCCCCAATGGAAACGGTACCGGAGGCCCCGGATACACCATTAAATGCGAAACAAAAGGAGGTAATCAGTTTCACGACAGAGGTGTAATATCAATGGCTCATAGAGGTTTAAATACCGGTGGATCACAATTCTTTATTTGCCACAGCAGAGATAATACTGCCCATTTAGATGGCGTGCATACCTGCTTTGGAAAAGTTATAGAAGGTTTAGATGTAATTGATGATATACGGGAAGGAGATGTAATGGAAAAAGCAATGCTTATTAATGCATAACTATCTTCTTTCCTAAAATGAAAATAAAAGAATACAGCTCTAACGGTTACGGTTAAACGGCCGATTATGAGATGAGCGACTCCGGTCAAAATTAGGCCGAGGAGGACGTTGTGGCTGCCTGCTTTCAGCTTCTTTTACTACCAAAGGCTTTTTGCCTAAAGAAATATCATTTAAGTTTTCGATGGCTTCCAAACCTTCTTCACGATTTGCCATTTCTACAAAACCAAAGCTCCTGCTCTTACCGGTTTCCCGATCTATAGCAACCTTGGCTGAAATAACTTTTCCAAATTTTTCAAAAATTTCTTCTAATTCGGCGTCATCTAAATCATACGGTAGGCCGGCAACAAATATGGTCATAAACAGTTCTTGTGGTCATGTAAATATACACGTATTAAATTCTTTTCAAAACAAACACCGAATATTATTTTAATTTAAATATTGCTTTTCTGATATATATCATAATTTCAAACAGAAATAAAAGGCAAAGCGGTTTTTAAAAAATGAGTACTATTTACACTTGAAATAATAATTTTAAAAAAGTTTGGACACTGTACAACGATATCGGAATTTCTTAAATGGACGACATTTTAGCGAAGGGATAAGGGTTTCCTTTGGAGTTTTATTTCCTGCCATTGTGCTATATGCATTTGGGTATCTGTCTATAGGAATTACGCTTTCCATCGCTGCATTAAGTGTTAGCATTACAGATGTACCAGGCCCGGTAAAACACCGGCTTATTGGTATGGGTGTATGTGTTGTTATTATCA
Source organism: uncultured Ferruginibacter sp. (assembly GCA_964490345.1). GTDB lineage: Bacteria > Bacteroidota > Bacteroidia > Chitinophagales > Chitinophagaceae > Ferruginibacter. The sequence continues at coordinate 8,387 of CAZBBO010000021.1, forward strand.
CCCTTATGTCTGCGCTAACAGGTGAAGCAACAAAATTCCCTTTCCTATTGGGGTTACTTATTACGCTTTCAGGCTTTTTCTTTTCCATGCTAACAGTGTACGGTATGCGCAGTTCGGCTCTGGGAGTAGCCGCTCTGTATATGGCTGTTATTTCGATGGATTCTAATCTAAATTCAATGGGAGTGTGGGAGCATACCCTGTTTACCTTCATGGGTGGTGCATGGTATTTTTTGTTTAGCCTTGTTTTATCACAGTTTAAACCCTATAAGATAATCCAACAGGTGCTGGGGGATCTTATCATTGCCATTGGAAATTACCTCTCAAAAAGAGGAGAGTTTTTTGGCATTAACCCCAACTACGATGACATTTACAAGCAACTTCTTCAACAACAGGTTGAAATTGAAAAACAACAATCACTCACGGCTGAACTAATTTATAAAACAAGGCGGCACGTTAGAGAAACGAACAGAAAGGCGAGAAGCCTTCTTACCACCTATTTGCACACCGCAAATTTGCTGGATTCAATTATGACTTCCTTTCAAAACTATAGCGTACTAAACCTTGCATTAAAAGAACTCGATATTTTGCCGGATATTCAACATATCATAAAACTCATTACTTCCGAATTACATAACATTGGGCTAGCTATTAAAAGTGAAGAAGCTTCTGATTTGTCACCGGTGCTAAAAGAACAACTCTATTTACTTAGAGAGAAATTTGAAGCCTTACGCAAAACCACATTACAACCCGAACGATTAGAATCTTTCGTAAGCCTCGGACGCATCATAAACAATCTGGAAGAAATGCTTCCTCAAATTGAATTTTTGCACGCACAAACGAAATACAAAAAATATAAAAAACAAAAAAATACCGCTGAAGAACTCACCCACCATTTTTCCCGTAGCAGAGATTTAAATCCTTCTATTTTTTTAGACAACCTACACCCCGGCTCTAATATATTCAGACATGCATTGCGGGTATCACTATCCTTACTCTCCGGATACCTCATGGCACATGCATTCAACCTGGGTGCCGGTAATTGGATCCTACTTACCATAATTGTTATCTTAAAACCTGCATTCAGCCTGTCGCGACAGCGAAACAAGGATAGATTATTCGGCACAATCTTGGGTGCAATCCTGGGCTTTATATTAGTGCTGTTCGTCACTAATAATACCCTGCTTTTTTTAATAATGGTAACATTTATGGTTGTGAGTTTCTCTTTTATAAGAACCAATTATTTTATTGCGGTTTGGGCGCTCACTACTCAATTAATTATTATATATTTTTTAATGTTTCCACAAAATATTACACATGTACTTATCCAACGCATCTTCGAAACTGGCATAGGCTCCCTTATTGCCTATGCTGCAAGCCTCCTAATGGTTCCTGCATGGGAATATAAAAATATTAAACCAGCCCTTATTGAACTCCTAAATGAAAATAAACAATATTATCACCTCATAGCTGAAGCATACATAGGCAAAAACACTTCGTTACTTCAAATCAGAAAGAGTCGTCAAAGAGTATTGGTTAGCTTATCAAACCTATCAGATGCACTTAACAGAATGCTATCAGAACCAAAACATGTACAAATAGGGCAACAATACCTTCATCAATTTGTAGTAATAAATTATGCTATTGCATCTCACCTTGCTGCTCTATCACTATTGCTTCACCAAAAGACAAAACCTTTTACTTCGCCTCAATTCACTCCGGTTACTACACAAACAAATGCACATTTTATTGCAGCATTAAACCTTATAAACGGCCATAAAGAGAATACACAAATACAAACTATAAAAGTTTTGGAGGATTATGTAAATACACTTATAAACAAACGAAAAATAGAAATAACACAGCATGTATTGGAAACAGAAACTAAAACAACCCTGGTAAAAGTAAAATCAGTAGTGGATCAATTTAATCTTATTCAAAATCTTTCTGCTTCCCTGGTAAAACTATGCAGAGAATATGCTCCAAATGTAAAATAGCTTTCCCATATTTTTTTATTATCACCTCTCGTTTACGCCTAATAGTTATCTCTTAAACAAAATTTTCTTACCCACTAAATACCAAAAATTTCTAAAATCATAAACTAAACTGAAGACATTTCCATCATAACCAAACTATAAACCATCCCTTAAATTGAAAATTAAAGGAAATTTTAAAGAGTTTTTGTCTGAATGAATTAACTTGAAACTATATTTCAATAGATATATTTTATGACTGATTTTTTTGAACACCTAATAAGAGAGTTTGAAATTCCGCTAAAAAACCCTGTGCTCGTTTTTTCGCTTATTCTGTTTATCATTTTGCTTTCTCCCATTTTACTAAAAAAATTAAATATCCCGGGTATTATTGGACTTATCATAGCCGGGGTTATTATTGGACCCCATGGATTGGGCGTATTACAAAAAAACTCGGCCGTGGATCTGTTTTCCACCATAGGCCTTTTATATATTATGTTTATTGCCGGTTTGGAATTAGACATTAATGAATTTAAAGCCAATAAATACAAAAGCCTCCTTTTTGGTTTCTTCACTTTTATCATCCCCTTGGGCGTTGGGTATCCGGTTTGTCATTACTTTCTTGGATATGACTTTAATACCAGCTTTTTAACTGCCAGTATGTTTGCCACACACACCCTTGTTGCGTATCCCATTGTAAGCAAGTTGGGTGTTTCCAAAAATCAGGCGGTGGCCATTACTGTGGGTGGTACCATATTAACGGATACTGCCGTGTTAATTATTTTAGCCGTGATTATTGGCAATAGCAAGGGAAGTCTTAACCAAGACTTTTGGATCACATTAGGCATTTCATTAGCCATCTTTTCATTCATTATGTTTTTTATTATCCCTCGAATTGCCAAATGGTTTTTCAGAAAACTGGAAAGCGAAAAACATTCTCACTATATTTTTGTTTTATCAGTAGTATTTTTTGCAGCCTTCCTTGCAGAAGCTGCAGGCGTGGAGGCTATTATCGGCGCTTTCGTAGCAGGATTGGCATTAAACAAGCTCATTCCTCATTCATCTGCCCTTATGAACAGGATTGAGTTTATTGGCAACTCATTATTTATTCCTTTTTTCTTGATTAGTGTAGGAATGATTGTGGATATTAAAGTGATTTTAAGCGGGCCTACAGCTATTATAATTGCCGCAACACTCACCGTCGTGGCTATTTTTGGAAAATGGCTTGCTGCATTATTAACCCAGCTTGTGTTTAAATACACCGGAGCCCAACGGCAATTAATTTTCGGATTAAGTGGTGCCCACGCTGCAGCCACACTAGCTGTTATTTTAGTAGGATATGAAAACAATGTAATTGATGAGAACATCCTGAACGGAACCATCATCCTCATTTTAGTTACTTGTATTGTAGCCTCCTTTGTTACAGAAAAAGCAGCAAAAATTATCATTGTGGAATCAGAAGGAGATGAAAGTGAATTAACCAAATCAAATGGAAAACAAAGTGAGCACATTCTTTTACCCATCGCCAATGTAACCAATATTGAAAAAGCATTTGAATTTGTAACACTCATTAAAGAAAAAAAATCTGCCAACCCTATTTCGGTCCTTTCTGTAGTATCTAATGATGATGAAGCCGAAAAAAATATCCTCAAAACCCGAAACAAAATGGAGGAATATGTTAAACAAGCCTCCGCATCCGAAACAAAACTAAGTTTGATTACCACTATTGACCACAATATAGCCAGTGGCATTAGCCGAATTTCTCGTGAAATTATGGCCGATATTATTGTTTTAGGCTGGTCTCAAAGTACTGCTTTTATAGATAAACTATTCGGAAATAAGGTGGACAGTATTTTGGCTAGTACCGATAAAACAATCTTTATTTGCCACTTTGAAAAACCATTGGTATTGCACAAAAGAATTGTCATTACCATTCCTCCACTTGCAGAACATGAAAGTGGTTTTGCAATGTGGTTTTCAAAAATGGCCCAGCTTGCACAGGAACTGAGCATACCCATGGTTTTAAATTGCAATTCATTTACCCAACAAGCGGTAGAAAGATTCCGCACAAAAAATAAAATCAGCGCAAGCATAAGTATGCGCGATTTTAATGATTGGGAAGACTTCCTCATCCTGGCCAGAGATATTCGGGAAGATGATTTGCTGGTACTTGTATCGGCACGAAAAGGAGCTACTTCCTATATGAGCATCTTAGAAAATGTTCCCGGTAAACTAAAAAAACACTTCCCGTTAAATAATAAATTGGTTATTTATCCGCAACAGTATGATGATAATTTTAAAATAGAACAATACGATGACTTTTCAAGCGAACCGTTGAATAAAGGAATTGAAGCCGTTCAAAAAATTGGAAAAGAAATTGGATCCATTTTTAAACGATAATTGTGTTTCCTGTTTAAAAGTATGTGAATGCTACTTTAACTTACTCACTAAAAAACTTTCAATCATATTGCAAGGCACCATCATGGGCTTCTCTGTAATTTCCATTTGTAAAATATTGCCTTCAACAGCATAAGCCCCGGCTACCCGGTTTCCAAAAACAGCCACACTAAACTCCCCCATGAATGTATCACCCTGAAAACTCCCTCCTTGTGATTCAACCAATTCCTTGGCTTTTTTTAAAATTTCATCTGCATTTCCTGAAAAAGGAACTTTAAATTCACATGCCATAATACCGTTATTTATACAAAAATAATTCCTGTTCCTCTAATCAGTACATTTAATTATTATAAAATAATTTTAATTAAAAGAAAAACAACCCTGCTAATAATGCCAATCCACAAATAATTAATAGTATCCCAAGAAATGGAATAATAAACTTCAACCAGGTTTTAAAACTTATATTAGCCATAGCCAATGAAGGAAGGATTAAACCGGTAGGGGTAAGGAAACCCATTACTCCCATCCCAAAAAGGTAGGCATTTACTATTTCCCTTCCGGGCACATCTACCAAGGTGGCTAAGGAACCCATAATAGGCATAGTTAATACAGCCATCCCTGAAGATGAAGAAATAAACAAGGTGAAGATCATAAACAAAAACATCATCAAAATAATGAAGATGGACGGTGGCATAGATTGAGTCAATTGAGCCGCTCCGTAAATGATACTATCTGCAATTTGGCCCTCATCCAATAAAATACTTACTCCGCGTGCAGTACCAATAATTAAACCTACTGCAACCATCCCTTTACATCCTTCGATAAATTGGTTAACCCAATCTTCCTCCTTCATTTTTAATAGAAACCCCATTAAAATAGCAGCACCTAAAAATAACGTTGTCATCTCAACCAACCACCAGTCGAAAAATACAACACCACCAATCATAATCAAAAACGTAATTACAAAAACAGCAACAACTATATTCACCAGTTGCCCCGATAGTTCACTAAATCTTTCGTTTTCGGAAGGGAGCGCTGCAGGCAATACATTCCCGTCAATTTTAAAAACCAATGATGCAGCCGGGTTTCTCTTTACCTTATTGGCATAACGAGTAATATACCAAATGAAGGTTAGGGTAGTTATAAAAAAAATGGCTACTCGCATATTCAAACCATCTGTCCAATTCACACCTGCTGCATTTGAAGCAATAATGGTTGAAAATGGATTTGTAAAAGAGGCTAATGTGCCTAATTGTGTACCTCCAAAAATAACGGCAACCGGTACCAGCAAATCATAACCCGCTTTTAAAAATAAAGGTATCATTACAGCATAAAACACCAGCCCTTCCTCTGCCATTCCATAGGAAGCTCCCCCAAATGAAAAAAGAAAAGTTAACAAAATAATCAACCATGATTCTTTCCCATGCATCCGGCGGGTTAGCCCTCTTAAAGCGGCAACCAGGGCACCTGACTGATTAAAAATTTGCATAAAGCCGCCTATAAACAACACAAATAAAATCACATCAATAGAATCAATCACTCCTTTTATCGGCGCCATAAATATTTGCAGAGGATTTGTACGAGACGACTTTATCCGCTCATAAGAACCGGGTACAGAAACAGGCTTACGAATAGCACCCGATTCAAAACTTTTTAATGGAATAAGAATATGTAAACTATCTAATGTGGCCTGGCTGAAAGGCAATCCTTTTGAAAATTCACCCCCGGTATATACAAATTCATTACTGCCTTTTGTATATGACAAAGTATGAAACTTGCCCGCCGGAATAAGCCAAATGCAGGCATAGGCAAAAATGATTACAAAGAATAAAATAGTTATAGGAGAGGGGAGTTTCTTTTTCATCAACCAAACAGCATAAATTTACCAACAGTTAAAACTAATAAATTATTTCAAAACAATCGGTAATGAAACCGGCTACAACAAAACAACTTAAAGAGGAGTTACAAATGCAATCACATAGTAACCTGGTAAAATATTGTTTACGCCTCGCAAAGTTTAAAAGGGAAAATAAAGAATTACTTAGTTATCTGCTTTATGACAGCTATAACGAAGCAGACTACATTAATGAGATTAAGCATGAATTGAGTGAATTATTTGCTCAGGTAAATACCCGCTCTCCCTATATTGCCAAAAAAAATCTACGTAAAATTTTGAGGCTTGCCCAACGATATATCAGGTATTCGGAAATTCCCGAAACAGGCGCTGATATATATCTCTTTATTTGTATTGAACTACAAAAGATTAACTGGCACTTTACCATCCCATCGGGGATGCAAAGAATCTTTTCATTTGCACAAAATAAGTTACAATCAGCAATTGAAAAATTACATGAAGACCTTAAATATGAATATACCCGAAACATTACCTGGAAAATATCTACATAGAATTCCGACCTACAGAGAAATAAGGAGGATTTATTTAAAACCTATAATTTAGCTGTATGAAGCCTTCCATTGAAGATTATCAACACATCTTTTTTATTGGTGTTGCAGGAGCCGGAATGAGTGCTATTGCTCAATACTTAGCAGGTGTAGGTAAGCAGGTAAGTGGCAGTGACCGCTATTTTGAGCATGGACAAGCGGCCGATATTCGTAAAAAATTGGAGGCTGAAGGTATTCGTTGTTTTAATCAGGATGGAAATGGTATTTCTGAAAATACACAACTTATTGTGGTATCTACTGCAATAGAACCTACGGTGCCCGAAGTGCAAAAGGCAATGCAAATGAAAATTCCTATCCTTAAACGAAGTGAAGTATTGGCACTCATTGCAAAAAGCCGACCTACCATTGCTGTTGGCGGCACATCAGGAAAAAGTACTACCTCCGGCATGTTATTCAGTATTCTTCAACAGGCAAAACTGGATCCCGGTATCATTAGCGGAGCCGGACTAATGAACTTGATTAAGGATAATAAAATTGGAAATGCACATGTTGGAGATAAAAAGGGTTGGCTTATTATTGAAGCAGATGAAAGCGATGGCTCTATTGTGCTCTATGAGCCCGAAGTAGGTTTGCTATTAAATATTGATAAAGACCATCAGGAAATTGAAACCTTGATGGAGGTATTTACTACCTTCAAGCATCATACAAAAAAACTATTTGTTACAAACCAGAATAATGAATATTGCAGCGTTTTATCAATAAGTGAAAAGCATGATTTTTCTACCAACCCTTCAATAGTTGCCGGATATGTAGCACACCATTTTAGCCAAACCGGATGGTCTATTCATTTTATTATAAATGGACAACCCTTTACGGTTCATGCTCCGGGTGCTCACAATATGGAAAATGCAATAGCAGCTGTTGCGGTAGCCAACCAATTAGGTGTTTCAATGAATGATTGTGCAAAAGGATTGGAGCAATATGAAGGCATCTATCGCCGCCATCAATTATTAGGCATTAAAAATGGTATCACCGTAATAGATGATTATGGACATAATCCGGTAAAATGTGCCGCATCTATTAAGGCATGCCAGCCAGTTGGAGAAAGAGTCATTGCCTGGTTTCAACCTCACGGTTACGGGCCTACGAAGTTTTTGCGAGACGATTTTATAAAGGAAATTAGTGAAGCCTTGAGGGATGAAGATGAAATTTGGATGAGTGAGATATTTTATGCCGGTGGTACCGCAGAAAAAACAATCTCTGCCTCTGATCTTATCCAGGGTATTTTAAAAAATGGAAAAAAGGCCTTCTTTATTCCCAACCGAAATGACTTGCTTTCTGCTATGCGACCACATCTGCATAGCAACTGCGTAATTTTATTAATGGGAGCTCGTGATCCCGGACTAGAAACCTTTGCAAAAAATTTTTATCAACAACTATAATTGAAATATTGACCACCCTTATTACACATATCAAATACCTATTTAACGTTACAGAGCATTCACAGCCATTAAAAGGAAAGGAATTGGCTCAGCTACCTTCCATTACCGATGCCTATTTATTAATAGAAGATGATACCATTATTGATTATGGCCACATGCATGATATTGATGTTACAATAACTAACAAACCTAATAATATAATAGATGCAAACGGCTGTAGTATTTTACCTTGTTGGTGTGATAGCCATACTCATTTAGTGTTTGCTGCCACACGAGAAAATGAATTTATAGATAAAATTAACGGCCTCTCTTATGCTGAAATTGCCACAAGGGGAGGCGGTATCCTCAATTCCGCTGAAAAATTAAATAACACCTCCGAAGAAACACTATTTGCATTAGCTATGGAAAGATTAAAAATGGCGCAACTAATGGGAACAGGTGCTATAGAAATAAAAAGCGGATATGGATTAACGTTAGAAGGTGAGTTAAAAATGCTGAAGGTAATCCGCCGTCTGCAAAAGGCCACCGGGATGATTATCAAATCAACATTTTTAGGTGCCCATGCCGTACCTGCCAAGTTTAAAGAAAACAAAGAAGGGTATGTACAGCTTATTATTAACGAAATGCTTCCGGCTATTGCAAAAGAAAATCTTGCAGATTATATTGATGCCTTTTGTGAAAAGGGATTTTTTTCTGCCCAGGATACAGCTCAAATCTGCGAAGCAGGAATGCGCTATGGATTAAAACCGAAATTACATGTAAACCAACTCAACAGTATAGGTGGGATTGAAACAGGCATTGCACATCAGGCAGTATCATTAGACCATTTGGAAACTTTAAATGAACAGGAAATAAATTTATTGGGTAAGTGGAACGGGATATCCACGCTGCTGCCTACTGCTGCCTTTTTTCTAAAAATGCAAATGCAGCCTGCACGAGCTTTAATAAATGCCGGAGCAACCATTGCCCTGGCTTCTGATTTTAATCCCGGTAGCTCACCCGGAGCAAATATGCACTTTGTGATAGCCCTTAGCTGTATTCAAATGAAAATGCTGCCTGAAGAAGCAATCAATGCTGCTACTATTAATGGAGCTGCAGCTATGGAAGTATTAAACGAAACGGGTTCCATTTCCATAGGTAAAAAGGCAAATATAATCCTTACTCAGCCTATCCCTTCGCTGGCCTTTATTCCTTATAGCTTTTCTCATAATTTGATCAACAGGGTAATGATAAACGGAAATTGGATTTCTTAAAATCTTAAATCATAAATACAATGCAACCAATAATTGAATGTGTTCCAAATTTCTCTGAAGGTAGAGATATGAACATTATTCGGCAAATTTCGGCAGTTATAGAAAGTGTAGAAGGTGTAAAACTCCTTAATGTTGATCCCGGTAAGGCTACCAATCGTACGGTAGTAACTTTTGTAGGACATCCGGATGCGGTTATTGAGGCAGCATATAAAGCTATTGAAAAAGCGGGTGAGCTCATTGATATGCGAAACCACCACGGTGAACACCCACGCATGGGAGCCACTGATGTGTGTCCGCTTATCCCTATCGCAAATATCACTATGGAAGAAACAATTGCTTACGCACAAAAATTAGCAGAACGGGTAGGCTCTGAATTAAACCTCCCTGTTTATTTATATGAAGCTGCACAACCCAATAAATCACGAAGTAATTTATCGGTTATCCGTAATGGTGAGTATGAAGGCTTTTCTCAAAAGATATTATTGCCGGAGTGGAAACCTGATTTCGGACCTGCAAAATTTGATGCAAAAAGAGGAGCTACCGTAATTGGAGCGCGCGACTTTCTGGTTGCTTATAATGTAAACCTGAATACTACTTCAGTGAGAAGGGCAAATTCTATTGCATTTGATGTGCGAGAGGCAGGGCGAGTAAAAAGAGAAGGTAATCCCATAACAGGAAAAATAGTTACAGATAGCCAAGGTAATCCGGTGCATACACCAGGCTCTTTAAAAAGCGTAAAAGCCATCGGGTGGTTTATTGAAGAATACGGCATTGCTCAAATTTCCATGAACCTAACTAATATTAATATCACACCGGTTCACATTGCCTTTGATGAGGTTTGTAAAAAAGCCAGCGAACGTGGTATTCGCGTTACAGGAAGTGAAATCGTTGGACTTATCCCATTAAAATCTATGCTTGATGCAGGAAAATATTTTTTACAGAAGCAACAGCGCTCATCTGGAGTAAGCGAAAGTGAGCTAATCCGTATAGCCGTAAAATCAATGGGATTGAATGAATTGACCCCTTTTAATCCGCAAGAGAAAATTATTGAATACCTACTGTCAAATAAAGAAGACAAGCGATTGGTAAATATGACTGTTGAAGGATTTGCTAATGAAACATCAAGCGAAAGCCCTGCACCCGGAGGTGGCTCAGTTTCTGCTTACGTAGGCGCATTAGGTATTTCATTGGGCACCATGGTTGCTAATTTATCTTCTCATAAAAAGGGTTGGGATGATAAGTGGGAAAGTTTTAGCAATGAAGCCGAAAAAGGTATGGTATTACAACAACACCTAATGAAATTGGTTGATGAAGATACCCGGGCTTTTAATAAAATTATGGATGCCATGAGCCTACCAAAATCAAATGACCAAGAAAAAGCTGCTCGCAAAGCTGCTATAAATGCAGCTACAAAAAATGCAATTGAAGTGCCACTGCTGGTAATGAAAACAGCATTTGCTACAATGGCGATCATTAAAGAAATGGCTATTTTGGGAAATCCAAACTCAGTATCTGATGCCGGAGTAGGTGCACTTTGCGCACGCACCGCCGTAATGGGCGCATTCTTAAATGTACGTATCAATGCTGTTGGATTTGAAGATAATGAATACATAACATCTACCATCGAAGAAGGAAGAAAATTGGTGACTGCAGCACAAAATGCAGAAAATGAAATACTCGATATCGTAAATAAAAAAATAAACAGTTAACTGACAACCATAAACATAAAAATAATCCTAATTGCTTATTGCAAAGTAAGATTAGCTAACCTGTTTAAAATGCTTATAAACACAGTATAAATATTTTTTAGTTCTTCGGTATTAGTAATAGAACGTTCAATATGTAAATCAAGCCGGCTTTTTGCTTCTTCTTCCGGATGTTCAATACAGGTTAATGAAAACTTCTTTAAACTGATAAAGAACTTCCGTAGGTTTTCATCAGCAAACAATTGCTTTGTAGCCTCCATCTCATTAGTCTTTATTATCAATCTTTTGTCAAAGTCAGAATAACCTAACTCCACATCTTCAGCACCTAACAACTTACCCACTTTGTCAAATAATTTCTCATCATGTAAAGCAAACTTCCATTTCCCAACTTTATCCCGCATAATCAAAGGGCCATTTACAACAGTAGTGAACAAGGTAAATGAATAGGCCCCCTCAAAGCCACCACCGGCATCTGCATCCAGAATTAATTGAATAGGCCATCTTTCAAAAAGCCATTCTTTTTCATAATGATAAGAAAAGGGTAATTCATGCAATTCTTTATCTATCTCAAGCCATATATCATCATCATTTTTTTTCATATTCCCTCTCATTTAAAAATCAAGAAATAATATCTATTTTAAGATATAACAAAATTTTAAACTATAGATGAATATTAATAAAATCTATTACCTCCACGTAAATACGGGTATGCCTTCATAAACCATGCCTTTAAATAATTTCTACCCCATATAGGTTACAAAAACAATAATATTTAACTTTGATAGTTTAATAATCAATATGAAAATTCACAAGAAATTACTTTGGGTCCTGTTGGCAATGTCAACTCTTATTGTCAGTTGTAGCAAATCAGCAGATCCTCTTGAACCGATTGACCAATATCCGCCAACACCAATTCCAATACCTACACCTAACCCACCTACACCTAACCCACCTACTCCTAACCCACCCACGCCGTCAGTTTTCGCAGAGGATAGCAGTTTGTTTTTAGGTAATCCAAGTAATGCCACCGATAACATTAATAATTACACCAATTTCCTTTTTGATGAGCGTTACTATGCAGTTTCATACAACAGGGAAAGAGCAACAGCCAACTGGTCAAGCTGGCACGTAAAATCATCTGATTACGGAAGTGTTTCCCGTATTGATGATTTCAGGGCTAATCCCAATATGCCTTCAGGTTGGTATGCTCCTGATTATTTTAGCTATACAGGCTCCGGATTCGATCGAGGCCACCTTTGTCCTTCGGCAGATAGAACTGCAACTGTAGCTGCTAATTCTTCCACTTTTTTAATGACCAACATCATACCTCAGGCTCCTAATAACAATCAGGCAGTATGGGCTAATCTTGAAACTTACTGCCGAACACTGGTTAACCAGGGAAATGAACTTTATATTGTAGCCGGAGCTTTTGGTGAAGGAGGTACCGGAAATAATGGGTATGCTACCGGTATTAATAATGATAGTATTACTGTGCCCGCCACATTATGGAAGGTAATTGTGGTGATAAGGGAAGGAACTGACGACCTGAACCGCATTGATTTACATACCCGGGTAATTGCAGTTATGATGCCAAACGAAAACGGTTTGAGTACAAATTGGAAAAACTTTCGGGTTTCTGTAGATGCAATTGAGGCAGCAACAGGCTATGACTTTCTTTCTCGAGTAAATAGTTATATCCAGGATTACCTGGAAATGCAGGTTGATGATTTATAATTTGGCACAAATATTTCTTTTTAGTAATTTTATAATACCGAAAATTATAAGGACATGAAAAAAATTTGCTTATTCTTTTTAGCACTAGGTTTTGCTTTTATTTCTAATGCCCAAAAAACCTCAGCTACAGCAATTTCTGCAACACCTGAGCCTACTAATCCGGATAACGTTAAAAGAGTAGAAAATGTTGACCAGCCCAAAACAGAAAGTGACGTGAACAAACAAGCAGCAATAAATGAAGCCAGGTTCAAAAATATGCGGCAACAAGTTAAAGATTTGCAAGTTAGAGAAAATTCAATCAATAGTGACGCATCACTTAGCGAAGAACAACGTAAGGTACAATTAGAAAAATTACAAGCTGAACGAGATCAATTGGCTGAACGTATGAGATCTGCTAAAGAAAATAATTAAAAAGTATTTGCTCTTTAAAAACCGGCCGATGTGCCGGTTTTTTTACTTTAGAAATAAATTCTTATCGCCAATTTTAGAAATAGGCTTTTTTGCAATAATCATTTTATTTCCCACGCTTTTAATAGGGTAGGTTTTAAATCCAAATTGACTCAAATCATCTTCCAATTCGTTGAATTGATATGGGTAATGAATTTCAATAATTATACTGCTTACGTTACCAAGCCATTTATTATTATGTTTCAAAATGTTCCTTTCCTCTCCTTCAATATCAATTTTAATAAGATCAATGTGATTGATATTATAGATGTCCATTAATCTTTCAACCGATATGGCCTCTACGGTTTCATCTTTAAATTGAGTTTCGGAAATTTTGTAATTATATGACAATTCAGCATCTGATAAGCTAACCCTTTTATCATAATCACTAATAACAATATTTATTTTAGTGATGTTTTTAAAATGAGCAGTATTTTTCTCCATTTGATGAAAATTATGAATTTGAGGTTCTACAGCAATTATTTCAGCATTAGGATAATGTAAAGCATAGTATATACAAGTAAAGCCAACGTTGGCACCAAGGTCAATAATTAATTTGGGGGCATCAATTAATCCATCTGGCATTTTATAAACTTCTTTCCAAAACACTTCATAAAAAATATCATAATCACCACTATATGTTCTAATATGAACGGGTAAAATTTGTTTATGCAGCTTTAACATAAACATTCTATCATCATTTATTTTAACAAAGGAAAAATCTTTTTTCTTATATTTTTCTGAATACCTTTTTGACTCAATAATTAAAGAAATTAAATCTCTTAAACTTGTCGTTATTCTGTATAAAAAAATAAATTTATTAATAATAAGTTTGAATTTATTCATACAGTATCAACACTGATTTTATAATAATGAAAATATAGTAATAGTCATAACAAGGCAGAAATTTTAATATCCAAACACTAAAGAATGAAGATTTTTTAGATTTTCAAAATATTACTCATTATCCGTATGCAAGAGGACTGAATATTTTAGTTACTTCATTCAAAAATGCTGAAACGCACCAAATAGAAAATTACAGTTGTTCTTTAAAGAAGTGAAGCCGTTAGTTGGATTAAGATATTACAAATATTCTGCAGTATTCACTTCTTCCATTTTATTATCCTTCCGAAATAAGAAGTAGATAAAAATAAAAATGGCATTTCGAAGAAAGGCGTCTATTATCGGCCTTTAAAAAGTGTGAAAATTATGTTTTATATAATGTAAATCAAATAAACAACACAATAGTTACCAATTACAACTTGAACCCCATTATATTTCTCAATACATTGATTATTTAAATAACACGCACATTTCCCATTCATAAAACTAAAGTATTCAACAAGAAAATGCAATCTCTGATTTTGAGATATAAAATGACATACAGATATTTAAAACTAATGGCTAACGCTTGAAAACCTGTGTAGAAAGATTACGTTTCCCATTACTAATCACAACATGATAGACACCGGATGATAAATGGGTAGCATCAATAGTTACCAAAATTTTCGGATTTTGCTGTAAGGCTGAAACCTGTTTTATTAATTTACCTTCTGTATTAATAATCCGAATTATCAACCTTTCATCTTTTGCAAATCCGCTTATTAGTAAATTACAGGTATTCACAACAGGATTAGGGGAAACCATAACTTCAGGCTCATTTCCTACAGCCGATAACCCTGCTCCATCAAATAACTCTTCGCGGTTAACTACAATAATAGAAACAGTATCGGTGGACTTAGCACCCATATTATCCATCACTGTAAGTTCAAATTGATAAGTACCATTAATCAGACCGGTTAACACCGGTACGCGCGATCCTTTATCTGAAATTTTAAAAAATAAATTATCTGCGGGGCCGGATACTTTCTCCCAGCGGTAAGATGAAATATTCCCATCTGTATCTAATCCCCAGCCTGATAATCGAGTAGATGATTGAGGGAGCATCACTTCCTGATCACTGCCTGCATTAGCTCGTGGTGAATTATTTGTAACCGGATTGATAA
This sequence comes from uncultured Ferruginibacter sp., assembly GCA_964490345.1. Taxonomy (GTDB): domain Bacteria; phylum Bacteroidota; class Bacteroidia; order Chitinophagales; family Chitinophagaceae; genus Ferruginibacter. The sequence continues at coordinate 23,745 of CAZBBO010000021.1, forward strand.
CTGTTACCACCATGTCATCATAGTTTATGGCTCCCATATTATCCATCACTGTAAATCTGAAAACATAAGTACCCTCCACCAAACCATTAGCATGTGTTCTTCCTACAGAAGGGTTTACAATATTAGCTGATGGACCTGATACTTTTGACCAATTTGTACTCACAATGATTCCATCTAAATCAGTTCCTGTGCCTGACAAACCAAAGGAGTTGAGTGGAAGGATAATTTCTATATCGTTTCCTGCATTGGCTATAGGAGCCATGTTTGCATCAAGATCAGGATACACAAATACACGCATCGTATCTAAACCGGTAGCTCCATCATTATCAGTTACTAAAAACTGAATTAAATATTCACCTTCACTCAATCCAACAATTGATGTAGATGCCATTTGACTATTCAATATAGATGCACCTGAAGGGCCTGATAAGATTGTCCACTGATATGCCGAAACCGTTCCATCACTATCTGTACCTGTACCCACTATACGAGTAGAATTATTTGGCAACTGCACTTCCTTATCCAATCCTGCATCGGCAACAGGCGGTACATTAGGCGCAGGATACACCGTTACCTTCATCGTATCTGCAGCGGTAGCTCCATCATTATCAGTTACTAAAAACTGAATTAAATATTCACCTTCACT
>CAZBBO010000021.1:24490-46587 GCA_964490345.1 uncultured Ferruginibacter sp.
TTTGGCAACTGCACTTCCTTATCCAATCCTGCATCGGCAACAGGCGGTACATTAGTATGAGTACGTATAACCATTACCGTTAGTCTATCTGTAGCCACATTACCAATATCATCGGTTCCTGTAAGTTGAAAAAGATAGGTTCCTTCTACTAATCCTGTTACATTCGTTACAAGCCGGTTAGGGAATTGAATAGTTGCACCTTGCGGCCCCGATAGCTGTATCCACTGATAACTTGCAAAAGCATCACTGGAATCAGGAACCGTTCCGTTTAATGTAATAATGCTTTCAGGAAAATAAATAGTTTTATCAGCTCCAGCATCTATACTCAAATTAGCTTTTGTACCATCGGGGTTATTGCTTACAAAGACTTTAACGGTAGCTGTAGATGTTTGGTTAAGATTATTAGTAACCCGCAAAGAGAAAATATAAGACCCCACTTCCAAACCGCTGATTGTGGTGTTCATGGTATTTGGCGTGAGGATATTGGCATTACCTCCGCTCACCTTTGTCCATAAATAAGAAACAATAGTGCCATCTTGTTGAGATGACCCTTGTCCATACAGCGTGGTATTACCCGTTTGAATATATTGATTTATCCCTGCATTTGCCATTGGCGGCTGGATGTCATTTGGTGAAAAGGGAACTACCTGCCAGGTTTGGGTGAGTGGGTTAACCGGAGAAGGTGCAGGCACGTTTATAGCATCTGGATAGATGGCATAATCGTTTATTGAAAGCGTTTTTCCATTTCCTAATGACAGTGCTTTATTTCTTCCCCATGAGTACCAATTTCCTCCCATATCCTGAACGTAGAGATAGAAAGTGATGGTATTACTTGTACATATATTTTTTACTTTTCCGGGAATCCTAACCGGTTCAGTCATTATTTCACCATTAAGCCAACTCCAAGCCCAGTTATAATCACGCCATGGATTCGTTTGTATTCCATTTCCAATATTTCCTTGCGGATTAGCTCCTGATGCAAAGAAATTATCATTAGCATCAATGATATGTAGGGAGTGATAATTACCTACCATTTCTTTAATAGGGAAAACGACACCGGCATCTTCCCATTTTGAGCGCACTGATTGAATACCGGACACCACCCATCTTGAAATACCACCGGCATATGTTGGGTCATATCCCCAGGTGTACATATCGTGTTCAGTAAGTATTATAAAAGCCATTGGTCCAATCATAGCAATGTCAACAGCAATATTATTTCCGGGAAAAGTAACCTGAAATGGAATTGAATGTGTACGATCCCATTGCCAAACAGTACCATCCGTTGCCAAACCCCATAAAACAGCAGAGCCTGCAAAAGTGGTGGAAGAGGCCGGAACGAGTTTTGTTATCACTTTTCCTGCAGGTTGTGTTAGTTGAATAGGAGCATTCACAACTTCTCCATTGTTCATATTAAGTACATCATCAGTTCCCCAATACCAAACCGTTCCGTTTCTTAGTGTTAAATAACTTTGGTACAATCCATAAACTTTTGAATTATTGGTAAATGGATTTCCTAAATAATCAATCGGCACCAAATTAGCATAGGGCACAGCACTTTGTGTTACGCCTACTACATATACATTGCCTGAGCCGGAGAGTGCTACATTGGTGTATTGTGCGCCATCAACATCAATAATATTAGACAGCCCAAAATCACGAAGAACCGGAATAGTGCTGGTCCATGCAGAAACGTATAATCGTCCGTCGGTGGTTAAATAAGTAGTCAGGTATTCTCCCGCTCCAACTTTTTTTATTTGTTGGGCAGTAGAAGTATTTTGAAAAAAGAAAAGCAAAAATATCAGGATAGAAATCCCTAATCTTTGGAACGGGTTTTTCATATCAAATGCGGAATCAGGACTGCTTCTTTTTTTATTGGGTTTATAGAATTTTTGAATTAGCAGTGCAAAGTGAACGGATTTTGAAAGAATGACCAATAGTACTTTGTGCCTTTAATTGTAGCATTCTGCAAATGCCTTTTGTAGCTGTTGTTCGACATGATTAAAATAGCTTGTAAATCCGTGCTTTTAATAATTTTTTTTTATTTTGATAAGAAAAATTGTGGATAATTTGTTAATTTAAAAGAGTGTTAAAAACCATAAAAAATACAAAAACTCATCCTTGATTGATGAGGTGAAAATTTGAACGTAATTTTGCCACTTCATGAAGATATTTTCGGCAAGCCTATACTTTTTTTTAATATTACTAATCAGCAGTAATTCTTATGCACAATGCACTGCTACCGTAAGCGCTTTTCCATATCTCGAAAATTTTGAAACCAATAACGGAGGCTTTACTTCCGGAGGCTCTTCCTCTTCCTGGCAATGGGGTGTTATTGCTAAGCCGGTAATCACAAATGCGGCAAGTGGAACTAAAGGGTGGACTACCGGAGGCTTAACTGGTTCCAGTTATAATAATGGTGAGGATTCCTGGATTAAAAGTCCTTGCTTCAATTTAACATCGCTTGTTAACCCTCAAATTAGTTTTAAAGTTTTTTGGGAAACAGAAAAAAAATTTGATGGAGCCACGTTTGAATACTCAACCAATAATGGAAACAGTTGGCAGGCTTTAGGTTCAGAATTATCTGATGCCAATTGTCAGGGAGAAAACTGGTTTAACTATCAACCGGTAAAATATTTGGGTAATGTGGCCGGATGGTCAGGAAGCATTTATCCTAATGTAAATGGTTGTCTGGGAGGGTCGGGGAGCGGGCAATGGCTTACAGCAAAACATAAAATCAACTTTTTGGCTGGTAATGCCTCAGTAATGTTCAGGTTTAGATTTGGTGCCGGTACTACATGCAATCAATTTGATGGCTTTGCTATAGATGACTTTTCAATTCATGAAATGCCATCCACACCCGCTGATTTTTTGGTTTCCTGTACCAGCTACAATACTGTACAGTTCACTAATCTTACTGCTATTTGCCAAACTTCTTCTTTATGGGATTTTGGGGATCCTTCATCAGGTGCTAATAATTCTTCTACGGCAAGTTCGCCAACACATACTTTTTCAGGCCCCGGCATCTATACCGTAACTATGACTGCTTCATTCAGCAACAATACACCATCTGTGAGTTCTAAGCAGGTAATTATTACACAGGCTTCAACCCAAGTTACTTCACCTATTTCCTGTTATGGAGAAAATGGTTCCGCTTCTGTAACTGTTACTCCGGCCATTGCCTATAATTATCTTTGGAATACAAGCCCTGCGCAAACAACGGCTTCACTTGTAAATGTTCCTGCCGGCTCATATACGGTATCTATTTCAGGCAATAATGTATGTACCAATACCGCTTCTGTTCAATTATTATCTCCACCTGAATTTAGTGTAATACTTACGCCCACGTTTGCAGATTGTGTTTCAGGTACTGGAAGTATTTCACCTACCGTAACAGGAGGAACCCCTCCTTTGTCGTATCAATGGAGCAATGGTGCTACTTCATCATCTCTCACCAATTTGCCTCCGGGGAATTATAGTGTATTAATTACCGACTTTAATCATTGTACAGCAACCGGAAGCACAACCATCCAATCTACAGCAGCCAATATTCAAATTGAAAAAGAAGTACAACCTGCTATTTGCACTTCTAACAGCGGTAGTATTCACATTTCTCCATCAGGTGGCACGGCTCCATATTCTTACATCTGGAATAATGGAGCTACTGCTCAAAATCTTACCGAATTAGTTGCCGGCACTTATTCTGTAACCATTACTGATAATAATAATTGTTCGGTTCTATCGGGCGATATCATTGTAGCGCAGCAAGAAAATACAATTCAACTGGGTTCAACGGTTACGCCTGTACGCTGTAATTCAGCCAATGGTTCAATATCCATCTCTGTGGTGGGAGGAAATGCGCCTTATTCCTTTGTTTGGAATAATGGGAAGTCCACTCAAAATATATCCTCACTTAGCGCCGGCTCCTTTAGTGTATCCGTAACTGATATACATGGATGTTCGGCACAACTTAATAACATTATTGTAACTGAAGATAATTATCACATTCCGGTTTCTTTGGGTATTGACAGAAACTTTTGTACGGGTATGAGAATTATCCTTTCTCCCGGCCCAAACTTTTCATCCTATTTGTGGCAAAACGGAAGCACATCTGCTCAGTTTAATGTTATAGATACCGGGCTCCATTGGGTAAGGGTTACTGATCAAAATGGCTGTTCAGGTACCGATACCATCAAAATTTATGCAAATTGTAATGACCTCCATTTCTCGTCTGCATTTACACCTAATGGAGATGGGTTGAATGACACCTTCGGTGCTTTGGGCGATTTTACCGGCCTTCATGATTTTGAATTAACTATTTATGGCAGATGGGGGCAAATTGTATTCCATACAAAGGACCCTGCAAAAAAATGGGACGGAATTTACAAGGGTAAAATGCAGCAAATGCAGACCTTTACCTACATGGCCCGGTACACCATTGGCAATCGTATGCCTCAAATAACAAAAGGCACCTTAACCTTAATTCATTAGTCATTTCAATCTATGAAAGAGAAGTCTTTTCCTTTCCTTATCTTTCTTAAATGAAGCACTTTAAATTTTACTCAAAGCCCGACCTCTTATGGCTAACCAAGCCAAGAAAATATGAAACAAGGATTGGTGAACGAATCCAGGTTTTGAACAACCATAATGAAGAATTATTTCAAAATATCCAACAACAAAAAGCCCGATTTGTCATGGTTGGAATCCCGGAAGATATAGGTGTTAGAGGTAATCTGGGTATTGGCGGCACAGATACTTCATGGCTCCCATTTTTACAATCATTCTTAAATATTCAAGACAATGCCTATCTCTTAGGTGAAGATATTTTATTGCTTGGACATTTCGATTTTGGAGATATTAAATACCTGATTGAAAATGCAGCGTATAATCAGGATGAAATGGTAGATGCTTTTAGACGGGCAGTACCAATAATTGATGATGAAATTGAATTTATTGCAAAGCAAATCACGTATGCTGGCAAGATTCCTATTTTTATTGGAGGAGGTCACAATAACGCATACCCGATAATTAAAGGTGTTGCCAAAGGATTGTATAGAAGAGAAGAAATATCGCTTGCTCAAATTAACTGTATCAATTTAGATGCACATACTGATTATAAGTTTACTGAAGGGCGACATAGCGGCAATCCATTTAGATATGCTGAGCATGACGGATATTTAGGAAAATACTGTGCCATCGCAGTACACGAAAATTATATTCAACAAAACGTGCTAAGTGATTTGGAAGAAAACCCTTTTACCCAATACATTTCCTTTGAAGATATTTTTATTAGAGAAAAAATAAGTTTTAAACAGGCTATAAACCATGCTATTCGTTTTACAAAGGACTCCTTTATTGGGCTTGAATTAGATGTTGATGTGATTGAAAATGTACTTAGCAGTGCTTTTACTCCCACAGGTATTTCAACCATTGATGCGCGGCGATTTATCCATCATACTGCAACATCAGCACGAGTTTCTTATCTTCATATTTGTGAAAGTGCAAGTCAATTGGTTACAGGAAAAAGGGATGACAGTACCGGGAAATTGCTTTCTTATTTAGTAAGTGATTTTTGCAAAGCCATTGCACATCCTTAGCTGCTCAACAGAAAACTTTACAAGCATCCTAATCTTCCACCATCTACCGGAAGATTAATACCAGTGATATATGCGGCAGCCGGCGAAGCAAGGAAAGCAACCGCTGCACCTAATTCATGTGGCATTCCCATCCTACCTGCAGGAATTTCAGCCAACATATCTGACAGCACCGTATCCTCACTTTTAAAAGATTTCTCTGCTTTATTCTTCACAATATAGGCTGCCCGCTCAGTTTGGGTTAGCCCCGGTAATATATTATTTACTGTTATCCCAAAACCTGCAGTTTCATTGGCCAATGTTTTGCTCCAATTAGCTACAGCAGCTCTAATTGTATTGCTTACACCAAGTCCTTTTAGCGGCTGTTTCACTGAAGTAGATATAATATTTATAATGCGCCCATAACCTGCATCTTTCATTCCCGGCAATAGGGTAGTAGCCAAAACATGATTACACAATACATGACTTTCAAATGCTGTAATAAACTCACTCAGTTCGGCTGATACAATAGCGCCTCCTGCCGGCCCTCCGGTATTGTTTACCAATATTTGTGCGTGATTACCAGATTCAACAAAGCCTTCTATTACCTGCTTAACCTGCTTAACAGAAGCAAAATCTGCCACTAAGTAACTGTGCGTTTGTCCTTTACCGTTATCCAGCCGCTTTACGGCATCTACCAACTTCTTTTCATTGCGCGACATCAATACCACATTGGCTCCTAACAAAGACAATTCAATAGCAGAAGCCAATCCTAAGCCTTGTGAACTACCACAAACAACAGCCGTCTTACCATTTAAACCAAGGTCCATCTATTCAAGTTTATATAGTGCAATATACATTTATATGCCAAGTGAAACATATATCCTCCAAATACAAAAAAAAATGATTAGGTGTTTCCATCAAATACTTCTCTATCTCAAAACAATATCAAAATACTTTCCGACCTTTGCACCTAAGAATAGCACCTATAATACATTTAATGAAATCACCTTTCAAAAAAGCAAATCCAACTAACCGAAATATGAATTATACATCCAAAAAACATCCCCTAATTATATTCAACCATGTGGATAAGTAATAACGCTATAAAACTAAGCTAATCCTTTAAATTCGCAACACTACGGGGATTTTGCTAACGCAGTAGATAACTGAATTGTAGGAAAATAGTATTTAAGAACCTCTATCAACATCCTCAAAAACAAGAAAATAGCATGGCAGGAAAACAAGTATTGGATTATACCGAAGATAGTATTAAAAGTCTCGATTGGAGAGAACATATACGGTTGCGGCCAGGAATGTACATCGGAAAACTGGGTGATGGCAGCAGCCCTGATGATGGTATTTACGTTTTACTCAAAGAGGTAATTGACAATTGCATTGATGAATATACAATGGGTTTTGGAAAAACAATTGAAGTAACCATTGAAAATAAAACCATTACCGTTCGTGATTATGGACGTGGTATTCCATTGGGAAAAGTTGTAGATGTGGTAAGTAAGATTAACACAGGAGCCAAGTATGATAGCAAGGTCTTTCAAAAAAGCGTAGGGCTAAATGGTGTGGGTACGAAGGCAGTAAATGCATTAAGCAACTACTTTAAAGTTACTTCATTTAGAGAGGGTAGGGAGAAAACTGCAGAATTTCAAAAAGGGGTGTTAATTAAGGAATGTAAAGAAGCTGGCACTACCGGAAATAATGGCACCATGGTAACTTTTATTCCGGATGAATCCGTGTTTAAAAACTTCAAATTTGTTCAAGAGTACCTCGATAATCAATTTTGGAATTATTGCTACCTGAATGCCGGCCTTGTAATGATTTTAAATGGCAAAAAGTATGTAAGTAAAAATGGTTTGCTTGATCTGCTGCAACGAAAAACCAATGAAGATGAAATTAGATACCCTATCATCCATCTGAAAGGAGACGATATTGAATTAGCCATTACACATGAAAATAGCTATGGAGAAGAATATTACAGTTTTGTAAACGGACAATTCACTACTCAAGGCGGCACCCACTTATCAGCGTTTAGAGAAGCCTACGTAAAAACAATTCGTGATTTCTTTAAAAAAGACTATGACGCCTCAGATATCAGAGGAAGTATTTGCGCAGCTATTTCCGTAAGAATTCAAGAGCCGGTATTTGAAAGCCAAACTAAAACTAAATTAGGCTCGTTACATATTCACGAAGGCGGCCCAAGTATTAAATCATTTATTGGAGACTTTATTACTCATTATCTCGATAATTTCCTTCATAAAAATCCTGATACCGCCGATGCAATTAAAAAGAGAATTGAACAAAATGAACGTGAAAGGAAAGAATTAGCCGGTATTAAAAAACTGGCTAATGAAAGAGCAAAAAAAGCCAACCTCCATAATAAAAAACTAAGAGATTGTAAATATCATTATAATGATGAAGTAACCGGAAAAGATAAAGATGCTGTTTTTGAAAAGCAAAAAGCTTCTACTCTTTTTATAACAGAAGGAGATAGTGCCAGTGGTTCAATAACTAAGGCACGAAATGTTGAAACCCAGGCAGTATTTAGCCTGCGTGGGAAACCATTGAACAGCTTTGGGCTTACAAAGAAAATTGTATATGAAAATGAAGAATTTAATTTATTGCAGCATGCACTAAATATTGAAGACGGATATGAAGGATTGCGATATAATCATATTGTAATAGCTACAGATGCTGATGTGGACGGCCTTCACATTCGTTTGCTGCTAATGACTTTCTTCCTGCAATTTTTTCCTGACCTGGTTAAGAATGGACACGTTTTTATTTTAGAAACACCTTTGTTTAGAGTGCGAAATAAACAAGAAACCATTTATTGCTACGATGAAAAGGAAAAGTTGGAAGCCGTTGCACAATTAGGTAATAAGCCAGAAATTACACGCTTTAAGGGATTGGGTGAAATAAGCCCCGAAGAATTTGCAGGATTTATTAGCGACAACATCCGGCTGCAACCGGTTATTGCCGAAACAGGTGAACATATCCAGGCAATGCTTGAATATTATATGGGAAAAAATACGCCTCAACGCCAGGATTTTATTATTGATAACCTGCGGGTAGAGCTTGATCAGGCTACAACAAATACTTTAACGGAATAAAGAAACTTATACATATTATGATTCATATTGTATTTAGTGAACAAGACGCTTTAACACTTCAGGCTGCTATGAACCTGGATGATAACCTAAATGGAAAAATTATTACCTGTTTTGATAATTTTTCCATAGGCCCGATAAATAACATCTATTTTAACGAGGGGATTGAGGCAAGAAAGGAATGGTGGAAAGATATTTTGATGGGTGGAGATTTTTCTAATTGGATAGATAAAGAAAAAACAAATAGTGTTGCTGCTATCGAAGAAGCCATATCAGCACTGAGCACTAATGATGAAGAAATAATCTGGATTTGGGCTGCACAAAACGCACGTGACGTAAGTGGGTACTATTGGATGCTTCATTATCTCAAACCTTTTCAGGGAAGAGTTTTTATTCTATACCTTAATAACCTTCCTTTTATCAATGAAAAAGGAGGAATATTTTATCCAGTTGAATTATCTGAGATTATGCCGCGAGAATTTTTAAAAGCAAAAAAACTTGCCCGGCCCATTACCTTAAGTGAGTTTGAATTAGACCCCGATGAATGGCAAAAGTTTATGAATGACCCAAAAGGAATCCGTTTACTGGAAGGTGGAAAAAAATTAACCCAGGTTGACTATGATTATTTTGACAATACATTAAAAAAACATATTACCGGACAATATACAAAGGCTTCCAAAATAATGAATCAATTTTTTCAAAAACGAGAAATAGCTATCGGCGAGGCTTTCCTTCTATGGAGAATTAAAGAATTGGTAAATTCAAATACCATCCAAGCACAGGGAAAGATGGCCGGTATGAAAGATTTTGAAATTAAAACTCCGGTTAAGGAAACAGTAGCGGAAGATGAAAATGAATAAATAATGGCAAAAGGGAAAATAAAAGACGAATACAACCATAGTGATAAAGGCGTTAGTGGCCAATACAAAAATTGGTTTTTAAATTATGCCAGCTATGTGATTTTAGAAAGAGCGGTACCCGCAGTGGAAGATGGATTAAAGCCGGTACAACGTAGAATATTACATGCAATGAAGGAAATGGATGATGGCCGCTTTAATAAAGTAGCCAATATCATCGGTCAAAGCATGCAATACCATCCTCATGGTGATGCCAGCATTGGAGATGCATTGGTAAATCTTGGACAAAAAGACCTGCTTATTGAAACACAAGGTAACTGGGGCGATATGCGCACCGGTGATGAAGCAGCAGCCCCAAGATATATTGAAGCCAGGTTAAGCAAGTTTGCTCTGGAAGTTGCCTTTAATGCGAAAACAACAGAATGGCAACTCAGTTATGACGGAAGAAAAAATGAACCAATAACCCTCCCTATGAAATTCCCATTGCTATTGGCACAAGGGGCTGAAGGAATTGCAGTGGGACTGGCAACAAAAATTTTACCTCATAATTTTTGTGAATTGATTGACGCATCCATTAAATACTTACGTGGCAAGAAATTCACTCTTTTGCCCGACTTCCAAACAGGAGGCATAATGGATGCATCAGGATATCAAGAAGGTAAAAGAGGTGGAAAGGTACGGGTAAGAGCACTGATTGAAGAAATAGATAAAAAAACAATAATAATAAAAAGTGTACCCTATGGTATTACCACCACTCAGGTAATGGAGAGCATTGTAAAGGCCAATGACCAAGGGAAGATCAAAGTTAAAAAAGTAACCGACCATACCGCTGCAGAAGTTGAAATTATTGTGGAACTCGCTCAGGGAATTTCTGCCGATATAACTATTGATGCATTATATGCTTTTACAGATTGTGAAATAAGTATTTCACCCAATACTTGCGTAATTGTAGAACAAAAACCACATTTTTTGGATGTGCATGAGCTGCTCCGATTAGCAACAGATAATACCACACATCTGCTAAAAAGAGAATTGGAAATAAAGTTATCGGAGCTAGAAGAAAAATGGCACTATACTTCATTGGAGAAAATTTTCTTTGAAGAAAAGATTTATAAGGAACTGGAAAAGAAACATGAAACCTGGGAGAAAGTATTGCAATCCATAGAAAAAGCATTTGTTCCATTTAAAAAGCAACTCAAACGAAATGTTACACGGGAAGATGTACTTAAACTAACAGAGAAGCCTGTACGAAGAATATATAAATTAGATATAGAAGACCTTATTCGTCAGATTAAAGGACTGGAAACGGAAATCAAGGAGGTAAAACATCATCTGGCCCATTTAACAGATTATGCAGTAGCTTATTATGAAGGATTGCTAAAAAAATACGGGAAAGGACGCGAGCGCAAAACAGAAATACGCGCTTTTGACGTAATACAGGCTAAGGCTGTTGCAATGGCTAATACCCGTCTGTATGCTAATATGGCTGATGGCTTTATTGGTACCTCCTTAAAGAAAGACACCTTTATTACCGAATGTAGTGATCTGGATGATATCATCTGCTTTACTAAAAGCGGGATTATGAAGGTGGTAAAAGTAGCTGATAAAGTTTTTATTGGAAAGGATATTTTACACGTAGCTATTTTTCTTAAAACAGATAATCGTACCACCTACAATATGATTTATACCGATGGCAAATCCGGGATATCATACGCCAAACGATTTAACGTAACAGGTGTAACACGAGATAAAGAATATTCACTTACTAAAAGTGATGAAAAATCCAAGGTGCATTATTTTTCAGTTAATCCTAATGGAGAAGCTGAAGTAGTAAGAATATTGTTAAGCCCTAACTGCAGTGCCCGAAACAAGGAAATAGATTTTTATTTTGAAGAATTGGAAATAAAGGGGAGAGGGAGTATTGGTAATCAGGTTACCAAATATCCTATTCGTACAATAAAATTTTCAGAGGTAGGGAAGTCTACATTAGATGCAAAGAAAATGTGGTTTGACAATAAATTTGGCCGGCTCAATACCGATGAAAAAGGAGAATTCCTTGGTATGTTTGAAGCTGAAGACCGAATTCTGGTTATCTATAGCAACGGAAATTATGAGATAGCAGACCAAGAACTGACACAACGTTTTGACCCAGAAAAAATAATGCTTATTGAAAAATTTGATCCGGAAAAAATAATCACCGCAGTATATCTCGACAATGAAAAATTACAATACAATATTAAACGCTTCAGAATAGAAACTTCAACCCTTCAAACGCCGTTTTTGTTTATTAAAGAAGGCAAAGACAATAGATTGGAAGCAGTAACCACAGATCCTTCTCCAATACTTAAAGTACAAACCGGGAGAGGACAAAAAGTTTCTGACAAGAAATATAAGGTTGAATCGCTTGTTGATGTGATGGGGTGGAAAGCAATTGGAACTAAATTGGTTGACTTTTCTAAATCGGTGGAAATGGAATGGATAGTGAAGACATCCTCAGCCAAACAACCCGGTCTGTTTGATATTTAATAGTATTATTTTTGCAACCTGCATGGTAAATATTTTAACATGTCTGAAAATATAATTTTAGCTGCCTCAGCTTTCATCATTGGATTCGGGTTAGCATGGCTGATTCGTTCAATTACTTTGATGAAAAATATTAAAGCAAAGAAGAGTATGGAGGGCTTCTTAGAAAGTGAACGCTTAATGAAAGAAAAGCTCCAAAAAGAAAATAGGACAATTTTGGAAATAAAGTCGAGTATTGAATCCAATGCCCAACAACGCATTGCCCAATTACAAGATGTTATAAAACAAATGGACGAGGATATCCTATTGCTGCAAAAGGATAATGAACAAACTGAATATATGCTCAATACCCAGGTGCCAGCCCTGGTTGAACTTAAGATGAAATTAATTGAAGCAAATAATACCATTTCCCGTTACAAAAGTCAGCTTGGCTTAAAGTAAGCCTCCCCCATGACAACCCTGCATTTCTTAATAGAAGGTAAAGTACAAGGTGTTTTCTTTCGTGTGTCTGCAAAAAGAAAAGCAGATGACCTTGGTATTACCGGATGGGTAAAGAATACACCAAACGGCCATGTTGAGGTGCTGGCAACAGGAGAAGAAGTGACTTTGAAAGCTTTTGAGCAGTGGTGTAGGAGAGGCCCCGAAAAAGCACAGGTAACACAGGTTACTGTTACGCACTTACAAAATAATTCTTCCTTTGCCTCCTTCAGCATTATCCGTTAGCATTGGGTGGGCATCTCAATGTTTTATTTTTTTTAACAACACCCTGTATGGAATTAAAAAGTAAAACAATCTCTTTAATTCCATCAAAACATGAGCCATGCAGCTAACGTTTCTTTTATCAACCATCCTTTGTTTCTATTCTCCTTCATTAACCCAAGCTCCAAAAAATATTAATCCTTCCTTAAAGAATATACCCATTCCGTTAACTGCAAAAAAAGAACGCCCACACATGCAGGTTGTATTTGCATTAGATGCCACCGGAAGTATGGCGGGACTTATTGGTGCGGCAAAGGATAAAATTTGGAGTATTGCATCCAGCTTGTCACAAACAGAACCAACACCCATCCTGGAATTGGGACTTATATTTTATCGTGACAGAGGTGATGATTTTATTACGCATATTGTTCCACTCTCCGATAGCATTGATATAATATATACCGAACTAATGAAAATTACCGCAAATGGAGGAGGGGATGGGCCGGAAAGTGTGAATCAAGGCTTGTATGAAGCAGTAACAAAATTCAATTGGGCTCCACAACAAAAAACATATAAAACAATTTTTTTAATTGGTGATTATCCTCCACACATGGATTATACCGATGATGTTCAATATCCTGAGAGCTGCATTTTGGCTAAGAGTAAAGGCATTGTATTGAATACTATTTTAATGGGAAATAATAAAGAAACAGAAAAGGTATGGAATGATATTGCACGTTGCAATCAAGGTGCTTTTGTAAAAGTGAACATGAATATGAATGATATAGCTATTTCAACGCCATACGATGTAGAGATTGCCAATTTGAGTGATAGCTTAGAAAGCCTTATTTATTATTATGGAAACGCTGCCGCAAAAACAAAGGGAGAAAAAATGAAAGGTGACTATTCGTCCATTCGAGGCAGTGCGTCTGTTAATGTGGTAGCACAGCGTGCAGAATTTATTCAAAATAAAAAGGCAAGCTACGAAGCAGATAAAACATACATTACCAATGACCTTTTATCAGATATTATGGCCAATCGAATTAAACTGGACACAATGAAAATTGCAGCATTACCTAATGAGCTTAAAAAGCTTTCTCCCGAGGAGAGAAAAATTCTGGTAGAAAATAAAATAAATCTTAAAAAAACGCTCACTAAAAAACTAATGGAAGAAACAAAACTACGTTCGTCATATATAAACAATGAGTTAAAAAAGTACAACGAATCTATGGTAGAAAGTAGTTTTAATAATGTAATCTTTAAAAACATTAAGCATCAGGCAAAAAGGAGTGGTATTGAACTTAATGGAGATGCAAAATATTAATAAAAAAATACAGTTCTGTAATGGCAGAACTGTTAGTGGCTTTCAGGAAGGGTATAATATGTTAAATAAAGCGAGTTACTCTGCACATATACCTCCAATTACTATGCCTTAAACTATATCATTAAGAAATTTAACAACTCTTCGAAATAAAAATCTTTAACGAGATAAATAGTTAACAATAGCCAGTCTGATATCTGCCATTCCGGGCTTTACCGGATTTTCACTTACTGTTACCTTTCTTATTCCCGGATTATCCATGGTTAAAAAGCCCAAATTGGATTCACCTCCTGTTAACAGAAAATCAGAGAAAACAACTCTATACCAATTATTATCATCAATATCCACATTATTAATTTTCCAAACGCTTACACTATCAGTAGTTATCTTAGTTGAAAACTGCAAGAAACCACCGGTGCCTCTATTTTTTACACCAATAGTAAGGATGCGCTTTAATAGATCTCCTTTAACTTCAACCTCTACTAAAGATCCACCAAAAGGCATGGTACGCAAAATATCATATTGAGTAAGCGGCATTTGAAGCACATCATCTACTCGTATTGAACCCGAATTAACAATGGCTACTTCAGATAGGGGAGCTGTATATTCCATTGCTTTAACTACTAATTGGGTAAGGTTTGTACTCTTACTTCTAACCAATGATTCACGGCCTTCTAGTGGTTCGCCTGAGGATAAAATAACTTTATTAGGATCAAAACCCAACGAGGTAAAATTTGCATTAGCCTTGCTTACCCAACGGTGCACGGCAACTTCGGTTATACTGTCAAATGGAATTTTGTCGTCAATAGGTGTGAGTTTGGGTCTAACTTCTACAATACCAGTTGCTTTGTCTATAATCATCTCATTTATATAAACAGTTCTAACATTAGAATGTGCTTTGGTAATCCATACATTGCCCACAAGTTGTATGCGCATATCATGTTCGTGCCCACCCATAATCATTCCAAGCTGAGGAATACGCTCTGCAAGACGGATATCATCTTCCATGGCCTGATGGGTAATAGCAACAACTACATCACAAGAGTCTTTAATTCGATTATATACCTCTACAGCGGTGGATAGTGGGTCTGTATATATTACATAATCTGCTTTATTAAAAGGCAAGGTAACAGCAATGAATCCGATTTTTGCTGAAGTTCCATCAGGGTCCTTTACAGTAACAAAGCGGTATTCAGGCATGGGTGCCACAACCCCATTTTCAATCACATTAAAAGGTTTTTGTTTACCGTTTACATTTTGAAAGGTATTAGACGAAATCCACTTAAACTTTGATTCATTTATTCGCTGCTGCAATTCATTTTCGGTAATATCAAATTCATGGTTGCCAAACATTACATAATCAGTACCTGCAGCATTCATCACATCCACCATTTGGCGACCGCGTACACGAACTCCATCTACTTTTAATGTATTGTAAATAGATGGGCTTAAAAAATCTCCTGCCATAATTAAAAAACTGTTGGGATTTGCCGCTTTAATTTTTTTACTTAAATATCCTACGCGTGCCATACCGCCAACCTTTCCTCCGGCCAATGGGGCTATTTCATATACATCATTCATTTGGATAAAAGTAACTCTTACCTTTCCCGGCGTAGCCACCAGCCGCTTAGAAGTAGTGCATCCTTCTCCAATCAAAAGAAGGGAAAAGAGTATTGCAGAGAGTCCAAATATGGGTTTAATTCTATTTTTCATAACATCAAAATTAATGATGTTAGCATAAAAATCATGTATTAAATGATTCCCATTGAAATGTGGAGATTATGCCTATGTGTATTAGCTTTGCATGGTGCATACATTGGCTTCACTCAATAAATTTTTTTGGCGTTACCGCTGGCATCTATCATTAGGTATTGTATTTGTAATCCTTACTAATTATTTCAGAATATTAGCGCCTCAAATTACCGGCTATATCATTAATACAGTAGTTCAAACGCTTGACTCCTCAAACCAATCTCCTTCAGTAGCATCCCTTTCTGATTATGATTTTTTAGTAAAGAAACTAATTGTAGCTTTTGAAGCCTTTGATTTTAAGAAAAAGATTTTTGCCGGTGGAATTGTTTTGCTCATTACCGCCCTCATCAGTGGATTCTTTCTGTTTATGATGAGGCAGACCATTATTGTAATGAGCAGACTGATTGAATATGATCAAAAAAATGAAATATTTGAGCACTATCAATTACTTGATCGAGAATTTTATAAAACACACACTACAGGCGATCTGATGAATCGAATATCCGAAGACGTTAGTCGTGTGCGTTCTTATACCGGCCCCGCCATTATGTATTTTATTAACCTGGCTGCTGTTATTGGCTTTAGTGTATATTTTATGATCCGTTCGGATGCAAGACTAACCTTAATTTCATTATCCTCTCTTCCTTTGTTGGCAATCTCCATTTATTTTGTAAACAGTATCATTAATCGAAAAAGTGAACGAATTCAAGCCTTGCTAAGTACGCTCACTGCCAATGCACAGGAATCTTACTCGGGAATAAGAGTAATTAAATCTTACGTGCAAGAAAAATCAATGGAAGATCATTTTGAAAAGCATAGTGAGGAATATCGTACTCAAGCATTAAGCTTAGCAAAAACAGAGGCTATATATTTCCCCAGCATGGCACTATTGGTAGGATTGAGTACTTTAATTGCTGTAATGGTGGGTGGTATAGATGTAATCAATGGAGTAAAGGGGGCCTCTGTGGGGAAAATTGCTGAATTTGTAATGTACATACAAATGCTTACGTTTCCTGTTAGTGCAATTGGATGGACAGCCAGCATGACTCAACGTGCGATAGCCTCACAGCGACGAATAAATGAATTTTTAAATACTCAGCCGGCTATTAGTAATAATGAAAGCCCGATAACGCCTCCAATCCGCGGTGATATCCATTTTAATCATACCACATTAACTTATCCTCATAGTGGAATTGTAGCACTTAAAAATATCAATATCCATATCAAGCCCGGTGAACACGTGGCTATAATTGGGCCTACCGGATCAGGGAAAAGTACACTTGTTCAATTGATTTTACGCATGATGGACCCAACCATCGGTGATATTATGTTAGATGGAATACCCATCAACCAATATGAAATTTCTTATTTGCGAAATAATATTTCCTATGTACCTCAAGAAATATTCCTGTTTAGCGATACCATTAAAAACAATATCCGTTTTGGAAGCAGTACTGCCACTTCAAATCAAATTATGGAAGCAGCAAAGAATGCGGCCTTATTAAATGAAATTGAAAAATTTCCACAGGGCTGGGATACCATAATCGGAGAGAGAGGAGTAACCCTTAGCGGCGGGCAAAAACAACGCACCTCTATTGCCAGAGCACTTTTAAAAAATGCAGCAATATTTATTTTTGATGACTGCTTGAGTGCAGTGGATAGCGAAACCGAAAAGAATATATTACAGGCACTGGAAAAATATATTCAGGGTAAAACCACAATTATGGTAACCCATCGAATCTTTTCATTAATGCCATTTCATCGGATTCTGGTATTGGATAATGGAGAAATAGTAGAAGATGGAACACATGAGTCTTTATTAGCTCAAAATGGTCTTTATGCCCGACTTTATCGAAAACAGCAGGAAAATGACTCTGAAAACGAATAAAATCAATAGATTATCAATAGAATTTTGTAATCTCAAAAACAACTTTATCTTTGCTTCCTTTAAAAATAACACTTCTAAAAAACTAATTTGTGGCGTACGAAAACAATGACAAAAAACCGGACAGCGTTTATAGTAAAAGAATCAAAGCCGGAAAACGTAGGACTTACTTCTTTGATGTTCGTGAAACTAAAGGGAGTGACTATTATTTAACTATTACTGAAAGTCGTAAGCGCTTCGATTCGGATGGTTACGACAGACATAAAATCTTTTTGTATAAAGAAGATTTTAACAAATTCATTAAAGGATTGAATGAGGCTGTTGATTTTGTAAAAACAGAATTGATGCCTGATTTTGATTTTGATGCATTCAACCATGATACTCCTTATGAAGGTGATGGGGTGAGTAATAGCACAACTACAGAAGCATCTACAACAACCGATGAGCAACAAGTGCCAAGCGGTTCTGAAGAACCACCAGCACCAAACAGCAACACGGAAGAAGTTGATAAATGGTAATTTAAAAGCGCCTCTTTTTAAGAGGCTTTTTTATTCCCGCATCTTTTTCCAAAAATTAATCAATCCATTGGTTGATGAGTCATGCGTTGTAACCACTTCGTCATGTTCCATATCTTTTAGCACATTTTTTGCCAAAACCTTACCCAACTCAACACCAAATTGATCAAAACTGAAAATATTCCAAATCACACCTTGTACAAAAATTTTGTGCTCATATAATGCAGTAAGCATTCCTAATGAATAGGGGGTTATCTTTTTTAACAAAAATGAATTTGTTGGCCGATTGCCTTCAAACACTCTGTTGATGTCTGTATGGGTGCTACCTACCATCAAAGCCTCAGTTTGTGCAAAGAAATTACTCAATAGTAATTGATGATGATTCCCCCAAGGATTATGAGATTGTGCAGGTGCAATAAAATCACAAGGAATAATATCTGTGCCCTGATGTAGCAATTGATAAAATGCATGTTGTCCATTCGTTCCTGGTTCACCCCATATAACAGGCCCGGTAGAGTAACCAACCTTCTTTCCATTCCTTGAAGCATGCTTCCCATTGCTTTCCATGTTTCCTTGCTGAAAATAAGCAGAGAAGCGATGCATATATTGGTCATAAGGAAGAATCGCTTCTGAAGTACAACCAAAGAAATTACGATACCAAATTCCTAATAATGCCATGATAACAGGAATATTTTTCTCCGGAGGGGATTTTGCAAAATGGCAATCAGCAGTATGTGCGCCACGTAAAAGTTGTTCAAAGTTTTCGTATCCAATGGTACAGGCTATAGATAAACCGATTGCGCTCCATAAGCTATATCTGCCACCTACCCAATCCCAAAACACAAACATGTTTTCCGGTGCTATCCCAAAGGCCTTAACTCCTGCTTCATTGGTACTAACGGCTACAAAATGACGAGCAATATCTTTTTCCAATGCGCCCTGCTGCAAAAGCCATTGCCGTGCAGAATGTGCATTAGCCATTGTTTCCTGGGTAGTAAATGTTTTACTGGCAATAATAAAAAGGGTTTCATCTGCATTTATTTGCTTACAGGTTTCCGCTAAATGGGTGGCATCTACATTACTTACAAAAAAGGCTTTAATACCTGAAATCGTATAAGGCTTTAATGCTTCAGTTACCATTACCGGGCCAAGGTCGCTACCACCAATACCAATATTTACAATATAACGGATAGGCTTACCCGAAAATCCCTTCCATTCACCGCTATGTAACCTGAAACAGAAATCCTTCATTTGCTTTTGAACCCTTCTCACATCCACTAATATATCAATGCCATCCACTATAAGTTTATCAGAGGTGAAATCTCTTAATGCAGTATGCAGCACAGCACGATTTTCAGTTTCGTTTATTAGCTCACCGGAAAACATGGCTTTTATAGCCATATCAACTTTACATGATGTAAACAGTTGTAACAATAATGTTATCGTTTCATCAACAATCTTGTTTTTTGAATAATCAAATAAAAGCGCTTCCAACGTTAATGAATACCGATTAAATCTTGATGGATCTTTGGCAAATAAATCCTTCATTTGCACTTTTTGGATTTTTTCATGATGTAGTAAAAGAGCTTGCCAGGAAGAAGTAGAAGTAGGGTCAACTTGAGGAAACATAGGCTTTCATTTTCTGTAAGCAAAGAAACAACTAAAGTTCGGGAAGACACTTTACCAGTTTTTTTATCATATCATCAGTGATATCTAAATGGAATACCATTCTTACTTGGGTTGATGATACAGGAAGGCAAAGCACATTCCATAGTTTTAGCTCATCAACAAAAGTTTGTGGGGAGAAACGTTGCTGCACTTCAAAAATTAAAATATTCGTTTCAACAGGAAGTATCTTTCCAATATAAGGGAGGGTTGCCAAAACAGCTGCTACATGTTTTGCATTATTATGATCAATAGAAATACGGTTAAAATTATTTTCAATAGCATATTTTCCTGCAGAGGCAAGCATGCCTGCCTGCCTCATACCACCACCCATAACTTTTCTGAAGCGCCTGGCCTTTTTAATAAAAGAATTTTTACCAATTAACAAACTACCTACCGGTGCACCAAGGCCTTTACTTAGGCATACTGAAATACTATCAAAACGCTCGCCAAACCATTGTGCGCTTTGACCGGTAGCTATTAATGCATTCCATAATCGAGCACCGTCCAAATGGAGATTAATATCATTTGACCGGCAAAGAGCTGCAATGGCGTCAATCTCATCTCCAGCATAAATACTGCCTCCGCCACGGTTGGCCGTATTTTCAATACACACAAGGGTGGAAACAGGACGATGAACATCTTCAGGATTAATGGCTTCTTTAATAGCATGAGCAGTTATCCTGCCTCGATCTCCCTTTATTAGTTTAACCTGACAACCACTATTAAATGCTATTCCGCCACCTTCATAAACATAAACATGTGCACTTTCATCGCAAATAACCTCATTTCCCGGTTGGGTGTGGCACTTTATGGCAATTTGATTAGTCATGGTACCACTCGGGCAAAATAATGCCTTTTCCATACCAAACATTGATGCAACATAGTTTTCAAGCTCATTTACCGAAGGGTCTTCCTCAAATACATCATCCCCAACCGGAGCCTTCATCATGGCCTCAAGCATTTGGGCAGAGGGGCGGGTTACTGTGTCAGATCTTAAATCAATCATCATCTGCCAAATATACTTAAAATGAGTTTGGAACAAAATTTGCGGCAATTCTGCAATCGTTAGATAATTAATAATTTTGCAAAAAGTTATGAAAAGAGCAATTTGAGTATTACTTTTGCATAGGTTACAAGGTTTTTTGGTTCGATTGCTGCATTTGTGCAACTTTTCCTCCCCCAAAACTGTCTATAAAAACTAAATCAATACTATGAGGCAATTAAAAATCGCCACACAGATTACTAACCGCGACTCTCAGGCAGTCGAGAAGTATCTGCAGGAAATTTCTAAGATTTCGATGATTACTCCGGAGGAAGAAACCATTTTGGCTCAAAAAATCAAAATGGGTGACCAACGGGCTTTGGACAAATTAGTGCAGGCTAACCTGCGCTTTGTAGTGTCCGTTGCTAAGCAATATCAACACCAGGGATTGTCACTAAGTGACCTAATTAATGAAGGAAATCTTGGTTTGATTAAAGCTGCTCAGCGTTTTGATGAAACAAAAGGTTTTAAATTCATTTCGTATGCCGTATGGTGGATACGCCAAAGTATTTTGCAGGCTTTAGCCGAGCAGGGTAGGCTGGTACGTTTGCCTCAAAACAAAATCGGCACTTACAACAAAGCAAACAAAGCTTATATGGCTTTTGAGCAAGAGCATGAGCGCGAGCCATCTACAGAAGAATTAGCCGAGTTGTTGGAAATGAGTGTAACCGAAATCAACAACATCTTCCAAAGTAATACCCGCCACTCCTCATTGGATGCGCCGGTACACGAAGCTGAAGATGTAGCCATGGGTGATTTGCTCAAAGGTGGTGCAGAAACAGACGAAGACGTAATGCACGATTCATTAAAAAATGAAATCCGCCGGGTTCTAAAATCGCTTAGCCCGCGTGAAGCTGAAATCGTTGCCGCTTTCTTTGGTCTGGATGGTGAAAATGGGGTGACCATTGAGCAAATTGGACAAAAATACGACCTTACTAAGGAGCGAATTCGCCAAATTAAAGAGCGGGCAATTAAGCGCTTACAAAAGGCTCGTTATAGTGGCGCCCTTAAAGCGTATTTAGGATAATCTTTCTTAAAATTGTTAGGGCCTCTCATTTTTGAGAGGCTTTTTTTATATCATGCGGTAGGTGGCTGACTTTTTCCTACAAGTTTAAAATAGATTTTTTAATTTAAACT